>JAZJZV010000146.1:0-9796 GCA_040389485.1 Chlamydiota bacterium
ACGTATGTCAAAGACGAGGGTTTTTTTGAGATTCCCTATGAGAAAAGGGTGCCTGAGGCCTACATCCGCGAAAAGACGATTCCCATGGCAGACGAGCCCAATTTCGTTTTCTTCGAACTAGAGACGCTCAAACCCTTCATCGTCTCTATCCAGAACGAGCTCAAAAGGCCTAAAGATTTCTATTTTAAAATCCACCGGCTACAAAAGAGTGGACGCACCAAGGCTGCTGAGTGGGTCGTCGAGGGAGCTTTTGCGACAGAGCTCGGCAGCATTGAGCCATTTGAAATCTGGAAAGCACTCCAGGAAAACCGCCGCTACCTCTTCTCCTCCGCTGGACTCATCCACCTCAAACATCCCCGCTTCAACTGGCTCAAAACATTTCCCAAGAAGCGCTGGCTGAAAGAGGGCAAACAGATGCGCCTCACTACCCTCGACTGGCTCCGCCTCTTCCTCATCGAAGAGGTGCGCCCTCCGGAGGGAGAGTCTCCTGAAGAAGAAAAATCGCGCGAATGGATCCGCTCCCTCAGCTCTTTTGAGGCGGATCAGCCCATTGATCTCTCCGGCTTTAAGAGCGATTTGCGCTCCTATCAAGAAATGGGCGTCAAGTGGCTCTGGTTCTTATACACCTACGGACTCTCTGGGCTGCTCTGCGATGAGATGGGACTGGGAAAGACGCACCAGGCGATGGGACTCATCGCGGCCCTGCGCAATTACAAAGCAGAAGGAAAAATCTTCGTCGTTTGCCCCACCTCCGTCATTTATCACTGGGAAGCATTGCTGAAGACGTTCTTGCCTGAGGTGCGCGTGCTCTTTTTCTACGGCACTACCCGCCACCTCGAGCCCATTGCCCAGGAGGCAGACCTGCTCCTCACCTCTTACGGCACCCTCCGCAGTGAAAAAGAGGCGCTATCGAAGCTGGAGTTCGAGCTTGCCATCTACGATGAGTTGCAAATCGCCAAGAACCCCCATTCGCAGACGCATAAGGCACTCAAAAAAATGAAAGCCTCCATGCGCGTGGGACTCTCAGGAACGCCGATTGAAAATCGCCTCCTCGAGCTCAAAGCTCTCTTTGACGTCATCATTCCCGGCTACTTTCCCCAAGAAGCGCAGTTCAAGGAGCTGTTCGTCAATCCCATAGAAAAGGGACAAGACCCCGAAAAAAAGGCTCTGCTTTCTAAGCTGATTAAGCCTTTCATCCTCCGCAGAAAAAAAACGGAAGTGCTCCTCGAGTTGCCTGAAAAGATTGAGGAGATTTCTTATTGCGACCTCTCTGATGAGCAACGCGAGCTCTACGCCACCACATTCCGCCTCCACAAAGAAGCGCTTGTCAAAGATCTCAAAGATGACAAGAGGCCCGTTCCCTACCTGCACATTTTCTCACTACTCACGAGCTTAAAGCAGATCTGCGACCACCCCTGTTTGATCACTAAAGAGTTCTCCGAATTTCAAAAGCACAAGTCGGGGAAGTGGGACCTCTTCGTCGACCTTCTCCAAGAAATCCGGGACAGTGGACAGAAAGTGGTCATCTTCTCGCAATACCTCGACATGCTCGACATGATAGAGTCCTACCTCAAAGAGCATAAGATCGGTTACTGCGGCATCCGGGGATCGACCCGCAATCGCAAAGAACAGCTGGAGAAGTTTAAAGAAGACCCACAGAGCGAAGTCTTTCTGGCCTCACTGCAAGCAGTTGGCGTGGGCGTCGACCTCGTCTCTGCATCCGTGGTGATTCACTACGACAGATGGTGGAACCCTGCCCGCGAAAACCAGGCCACCGACCGCGTTCATCGCATCGGGCAGAATCGCGGCGTCCAGGTCTTCAAACTCGTCACGAAAGGAACCATCGAGGAACACATCCACCGGATCATCGAGAGAAAGCTGACTCTCACCGAGGGAGTGCTTGGCTTCGACGACCAGGACCAAGTGAAAGGACTTAATCGCGATGAGCTGCTGCAATTGCTACAGCTCATCGACAAAGACGTAGGAAATTAGTTTTAAGGAGAGGATAGATGATGAAAATTTTAGATAGCATAGCCACTATATTGCTCCTCATCGGAGGTTTGAACTGGGGACTCGTAGGCGTAGCCGACTTCAATGTGATCATGTGGGTTTTTATTGCCATGTCTGCAGTGCAACATGCAATCTACGTGGCAATTGGTCTTGCAGCTATTTGGAAGATCGGTCGTCGCGTGATTTAAAAGAGTCCCGTTGACAGGGATTTTCTAATTTTCGATTGGAATCCCAACGAGATAGGCACCGATGACTCTGCCTTGCCTGTCTCGGAAAACGTCATAGTCGACCATGTATTCGCGCTCCGATAAGGTGACTTTACCACTATAGCGCAGCTCTCCTAGCATGCGCTTGTACGCAGGGCTTGAATGAGATAAAATCGTTCCTGCTTTTTCGTTGGCTTCGGTAGTGGAGATCCTGACAAATTCATCGCCTACTTTCACAAAGAGCGTCACAATTGTCTGGGTCTGCTGCGCAAAACTCTCAACAAGGGAGACGGGCTGAGAGCTAAGGACCCAATTGCCATTGCGGATGGCAGGCACTGAGTAGCCGCCAATTTTTTCTTCATTCTCGAGGTCGAGAGAGAAGATGCCGGGCAGATTGCTCATCAACTCCCGTCCTAAAGCTTTCGCATCGGAAGGCTCAAGCTCTCTTTTAGAAGTGTCCGCTGAGAGAGCGGCTCCGGCAAATTGCAATCCAAAACAAACTGAAAACAGAATAAAAAGCTTCATGAAAATCCCTCTGCTGTTTTTTTCTGAACACTGCCTAATGTGACGGGTACTTGTCAAGCTCGTTGAGAACCGGTATATATCCGAGTGACGGAGAGAAAACATGCCAAGCGCGTCCCCATCGCATCCAAAAATTTCATTCCTGATCCTCTGTTCCACCGCGTTTATCGTCTGGATCAGTTATGGGATCGTGTATCCCCTTTTTGCGGCGGCAATTTTTCAGAAGGAAGCATTGTTTTTCTCCCTGTTCACTAGCATGCAGGGTTTTTGGCTGGGGGTATTGATATCTGCATCACCTCTTGCCCAGTTCTTTAGTGCTCCACTGATCGGCTTACTCTCAGATCGCATGGGGCGCAAGCCGATGCTGCAAATCACCACAGCAATGATCATGGCAGGCTATTTTATTTCTGCATTAGGCTTCGGAAAACAGAGTTTTTTTCTTTTGATTTTAGGGCGCGTCGTCACGGGAATAGGCGCTGGGAATATTGCCGTGATCAACTCGGCTGTTGCCGATCTCAGCGCGCCCACAGCAAAAGCCAAGAACTTTGGATTGATTGCGATGACTAACGGTCTTGGCTTTGCAGTGGGCCCGTTAATCGGTGGCAAATTGGCGTTTTTGGGCTTCGATTTTCCTTTTATCATTGCGGGAATATTCACATTGATCAATCTCATTTTCATCATTTTCCTGCTCGATGAAACGCATCTCAAAAAAACCGGCTCCACTCACACATCGCTCCGCTTGTATCAGCATGTGAAAGTCACCTTCTTTCAGAAAAACCGCCATTTCTTTCTCGCTTTTTTCCTCTTTTGTTTTGGATGGTCTTTTTATTGGGAATTTATCCCCGTCACGTGGATCAGAGAATATAGCTTGGGGGTATCTCAGATCGGCGATTTTTACGCCTACGGCTCTCTATTTTACGTTTTGAGCAGTGGCTTGCTGATACGTCCTGTAATCAAAAGGCTTTCGGCGTTTAAAATCCTTTTCTTTGCCTGGGCTGCATTGGGAATATTTTTACTCCTTCTCGTCGGAGCATGGATCGGATTGTATTGGATTTTCATTCCCATCCAGCAATTCCTGATCGCACTGATCTTTCCCGTCGGAACGGCAGTAGTATCTAATCTTGTGTCAGAGCATCAACAAGGGGAAACTCTAGGCGCATTTCAATCGCTACAAGCCTTTGCGTTTGCAGTTACACCCTGTCTGGGAGGAATTTTGTTGGACTTCATGCACAACACGCCATTGATCGTGAGTGCTCTGGCGATGTTGCTATCCAGTTGGATCTTTTACAGAGGTCACAAATCAAGACCCCGTACCAGTCCATAGTCAATTAAAGGACTTCATAGCTGGGGTAGAGCTCGTGCATGTTCTGAATGAACGTGGACTCGAAAAAGCGCGAGTCCCACCAAGGATCGAGGGGCGTGTCATAGGCGAGTACTCCAGGCACCCCATTTTGTTTTGCTCTCACAGCGAGTGAGGAGCCCTCGACCATCTCATGGTAAAGATCTTGTGGAGAAAAAGGCGGCCCATAAAGCAGAGCGTCTTTTGCGCGTCTTTCCACCTCCTGCATTCTCAACTGTTGCGCATCTGATGCTTCCGCCGAAATCCATGGGGCCGGGCGCCGTTGGAATTTCCCTTCGTTGTACACAACAGATCTTTGGCTTTGATTCCACTCTTGCAGTTTCTGACTGATGTAGGAGGTCGCCAGCAAAAACAGCTCAGCCCTTGAGAAGGGAATGCCGCTTTGCGGAAGACCAAACTGCCACAGGCGAAAATTGTCAATCGCAGGCTTTTTGCCGATGTTGTTTAAAGTGAGTAGATGCTCGTCATCGCAATCGAGGAGGGTGGGCGCGCCGGGAGTGATCAGTGTGTTTGCAATATGGCAATCTTTAGCTCCTTTGATCCATGCCAACAGGGCATGCGTATGGGCAACAGCGACAGGGATATTTCTTAACATCAGACCTGTACCAGGAGAGTCGGTGAGCAGAGTTTTGACTGCAGTGGCTCCTTTTGCCCACACCTGCAGGGTGCCCATCTGCTCTTTCCTAGCGAGCTCATTATTATCCTTGTAGGACTTAAAATCGTCGCTCTTGAGATAAAGTTCAATAGCGCGCGCGCTTATCTTAGCGCTCTTGCCAAGATCAATGCAGGCTCTGATTGCATCTGGTAATTCAGAAAAGCGCAACCGCGCTTCATCTTCTCTGTGCGTCTTGAAAAAATGGGCGATTTGGCGAATCTCGTCTTCCAAAGTGATCCATGCCGTCTTGGTGGCGCAGGTCATTCCGATCCCTGCGAGTTGATCGTATGCATACCCAAGCGCCTCGCACCGGAAGTTATTGGGGAACTCCGCTTCGGGGATAAACGTTTTGAGTTTCCCGATGACCTCCCCTTTCGAGTTGGAAATGAGAGTCATGTCTTTCATGCCGCGATAAAGACCGAGAGAATATTCTTGGTCCTTTTCTAGCGTTTGTTTGCGCATTGAGGATTTTGCTAGATGCTGTAGCTTTATGAGTTTGGCGCCTTGTTGGATCGCGTCATTCGTCACTGTCGGCGTATACTGCGCAAGACCTCTTCTCAGAAGATGGGCAACTTCCCGATCTTCCAATGGGCTCGCATTGAGCTCTTTTAAGAAGTCCAGGAGATTTTCCACTCGGGTCTTTTCCCGATTGCCATCAGGCAGCTCCGTATAAAGACCAGGAAAACGGTAGACGGAGAAAATTAATTGTTGGAAGCCCCTGTGCATGTCTTCCGAAAGGGGAAGATGGGGTCTACTGGCGAACAATTGCTTCGAGAGCATCTGGAGCTGGGAATTGATCGCAATGCGGTAGCGCATCTCCAGCTCATTCACATTCTCAGTGACGCTGGAAGAAGAGCTTGTTACGCCAGTTCTCTGTTCTAAACTGCTGTAGATCAAGCATCTGCCGACAATGCCAGGAGTAAATTCTTTGCTCAGGCGACGGTGCATTTCCTGTAGTCTTGGTGAAATGAGGTGGGACAGATCACTTCCGGTGCAAGAAGGCGTTGGAGAGGGCCAGCCGGATGACGAAGTAGAGTCGGAGCCTGTGGAAAATTTCTGAATGGTCATATTAGAAGCTGTCATAACGGATTTCCTTATTATGTAATGTTGTATTATTATACATCTATTTATCTATAATTAAAATATAAAATTTATTTTAGTTTCGCGTTGTAGTTATGAACATTCCTTGTTGCGATCAGTATATGTAAATTTTAATTTTTAATTGTCGGCCAGCTCCAGATCCAGATCCATTTCCTTTTTTTTTAATCTACAATAGGGTATATTCTGCCCAACAATTATCAAAGTGTAAAAAATGCGCAAGCCAATCAAATTAGCTCTCGTCGGACGCCCTAATGTGGGTAAATCTGCGTTGTTCAACCGGATTTGTAAAAAGAGGATCGCCATTGTCGATGAGGCAGAGGGGATCACTCGCGATAGGCTCTATGCCGATGCCGATTTTTTTGGCCAGCAGTTCGAGGTGATCGACACGGGCGGGATCAATCCCAATTCGGGAGTGCCCTTCCAGGAAGAGATCCGCAGACAGGCGGAGATTGCCATCGAAGAAGCGGATGTGATCGTGATGGTCGTCGATGTCACAATTGGCGTCACTCTATTAGATGAATACGTCGCGCGCCTTCTTTTGCGCATGGGCAAACCCGTCGTCCTGGCAGTTAACAAAGTCGATGACCTCGCAAAACTCGACCAGATGTACCCGTTCTACTCTCTGGGGATCTCTAAAATGGTCGGCGTTTCAGCGACGCAGAGCTTCCAGATTGCAGAACTTCTCGAGACCTGTTTCACTGGCATTGAGTTCCCCACAGAGGAAGAAGCTGCCTCTTCTTCGATCCACATCGCCATCGTCGGACGTCCCAATGTGGGCAAATCGACGATCGTCAACTACCTTCTTAGCGAAAACAGATGCGTAGTGAGTCCGATTGCAGGAACCACTCGCGACAGTATCGATGTCGATATTGAGGTAGAAGGCACAGTCATGACGCTGATCGACACAGCGGGAATCCGTCGCAAAAAGGCAGAGAGAGAGGTCGTCGACAAGTTCGCCGCCGTGCGTACTGAGCGCGCCATTGAGCGTGCCGATGTCTGCGTTCTCGTCGTCGATGCAGAGCGGGGGATGACCGTTCAGGAAAAGAGGATTGCCCATGAGATCGAGGTGCAAGGCAAAGGATGTATTCTCCTCTTTAACAAGTGGGACCTCGTCAAGGGATTCCGCATGGAGCACTGCACGAAGAGCTTTGAGATCGATGTTCCCTTCCTCACGCATTGCCCCATGCTCTTTGTCTCTGGTCTCTCGGGAAGAAACCTCGACCAGCTCTTTACCAAAGTGAAAGAAGTTCATGAGCAGCAACAGCGGCGCGTCACGACGGGCCAGCTGAACAAGTTCATCGAAAAAGCCGTTCAAAAATGCCATCCGCCGATGATCGATGGCAAGCGCCTCCGCATTTTCTACCTCGCACAAGTCGACATCCAGCCACCGCGTTTCGTGCTCTTTGTCAACCACGCCGACCTGATGTCAGAGACCTACAAGAAGTACCTCATCAACCAGTTCCGCGAGGCCTATGGCTTCCTGGGAGCTCCCGTTCAATTCTTCCTCAAAGGACGCAAGACCAAAGAGAAGAAGGAAGAAGAGGGACTTGGCGAGGGAAGACCCCTTGCAGGACCCGAACCTGACGAAGAGTTCGTCTTTGAAGAAGAACTCAACGAAGAAGAGCTGCTCGCCCTCGATCCTTCCTACTTCGCATAGTTAGACATCGCTCTTGTGAATCAAAAACGCAGAGACGCAAAGAAAAAACGCATTTTTGCGACTTAGCGACTCGACGCCTTTGCGTTTATTACTTACCTTACAGGATCGTACTTGAAGAGCTTGCCTTCGGCCTCGATCTTGCGATAGACCCACTCATCCCCATTTTCTCGCATTAGCCTGTCACAGCCCATGAGAAATCCTTCGAGGAAGCCATGCTTTTTCATGGAGAGGAGCATGTATTGGGAGGAGCTAGGTTTGAAATGGCTGCGAGGGCCATCGACGGGAGAAATGACATTCTGGTGGAAGCGGATCACTTTTTCGGCGACGCGTACGGCGAAGGAATCGGGAGGCGCGAGGGCGGCAGATTCCCATTCGCTGGGGTGTTGCAGGTCGGCGTCTTTGCCCCAAGGCTCGAAGTAGCCGGGGTAGGCATGGAGAGAGAGGGGTAGGAGAAGAAGGAGAGTGATTTTAAAACGCATAGTTGAGCATCAGGACGGGAAAGAGCCTTTCCCGGTTCATTACGGGAGTGGCGAGTTTCTCATACAGACGCTCGTTATAGGCTTTTGTTTCGAGGCCAGCGCCGTAGATCCCACCAAAATACCATCCCGCTTCAAAACTTGTAAAGATGATTCCAGCTGCGAGATTACCTTGGTCGAAGAAGTAGACGGAGGCGGCGATGAAGAGGCCATTGAGGAAGAAAGCGGTGGCAGCCGACTGGTTTTGCCCGAGGTAGAGATAACCTGCGCCGGGAAGAAGGGCATTGAACAGCTGTGCCTGGCCGACCGATTTTTTCTGAGCGGCGTAGTCGCTTAAGAATTGGTTGAGATAGGGTCTTTCCGGAGGGGCGGAGTTAATCGACTCGAGGGTGGGGAGGTCTGCCTGGAGGAAGGCACTGGAAATCGTGAGCTGGTCCGCGGCATCCGGGTAGTAATGTCGGATCAGCTCGAGAATTTTCTCTGCCTGGCTTTCCATTTTCTCTTCGAGATAGGTGTCATAGAGGATCATCAGCAGGTCGTGGAGAGCAGGGAATCTGTCGTCGACGAAACGCAAATCGCTGCGCTCAAAGGTGTAGACGACATCTTTGTATTTTTTGCCGATGTAGTAGCAGAGGAGGATCTCATAATCGATTTCCAAGCGGCGCATGTGACGGCTGCGGGGAATGAGGAACTCTGCGCGTTTAAATGCGGTGATAGACTGGTAGAGATCGAGCTGGTGGGCAAATCCAAAACCGATCAGCATCTCCCTGCCCCAATCTTGCGTTTGCTCTTCCGCGTCTAAAGGGGGGAAGGGGGAAGGGAGTGAGAGTAAATATTTGTCTTGCACGGCATAGCTGATCGTGGGCTCGATCTTATCTGGGACGCGTTTGCATCCCAGTAGGAGCAGAAAGGGAATGAGAAACAGGTAGATTTTATTCATTTTCTGGAACTTTGACCAGGTCGAGCCCTTCATCAAACCATTCTCTGAGAACGGGTTTGCGGGCGCTGTCCTTGTAGATCCACTCCTGGTGTTCGGTGATTTTTTTGTATTCTTCATAAGTATTGATGATGACGGGTCGGATGAAGATGATGATGTTGTCTTTGGAGACAGAGCGGTCATTTTCGCTAAACAGAGCGCCGATGACGGGAAGTCCGCCGAGACAAGGGATCGCCGTGCGGAACACCGTTTTGCTCTCATCGATCATTCCGCTAAGAGCGACGAAGTGATTATTGGGCACCTGGACGCGCGTTTCCATGTGCGTGTGGCTGGTCGTGATACCCGTCAATTGGAGCGTCGAAGTGTTGCTCGAAGGG
Source organism: Chlamydiota bacterium (assembly GCA_040389485.1). Taxonomy (GTDB): domain Bacteria; phylum Chlamydiota; class Chlamydiia; order Chlamydiales; family Rhabdochlamydiaceae; genus JAZJZV01. The sequence continues at coordinate 9,302 of JAZJZV010000146.1, forward strand.
CCGCCGGTGACCTGAGAGATGTCCTGCACGATATCCATCGTCACAATGTCTCCATCACCCAGCACGGGAGTAATGGTCAGGCTCATCCCAACGTCGCGGTATTCGATGTTGGATGTCGTGGTGGTGTTGCTCTGTTGGTTCTGAACAATGGCGCCGGTATAGGGGACGTTCGAGCCAACGAAGATGATCGATTGCCTGTTGTCCTGCGTGAGGATTTTGGGATTGAGGACGACGACGGTGTCGTTATCGGATTGCAGGGCGTTGACAAGAGCTCCCAAAGAGAGGAAGGATTTCCCCTTGTGCATGATGATATCGCCGATGACGCCTAAGTCAAAGCCGTTGACAAAAGGCACTTGCCTGTTGGCAATACCGCCTGCAGGTGTGTTGGTAGCATTGATGCCCTGGAGAGTGGGTCCAAACACGTTGACAAGAGAGGAATCAGAGCCCGACGAATTATTCGTGGGGAAGTTGCCTCCAGCCATCGTGGCTTTGTTG
>JAZJZV010000146.1:9806-12448 GCA_040389485.1 Chlamydiota bacterium
AAATACTGCGATTGTGCACCCCACATCAAACCAAAGTTCTGGATGTTGCTAATAGTCGTTTCGACAAAGAGCATTTCGATGAAGACCTGTCTCAATGGGACGTCGATATTTTGGATCAGGTCTTTGAGTTTGATGAGGATGTCCTGCTGGCCGGTGCATAGAAGCGAGTTGGTGACCTGGATCCACTGCAAGGAGTCGATCGCGTCGGCGAGCGGGCTGGGGCCTCCATTTGTCTTAGCCAAGTTCATCGCCACCTGTTTAAGCGCCATCTGAATGTCGCTGCCGGGGTGGTATTGAAGCTTGTAGACGAGGAAGCTCGTGTTGTCGATCGATTCGATTGAGGGAGTGGCAGATCCTTTGCCCGGAACATCGAATTTGATGAGCAGATCCTGCACTTTGGCGACGGAATCATCATCGCCGGAGATGAGGAGAGAGGAAGTTTTATCGATCCACTTCAGATTGCTGATCGTATCAAAGAGTCCTGGATCAGAGACGCCTGCATTGGAGAGGTTGTCCATGAAATCGCACAGGATCAGGATCAGATCATCGCCGCTGACGTACTTGGGGTTGTAAATCACAAATGATGGGGCTGTGCGTTCGATAGGAACTGGTCCTTGGAGGGCAGAGGTGTCGAATTTCTTGAGCAACTCTTCAATGCGCGTCAGCGTCTCTTCGTTTCCGGTGAAGAGCAGAGAGTTGGTCTCTTTGATCCAACGGACGTGATCGATAGATTCAGCGAGTTTTTTGTCAGGGATATCCGACTGCTTGAGGGTGAGGGCGAAGGCCTTCAGCGAGCTAATCAGTTTATCGGGAGCTGCCACCTGAATTTTATAGAGGATGAAGGTGACGTTGCCGACGCGCTGGATCGCGCTGAGTGCCGCTCCCGTGTCGATTGTACTGATCAGGTTCTGGACGCGGTTGATGCCATCCTGAGTGCCTGTAAAGATCAGTGTGTTGGTCGAGGCGACGTAGCGCATGGTCGACAGGGTGTCGAATAGGACGGGATCGTTGAGTCCGGAAGCCTGCAAGTCTTTGGCAAGGTCGCTCAGTGCGAGTTGGATTTCCTGGCCGGGAAGGAACTTGGGTTTGTAGATCAGAAACGTTTGTCCGACTGGAGTTTCTCCCGAAGGAAGGTCAAATTCGGAGATCATCGCCTTGATCTGATCGATGGCGTCATTGGGGCCGGTGATGAGCAGGGTGTTGTTGTTTTTGACGCATTCGATTTTGTTAATCGCAGTGATGAGGTTTTGGTTGAGCAGCGTCGAGGCAGGAAGTTTTTGTGAGATCAGTTTTAACTGCTCGAGCACGGCATCGCATTTGGCATTTTGCAATTTGTAGAGGAAGAAGCCTTTTGCTGCTTCACCTGAGAGCTGTTGAGGGTTGTCAAAGGAAACGATCAAATCCTTCAATCGTTTCACGACAGCCGGGTCTGCGTTAACGGAAAAGGTCTGCGTGTCGGGATTCCACTGGAGCGCTTGGATGGCCTTGACTAAACTCTGATCGGAGTAGGTTTTGGTTGTTTCTAGAGAAGGAACGAGGGCGTTCAGTGCATTTTGAATCTGCTCAGGCGAGGAGTATTGGGGTTTGTAGACGAGTACTTCAGATGCCTGTGAGGACAAACCGGGGCTGACATCCAATGTGGGGATGATTGCTTTGACTTTGTCGAGAGCTTTGGGGGTGCCGGTAAAGACGAGGGTATTGGTCTCTCGGATCCACTTCATGCTGCTCAAGGCTTCGATGAGCTCGTGGTCGGGATTATTCGATCCTTCGAGCTGGGTGATCATTTGCTGCACCGAGTCAGCAATGTGCTCTTCCCTTGCCAGTTGGATCTTATAGAGGAAAAAACTGCCCCTTTCTTTGGCTGCATTGTCGAGTGCGGAGAGGATCCCTTCGATGTGGGATGCGGTGTCATTATCGGCGAGATAAACCAGCGCTCCGCCATCTTGGGTCGCTTCGACGCTTTCTAACGCTATGCGCAGGGTAGACTGTTCTCCCCCCTCTTTTTGCAGTTTTTGGTCGAGTTGCGCCAGTTCTCCGAGCAGCTCCTGCGGAGAGAGGTAAGTGGGGTTGAAGAAGTAGAAGTTTTTTCCTACGACCGACAACTTTCCAATGATCTTGCGTTTAGGAGGTGCGTCGAGATCTTCCATGACGGTGATCGCCCGTTCGATCAAATAGGGAGTAGAGACGATGAAGACCGTATTTGTGTCGACTTGCGGAACAAAGATGAGGGGGTTGCCCTCGGTGAAGGGGTTCAAAATCTGCTGAGTGAAGACGATGAGGTCCGCCGGAGCTAGCTGCCGCACGATGTAGGTTCCCACTTCTAGGGGCGAGTGCGGTGTATCGAGACTCTCGAGGAGAGCAGCGATCTGTTCGACATTCGTCGTGACGTCTGTCACGATCAGCTGGCGCGTTTCGACGGAGACTTCGATGAGCGCTCCCTCGGATGTCATGGGCCGAATGATGTTGGCAATCGAGCTCACACTCGCGTTCTTGATGCGGAAGACGCGTGTGACGAGGACGGAGTTGCCCGCTTTGGAATCGGGAAGATCGGCAGAGACGATAGGGGCAATCGCATGGACGTTTTTGCTTCTTGTGATGAGGACATTGCCGTCTTGTTCGATGATGGTAAGCTCATGCATGCG
>JAZJZV010000147.1:0-273 GCA_040389485.1 Chlamydiota bacterium
GTTCATCGCCATCCTCAACGACAACAACATGTCGATTTCGCAAAACGTGGGTGCAGTGACGCACATCCTCAGCCGATTCATCAATAATCCCAAATCGAACAGGATCTACCAAGAAATCGAAAGCCTGCTCTCCAAGGTACCCGCTTGCGGCAACGTCCTTGCCAAACAGGGAAGCAAACTCAAAGAATCGGTGAAAAACCTCGTGAGCTCCGCTCCCTTTTTCGAGCAATTCAACCTCGCCTATGTCGGTCCAATTGATGGCCACGACATTGA
>JAZJZV010000147.1:283-4180 GCA_040389485.1 Chlamydiota bacterium
GGCCAACACCTGCCGGCCGGTGCCATCCTCGGCGTCTTTGAATTGATCGTCTTCCGTGATGTGGTTGCCGTCGGCGCCCATGATCGGCTTGCCTGTGACGTCGGTGAGGACGCGCGCCTCGACATTGAAAAACTGATCGCAGTGCTCGAAGCTTTAAAAGATTATCCGCAACCGGTGCTTCTCCACGTGATCACCGTCAAGGGCAAAGGAATGGAGAGCGCCTCTCAAAATCCGATCTCTTTCCACGGTTGCAAGCCCTTTGACAAAGTCACCGGCAAATTCCTCCCTTCCGCTTCTAAGCCCACTTTCCCGCAGATCTTCGGCAAGCACATCGTTGAAATGGCAGAAAATGACCCGAGTCTCCTTGCCGTCACTCCCGCAATGCCTGCAGGTTCTTGTCTCGATGAGTTCATGCGCAAATTTCCTCAGCGTTGCTTAGATGTGGGGATTGCAGAGGGGCATGCTGTCACCTACTGCGGTGGCATCGCCTACGGAAAAAAAATGAAAGTTGTCTGCTCCATTTATGCTACGTTCTTGCAGCGCGCTTTTGACAACCTCTTCCAAGACGTCTGCCTACAAGAGTTGCCCGTTCTCTTCGCCATCGATCGCGCTGGCATTTCTGGTCCCGATGGCTCGACCCACCACGGCATCTACGACATCTCTTTTTTAAATGCGATGCCCAACATGGTGATTTGCCAGCCTCGCAATGGGCATGTCCTCAAAGAGCTGATGGAAAGTGCCTTCTCTTGGAAAAGGCCGACAGCCATCCGCTATCCCAATATGCCCACAGAAGAAGGAACCGCCCCTATTGGCAAAAGAGAATTGGGACAAGCAGAAGTGCTTGTTCGTGGAAATGAGGTGGTGATTTTTGCCCTCGGACACATGTGCCAAACGGCACTGAACGTGCGCGAAATCCTCTTAGCCCATGGAATCGATGCCACCGTCGTCGACCCCGTCTTTGTCAAACCTCTCGACTCAGAGCTGCTCTGCGATCTCCTCTCCTCTCACCGCTACGCAGTCACCATCGAAGAACACTCCCTCTCCAGCGGTTTTGGCTCGATCTTCAACAACTTCCTCATCCGCAATCAATTCCAGCACCTGAGCGTTCTCAACTTTGGTATCCCCGACACCTTTGTCGAGCATGGCTCGCATGGAGAACTCCTCGGTGAAATTGGACTGAAGCCCGCCTCCATTGCCGATCGGATCCTCCACGAGTTTTCTCTATTTAAAGAAATGGCCACAACATGATTATTGCCCTTTTTCCCAATACGAGTAAAAAACAATCGAAAAACCTCGCCCTCGGCATCCAGGAGTTTCTCACTTCCCATGGAGTCACCGTCGTTGCAGAAGACGAGGAAGCTGCGCAGATCAATGCAAAACCCCTCTCGTCCATCGATCCCAAGACAATCGATTTCATGATCACGATGGGCGGAGATGGCACCATCCTCAGGCTCTTCCACAAATACGAGCATCTGGGCGCTGCCATTTTGGGAATTAATCTCGGACATTTGGGTTTCATGGCAGATGTCCCCATTGCCGATATCTACCCCAGCCTTCAAGACCTCATCAGCGGACAGTACAAGGTCCACGAGAGAGTGATTATCCAGGGCACATTTCAAAACGGACAGGAATGCACCGCCGTTAACGACATCGTCATTCACCGCGGCAAAAATCCCAGCCTGGTTGAGCTCGCCATTCACGTCGACGGAGTGTATCTCAACACCTTTGAGGCCGACGGAATCATCGTCGCCACCCCTAACGGATCCACGGCCTATTCCTTAGCTGCCGGCGGTCCCATCATCAGCCCCGATCTAGAGGCGATCGTCATCACGCCGATCTCCCCACACACGATCTCCAACCGTCCGCTCGTCCTCACTGCCCATCAGGAAATTCAGATCCAGTATTTAAGTGAATACGATTCCGTTGAAGTGCGCGCCGACGGCCTCACTCACAATGACCTGCAGCGCGGAGAAACCTTCCGCATCACGCGTTCGCCCAAAAACTTCAAGCTCGTCAGCCTCTTGCGCAGAGATTACTTCTCTACCTTGCGCACCAAGCTCGGCTGGGCTGGCAAGCTGCGTTAAGAATCTTTGATGATACCGAACGCGACTCAAGAATCAGATCTTGTATTTTTGTGTTTCAACATTTTTGGATGCCCGTGATACCATCCCAGCTTCTGATGTCACACTTGTACTCTGTATTGACAGTTTTTTGAACAATTTGACCTGAATTTTGATGCAGATTGCGTGTCTCGAAAAACAAGACATACATGGGAATGTGGGCGTTAGAGAGTGTCTACAAACTAAGGGTTTGTGGACACACTCTTTGATAGGCTAAATTGCATCAAAAACTTTTGATACAGAGTACTAAGTAGATTTTATGGCAGCGACACCTCACGCAACGAGCACTCCAACGACTATTCCCGCAATGTCTGTCGATGAATTCTTCCGCCACCTTGAGACAGTAGGTGGAGAGCAGCGAATCAATACGATCATCGCCTATCTTCGCACAGTGGATCCGGGACGCCTTGATTTCCACTGGCATAATCAGCACGAGAATTTAGTCAGACTTAATATAGAGGTGCTCCACACACTCACTCTTTCTAACACGCCTTTGCCTCTTGCCGACCTTCTCGAAAATAAAAAAGTCGAGGGGGAAGACCCTCATCATGAGATTAACGTTTCTCCGTCACATTTTTACATTAGGATGAAGGGTGTCTTCGAAAGAGAATTGATACGACCTGATGCATTTCCCACCCGTTGCATCACCACTCAAGACGAGATCTGGAGGCTACAGGAAACAGCTGCACAGAATGAGGTTCTCCAACACCTCGCTCGAGACCGCGCGTGTGGGTGGATTGACCAAAAGAAGGCTGAGGGATCCCCCGTTGCGGAATCGCATCACACCCTACGCCAAGTGCTCAATGAAGAAAAGTCCATCTATGTGCATTCTTCTGGCAGCCACTTAAAAGAGCTCGATCTCACCTCATTTCAATTGGGCGTTGTCCCTCAATTTCTCTGGTCGTTGCGCTCTCTTGACACACTGTCACTCTGTAATAATGGACTCACATGGCTACCCGACCTTTCCTTTATTCCCTTTTTAAAAACTCTCTCGCTCACTGATAACCAGCTCAGCAGCTGCCCCACTCCAAGAATGTTGCCACAGCACTTGCAAAACCTGCACATCGACCGCAACCCCATTGTCATTTACGACAACAACTTGGACATGCATTTACGCCATTGCACAATCACAGTCTCTGATAACCCTATTCTCTTTGGTACTCATAGCGATCTCGCACCATTTACGGACAAAAACCTATTCTTGCTGCCTCGCACCCTAGATTTTTTCCGAAGCGGCTCTATAGAGGGCATCCTGCCTCAAGAAACCCCTCTTGCCGCTGTGTACTTTTCCATTCTGAATAGAGAGTCAAGAGATCTATATGCGCAGGTGTCCGCGCACACTCAGGCTCTGTTTCATGCAATCCCCGATGATGTTAAAGCAGCGATCTATCAACAGATTTGGGTCTTATCGAGCTCTCCCGAAGGCGATCCTGGTTTTGGCGAGGGTCATCTCTTCGACAATGGACAATTGTTCTTTGCAGCTTTTCACAACGCCATACTTGTGAGAGGAGAAGAGCGCATCTCACCCAAATCATCTCTAGGATTCCACAATGCAGCTCTCAAAACGATACTCGAATCCCTCCTGAATCGCTTGGACTCTTCGGTCCTGGAGGAGGTTTACATGCAAATTTGGTTTAACGATGGCTTCCCCGTAGGCGATGTAGATTACGGGAAAAACCATGTCATGGATCACCCGGACAAACTCAGAGCTGCATTAGATAAAGCCTTGTCCATGAGATGGACAAGTTCCCACGCGCAAAACATGCAAATCAGCAAT
>JAZJZV010000148.1:0-14436 GCA_040389485.1 Chlamydiota bacterium
TGGCGCAGATAGGATGTTGAGGGAAGGGCATGGCTGGGAAAAAAGCGCAGCTTTGTCTGCCTTTTTCACCCTCGTTGGCACCCATTCCATCCACGTGATCTTCGGCCTTCTCTGGATCATCGTGTTGTGCGTTCCCGTCATTCGCGAGGGACTCACCTCTGCCAGCATCCGCAGACTCACCTGCATGAAGATGTTATGGCAGTTTTTGAACATCGTCTGGATCTTTATCTTTTCCTTTGTCTACCTCATGGGAGTAAAATAGTATGATTGATGTCCACCATGGATGGAATGCGAGTTTTAAACCCCAATGCCTGGGGTTTGTGTTGTCCTTTGTTTTGACAGTGGCAGCCTACCTCATCGTCGTCAACCATCACGTCTCTCCAGAGGCAATCCCTTTGACCGTCTTTGGAATCGCGATCGCCCAAGCGATCTTACAGCTCGTCTTTTTTCTCCATTTGGGTTTGGAATCCAAACCACACTGGAACAGCATCACCTTCCTTTTCGTGGTGCTCGTCATCATCATCGTCATTGGCGGATCCCTGTGGATCATGAACAATTTAGATTACAACCTCATGCCCAATATGGAGCACGGATCGTAAATGGAAAGAACTGCACTACCTGCTTTTGGCTACGTCACCAAATCATACTCACTGCTCACCAAACCCCGCATCATCATGGGGAACATCATCTGCACTGCGGGCGGACTTGCGCTAGCCTCCCGTGGATCGATCCATTTTTGGCTGTTTATGGGAACACTGCTCGGGCTCTCTTTCGTGATCGCCTCCGCTTGCGTTTTCAACAATTTCATCGACCGGGAAGCGGACAAAAAAATGGCGCGTACCCAAGATAGGGCACTTGCGAGTGGAACGATCTCGGTCAAGAATGCGATCCTATTCGCCCTCTCTCTCGGATTGACGGGCTCATGGGTTCTCTACAGGTTCACGAACCTGTTGACGGTCGGCATCGCGCTCTTTGGCTTCGTCGTCTATGTGCTTCTCTACAGCTACTCGAAATACCACTCCATGCACGGAACGCTCATCGGCAGCGTCGCCGGAGCCGTTCCCCCTGTCGTCGGCTACTGCGCCGTGAGCAATCAGCTCGATCTGGGCGCCATGCTCTTTTTTCTCATGATGGTCTTGTGGCAAATGCCCCACTTTTTTGCGATCGCCATCTACCGACTCGATGACTACTCCAAAGCCTCCATCCCCGTTTTGCCTGTGAAAAAAGGGATCCGGACGACGAAAATTCAGATGGTGCTCTACATCATCGCATTCACGCTCGCCTCCAGCATGCTGACCCTCTGCGGTTATACGGGATACGGTTATCTCACAGTGGCCTCCGCCACTGGGCTCATTTGGCTGTGGGTAGGACTCCAGGGTTTTAAATGCGAAGACGATCAGCTCTGGGCGCGCAAGATGCTGCGCTTATCGCTGATTGCGATCACAGCGCTCTGCATCGCGATCCCTTTTAGCGTTGTCTAAGATGCTGTTTTAAATTCACTTGGGCATAATCACGTTTTCTTCTAACCTCATAGGCGGTTTTTCAAATAACCACCGTTTAGGAGAAAATCACATGACAATGGCAATAGCGAAAACACTATCTAACCTCACGCGCATGGCAGCTCCTCTCGCTTGCGAAATCCACACGAAATGCCCCACATCGGAGCACAATGAGTGGCACATTCCCAGCGGGCTTTTACGAGAACCTCATCAATACGCAGGATTTGTTCCTTATTTTTTCACTCCGGGTAAAACGCATCAGTTGGTGATGTGCTTTGGATTAATGCCAGGCTCATCAACTCCCCAATTAGTTCCTTTTGGGGGAACCTCCATTGGATCCGATTCGCCACTAGCTACTGCTGCAAAAGAAGGATCGGTGACTTCCCGGGGCATTTTTGGAAATCACGATGAATTAACAGCCTCTCTCAAATGGTCTCGACATGTGCGATTAATCACCGAAGAAATATGTCCTGATACCCCATTTCCCTTCCCTAGTATGATGTCAGCGCACACCCATTACTACTTTTTCATGCGCATATCATCAAGGGATCTCAAGCAATCGGGCATCAAGGAACTACACCATGCAAACCCCAATGGAGAAAAATGTCGCGACATCGCAATCATTCCTTACAATACATTGCATAAAAGCCCATGTGTTTATCAATCCATTAGTACGAATCTGAGGTGTAGCGCCGAACTAAGCGAGCCGCTCCGCGACTTTGTAGGAAGCTACGCAATGGCGCAGCTGGCCACACAAATCAAAATGGATCACAATGACGGCCCAAAGCTTCGGGTGATCACACCTGAGAAGGCGTAGCTTGAGTTAGGAGATCAAAGGTGAACCTCGATTTTCTTTTTAAAGGAATCCTCCTTGGATTTGCGATCGCGGCCCCCGTCGGGCCGATCGGGGTTCTCTGCATCCGCCGCACACTGCAATATGGCAGACTCTCAGGACTCTTTTCGGGACTGGGAGCTGCTGTAGCAGACTCTTTCTATGCCATCATCGCTGCTTTTGGACTCACTTTCATCACCACTTTTCTGCTCGCTGCGCAATTCTGGCTCCACATGGCTGGCGGCCTCTTCCTACTCTACCTCGGTTGGAGGACCTTTGTCGCTAAACCCGCGCCCCCCTCTACAACCGCCCGTCACACCACACTGCTGCGCGACTTCACCTCCACCCTCCTTTTAACCCTCACCAATCCCATGACGATCCTCTCCTTTGCCGCTATTTTTGCAGGAGTGGGGATCTCCGCCATCGATGGGGACTACGCACAAGCTGCGCTTCTTGTCTTAGGCGTCTTTCTAGGCTCTGCAATGTGGTGGCTTGTGCTCAGCGAAGGGGTCACCCTCTTTCGCAAGAAGGTAAGCGAGAATGTGATGAGATGGATCAACCGAATCGCAGGACTCCTCATCCTGGCGATGGGCCTCATTTGCCTGATTGCCGGATCTCGCACATGAGAAATGGACCGCAGCCCATTCTACTTGTTTTCTAGGGCAACACCAGATACCATAGAACCCATCCCAATGAGCGAGTTTTATGAGACCATCCCACAATTTTTCAAATATGCTTTTTGTGTCTTTTTTCACGCCCTATGATGTGAAAAAAACCTTCAAAAATCAAAGTTTTCAAAATAATGGGATGGTCTCATGATCCAATTTGATGGCATCTGCTTGTCCTACCACGGCGACCCCCTTCTCAAGGACGTCAGCTTCAGCCTCCAAAAGGGAGAGCGGTGCGCGCTCGTCGGCCGCAACGGCTCGGGCAAGACGACGCTCTTCCGCCTCATGACCGGACAAGAAACCGCTGACAAAGGATCGATCGCGCTACCCAAAGGGTACCGTTTGGGCGTATTGCAACAGCACTTGCGCTTTACTAAACCCTCTGTGTTGGAAGAGGCTGCCCAGGTCCTCCCCGAAGAAGAGCTCCATAGGGCCCATTCTCTACTCGCAGGTCTTGGGTTCGATGAGGAGCAAGTAGACGAAAGTCCCGACCGGCTTTCCGGGGGATTCCAGCTTAGGCTGCAGCTCGCGAAAGTGCTTCTTGCCGAGCCCGACTGCCTGCTGCTCGATGAACCTACCAACTACCTCGACATTCTGGCGATCCGCTTCCTCGTCCGCTTTTTAAGGCGCTGGCGCGGAGAAATGATCATCGTTTCGCACGACCGCGAGTTCTTGGACGAGGTATGCACCCACACCATGGGGATTCATCGACATAAGGTGGTGAAGCTGCGCGGATCCACCGCTGACTTTTACCAATACATCCTCGAGCAGGAACAACTGCAAGAGAAACAGCGCGTCAAGGTGGAAGAGACAAGAGCGCACCACCAGTCCTTCATCGATCGCTTTGGCGCCAAAGCCACCAAAGCCGCCCAGGCCTCAGCGCGCAAAAAAATGATCTCACGCTTACCTCAAATCGAGGAGCTCCGCGCGATCGCCAGCCTCGGGTTCGCCTTTCACGAAGCGCCCTTTGCCGGCCGCAAAATGCTCGAGGCCAAGCACCTCTCCTTTGCTTATGAAACTCCTCTGATCAACGATCTGTCTCTTGAAATCGAAAAAGGAGAAAAGATTGCGATCATTGGGAAAAATGGATGCGGAAAATCCACTGTGCTTCGCCTGCTCGCAGGAGAGCTCAAACCCCGAGAAGGGTCGATAGAGTCCCGTTCCAGCGTGATCCTCGGTTACTTCGGACAAACTAACATCGACCGTTTGCAACCCGCACATACCATCGAAGAAGAGATCTCCCTTGCCAACCCCAACCTCAACTTCACACAGGTGAGGAACATTTGCGGGATCATGCTCTTCGGCGGTGATAAGGGGAAAAAGAAAATCTCCGCCCTCTCTGGAGGGGAAAAGAGCCGTGTACTCCTCGGTAAAATCCTCGCCCAACCCTGCAACCTTCTTCTGCTCGACGAGCCCACGCACCACCTCGACATCGAGTCGGTCGAAGCACTCATCAATGCGGTGGAAGAGTTTCAAAGCAGCTGCATCATTGTGACCCACAGCGAACTCATCTTGAATCGACTGGAGTTCACTAAACTCATCATCTGCCACAGCAACGGCAAACAGCAAGTTTTCCTCGGCAACTATGCTGACTTTCTGGAAAAAGTGGGCTGGGAAGAGGAGAAGGAAAAGAAGGCAAAACCCTCTGCTCCTCCCCCACAACGCGCCCCCGATTCGAGCAAAGCGCTGAGACAGCTCGAGCAAAAAATCTTGGCGTGCGAAGCAGCGATACAGACCCATGAAGCTGCCCTCCAAAAGGCGCAACAGGAGCTGCTCGTACACATCGAGCAGGGCAAAAACGACCCGAAGATCTACCAGCTGCTCTCCGACAAGCAAAAAGCGTGCGACTTAAGCTACGAAGAGCTCGAAAAGCTCCTCATCGAAAAAGAGAAGCTAAGCTAGAGAGCGTCTCTGTAAGCTTAGTTTTTGAGGCAACTTGCAAGCAATCGGAGAAAACGTAAAGACCCCAAGTCGCTAAGTCGCAAAAATTCCTCTTTTTCTTTGCGTCCCTGCGACGTTGCGGCTCTGCGTTTAAGATAAGGAATTCTGCGTACTCTCATCTAAACTAAGCGCTTCTTTCTCTCATTGCACAGGTAGTTAAATCCTCCTGCTAGAAATGTAGTGGCTATGACCTTAGGCATCAGCCCCCTCCCCAGTCCCCTTATCCCTTGGCTTTCGACGATCTGCTTAAACGCTGTGTAATAAACATTCTGATCGCGAATGGGATTCACTTGGATGTGGTTTTTCAACCTTTCGGGAAGATAAGAAGCGAGCGTAACGGGAACAGCTTGCATCAGCGATTGCACGGTAATTCCGGGAATGGTCGTAGGGTCCACGCCCATGTAACGCGTCAAGTCAATGCTCTGCTGCTCGGTACTCATCCACGTGTACCAAATGAGAAACTGACGCGCCATCTGCGCGCCTGATGACTGAAACATGATCCCGAAGCGATTCGCCCCCTGCGCTTCTTCCATTGTGGGGAATGGGGCTTTACCCGCTTGCAGACGCGCTGTCATCCAACTCAGCGGTGCGACTGCCCCCTCTGCTGTAGCGAGCGCCGCCGCAAAAGTGAGTTTGACTTTCTCATGAGCCTCTGGATGGTGTTCGACGTCATACAACTCCTGCAAATAAGGAATGAGATAGTAGGCTCCCCAGGGCTTGTAGAAACAGCGCGGCAGCTCCCTCCCCATGTAAGGAAACCATCCATTGCCAAAGTTCCAAAGGGACGGGTGTTGCGAGACAAAGTGAGGGACCAATGGTGAGCCTGTCGCCACCGTTCCACGGTAAATTTGATCGATCGCTCTTACGGTAGAAATGCCATTTTGCCCCGCAACAACGCACACGGCATTCCACGCATTCGCCCCAAAGGAAACGGTGAATGCAACGCGCACTCCTTCTTCGAAAGAAGATCTCACTTGTCCAATTGACATAGACAGCTCTCCTCTATTTCTTCACTGCAACAACACCCATGGCCTCCCTGCCATCGAGACAGAGCGTAGGGATAGTCTTGCGCCGGTCAATGAATTGCACCTGCTCCACTTCAAACCCAGCAGCCTCCAGGGCTCTGCACAGCGGCCTATCATCCATCACATGTAAAAAGGGATTGAGGTTATGGGAAAGACCTGGAGCATTCGGTCCATAGTCCTCCACATACCCTGGCCAAGAATTTCCACTGGTCCATCTCTCTTCATATAGGGGAACAAATTCTTTCAAATTCCCCTGGTAGGGAGAAGCGGTCACAACGAATAACTTTCCTCCTGGCACGAGCCACTCCAGGATTTTTCTGAGTCCCTCTTCGATGGCCTCGCCGCGCATAAAGTGAAACACTCTGCAAATGAGCACCGCCTCAAAACTCTGAGGAGGGAAGTCGAGCGCGTCTGGAAAACTCTTCGCATTTAAAAACAGCCGCTCCCGATCTTCCGTCTCCACTTGCTGCCTTAAAATGAGGAGATTCTCGACACCAATATCATCAACGACGACAGGACAAGTGGAGTTTTTCAGAGCAGGAAGCGTTGCGACTCCATAAGCAGAGCCAATTTCCAAAACGGGATGGGTGCACTGCTTACAAAAGTCGATGAACTCCCTGCTAACTGGATCCAAGTGCACCAACATAAAACCACCCCCATAGTTTTTTGTTGGAACAAGACCCGATTCAGAGAAGGGGGGCATTTCAAGGCCTTCTGAGAGTGCATCAAGGCACTCATGAGAGGCCAGCACGCCAAATGGATGATCAGAGGGAGGCAGCTCTAGAGAAAATTGAGACTGCATCGTCAAGAGAGAGGCGAGAAGCAGGGCAGCGATGTGCATATATTCCTCGGCGGTCAGTCAGAATAACAAGCACTCAAAAGCGTATTTGCATTCTGAACTAGGGTTTCCACAGAGACCCGTTCCAGTGCATCTGGACATAAAGCGGATCCCAATTGCCGATAAGTTATACTCGCTTCGCTTTTTTCCTCCCCTTCCTTTTTCATTTCTGTCCGGCTGATAGCAAACAGGACTCAAGCAGAATTAGAATTTCACCAAACAACGATTGATATTAAAACCATCACTTAATAAAATTTACGCCTTAAAAACATTAAAGGTCAATATGAACCAACCTCGACGTTTTGTACTCTTTGGACTTCCTGGTAGCGGCAAGTCCACTTTTGCTGTCAAACTCAGCAATAAACTGAATATCCCGGTACATCACCTGGACAGGCACATGTTTGAAGCTGGCGGAAAAAAACGGGACAAGCAAGAATTTTTGGCGCTTCAAAAAGCGATGCTCGTTGAGGACTCCTGGATCATTGAAGGCTGTGCGATGTCCACACTCGAGATACGATTTGCTAAGGCCGACATTGTGATCTATTTCCATCTTCCACGCCTTCTTTGCATGTGGCGCGTGCTCAAAAGAGTGTTTTTCCACGACAAGACGCTCTGTGACACAGCTGATGGATGCACCAAAGTCATCTCATGGGAAATTCTCAAATACATTTGGAACTTTGAAAAAGAGAAAAGGGAATCGATCGAAGCCCTGAGAAAAAAATACCCCCATGCTGAGTTCCGCATCTTCCAAACATCACACGACGCAAATCAATATATATTATCGATGTAATGTAATTCTCCAAGTCGTTTTGCTCACAAAACATCAATTTTATTAAAAAATTATTTGTTTTAATTAAAAAGATTTGTTTATAAGCAAGTTATGCAACCTCGAACGGAGATTGGCGTAATATTATGCTTAAAGAAGACAAGCCGTTGTGCAATTTGGAAAAAATAATCGAAGAACATCTTGGCACAAATCCCGCCATAAAAGATGCAATTGATAACCCCTCCCCTCGCTTTTCAATAGCGCGCAAGAAACGGTATTGGGCTCTCATCGCAGGAGCATTAGTTGTATTAGGTGTATTTTGCTATCACCAAAAACAGATTCACAAGCTGGAGAAAAAGCAGAGGGAAGCACGCCACTCTCTAAGAAGGCTTAAGCACGGCAGCATTACACGAGCCCCTACGATGGCGGGATTGCCCATCCCCATGCCATTGCGCACCGTTCCCTTTGCAGAAACGGATGGAATCGTCTTAGGAACCAAAACCCTCCCCATTCGCAACGTCTTGGCACCTTACAATGCTTCGATTTTTAAGAATGAAAATGGACCGGGATATCACCTTCTCTTTCGCTTTGATCAATTCAACCCCACTCATTTTCCAGCACCTTTCTTCAGCTATATCGCCGTTGTCGATCTCGACGACAACTTTGAACAGACAGCGGAAGAGTTTAGGAAGGTCGATACTCACAGCCAGTACTCAGAAGATCCACGCGTTGTCAAAGTAGGTGAGGAGTATTACCTCTCTTATAACGATGTCCAACCGCATAGCTCTTATTGCCGTTCCATGCGCGTTGCCCATTTCAATCCAGAAGACGCTTCGATTCAATACAGCACTAACTTGGATCTCCACCTGTTTCACGTGGAGAAGAATTGGGCTCCTTTTGAATTCTTAGATGCAGAGGGCCATCCTCAGTTGATGTTTGAGTACTTTATCTCCCCGCACAAGATCCTGGCTCTTCCCGATCCCCAGGTGAACGCTTTCAATCACTTGATTTTCCCCAATCATCCCTCTCCATTCCACCTCCCTTGGCAAGAGATCTGGGGATCTCCCCGCGGAGGTACACCCCCACAAAAAGTGGGCGAGGAATATTTGAGTTTTTTCCATAGCAGCTTCCGAGATGCAGATAACGTGATCTGGTACTTGATGGCTGCCTACACCTTTGAAGCCAAGCCCCCTTTTCGGGTGACAGCTGTTTCCAAATGCCCCATTCTATTTGACGGTATTTATGAGACCCCGCATCTCAACACGGCAAGTCATGATAAGCGCGTGATTTTCCCAATGGGGTTTGTGCTGGAAGAGCGCGATGGCAAACAAGTGATTCAACTTAGTTGCGGAGAAAATGACTCCTGTATCAAACTGGTGACAATCGATAAAGACGCTCTACTGAAAAACATGATTCGATTTGAGAACTCACCACTCTAGGTCTGCCAATGAAAACTGGATTGCTTATCGCACTTACCACTATGTCTCTTTCTTTACATGCAACTGATTTCGCCTGGGATGTCTACAAAAGACAAACGCTTCAATTTCAGGGACAAATTCCCGGTTGGTGCAACGCTGAAAAGGCGGAAAAAATGATGAATCTCATCTATAGCATACAACCAGAAATCTGCGTCGAAATTGGCGTATTTGGAGGCTCCTCCATTTATCCTACCGCTAAGGCTTTAAAATATCTGAAGAAGGGCGTCGTTTACGCAATCGACCCCTGGACAAATGATGCCTGTCTCGAAGGATATGCAGCAGACGACCCCAATTACCAATGGTGGGGCTCGGTTAACCTCGAGGACATTTTTCTGAATTTCACCAACATGCTGAAAATCCATCAGATTGCGCCCCGTTGCAATGTGCTGCGAATGAGTTCCCGAGAGGCCCTTTCTCATTTCGCGAATGAATCGATTGATATTCTCCATGTCGATGGCAATCACACGGAAGCGAGCGCCCTTGCGGACGTGCAAATGTTTGTGCCTAAACTCAAGAAGGGCGGATATCTGTGGTTTGATGACGCCAATTGGGGCTCTACCAGCAAAGCTGTGGAGTACCTTTCAAGGCATCTCGTCAAGGACGAACAGAATTCGAACAGCTGTTACCTTCTTTTCCGAAAAGTAAACTGAACCCATTCCATCATGGTTTTGCATAGTTGTTTCCTAATCGGAAGATATGTTTTGGGATTCTCCGGGGGGCAGTCGAAGTCGTAATCGCATTCTCCTCCTAGAAGCTCTTCCTTGGAGCAATGGTATGCGTGCTCGACTAGTCCTGGAAACCTTGCATCCATAGCTCCCCGCCTATCGGAAGAGATCATTAAAACAGGGGTCTCAAAAGCAAGACAAGGCATCGATGCGTGTAATCGGGTCGTCACGACGCATTTACACCGGCGATAAAGATTCAAAAGATATTCAGCATATTTGAGCCGATGCTCTGTGGACAGAAGTTGCAGCAGAGGTTTGCCGTGTGAGAGAACGACGATGGGGGATGACGTTTTCGAACGAATGTATTGGATGGTTTCCTCATCCAAATCGACGAGATAAATGAGATCGTTCCGTTCTTTGCAGCCGTTTTCCAGCGTCAGCGTGAGACAACCTGAAAAATAGCTCGGAATTCCCCGTTTTTGCAACTCGTTCAAAGTAAATAAGTCCCTGGCCCCAATGGGACCATGTTTTTTTAGATAGGCGATGTTCTTCTCTGAGAATACTGTGGGAAGAAAAGAGCCGGTCAAATGGATTGAAATGAAAAAGGGATCGATCACATCCGAAGGTGGCCAACTACTGTCTGGTGGATCAACCGGCAAATCCCAATAGCCTTCTTTTTGGTGCATGAACCAGCCACTGACAACAGTCTTCACCCTGGAGGGGTGCGAAAACGCACTGATAAACTCCCGGTCGACGGCGACTGCATTGTCCGGAAGAAACCGCTTCGCAGCAATCGTTTGGATATCATCCCCAATATTGATCGTTGAGTGGGAAATATATCCAAATGCCTCTTCCCCATAAGCAAAAGAGGCCCAGAACACCATCAAACAAAGCGAAAAGACGATTTGTTTCATATTTTCTTCTTAAACAACAATGCATTGCTCTGTTCGATCTCGCAAATGATGTCGCACTGCTCAAAAAGGGGCCATAGCGCTTTCATTTTTGTGGGTTTTCCCGCAACTGTGACTAGCGCATTCGAAACCAAGATGTAGCCTCCTCGCACGACTTTGGGCAAATAGAGCTCGCTATCGCGCAAAGCTCCCATTTCGGAAAAATTCCCATCCAAGTGGAGAAAATCGATCGGGGGAACTTGAGAGGCTGCCGCCTCCGAGGACATCTCCAGAATGTGACAATAGGAATTCAGCGACCAGCGGTTCAACAACTGAACAAATTGATTTTTCACTGTCCCCATGTCTACTCTAGCCCACCAAATGGTGTTGGAATCATTTGCGGGCAAACCCTTAATCGCCTCCGCATTCGACCAGGCGTCGATGATGTACGCAGTTCCACTCTTAAGATACTGAAGACCAGCCAGAATGGGGAGTGTAGTGGAACCATTAAAAGCTCCCACTTCAACACACACTTGCGGACGCGTGAGGACAATCAGTTCTAATAGCAATTTCGTCTTTTCCTGCGAACTCCAGGTATTTTTGATAGAGCCCAGCACTTGATTCTCCAGTTGAATCAGCTCGGGACGCTCCAAAACCTTCAACGTCTTTGCCTTTTCCAGTGGCAAATATTGGGGATCCCACTCTGCATTCAATGCGTGGGCACTTATTAAGACCACAAAACCACAGATGAGTTTCAGAAACTTCATTTGATCTCCTTATTCGATGGATAAACTCCAGACAAATTGTCAAACGTCTCATTTTGTATGGGCGGATTGATTGTAATCGGGGTGTAAGTAGATTTTTTCTTAAACCAAAATAGCTTACCCTTGCTATTTGAGTTTGGATTTTTATGGCGGTTCACCTCTCCCAAATATTCGCAATCCAACTTTTGGCTTAAGTACTCAACATAGGATGTGTGGATGACGCCTACGTCGTTAGCCACTTCAAGGATGAGATTTTCCCCCAAATTGAAGAGGCAGTCGATCAACTTCATCTGTTTTTCTAAAGCATCATCCATGAGATTAACGACGAGAAAAGCGATGATGAAATCAAAATGTTCATTTCGATTCAAAAAGGACAAATCGGAAAGATCCATCTTTTTATGCAGATAGTAAATGTTATTCAAATGCCGGTTCAAGAGGCACAGATCATTGAGCATGTCTCCATGCCGGTCATAATGAGATGTCTGATTTGCCTCTACCATCACACAGGCGCTCTTTGGATAGTCGTTAGCGATCCGGAAGGAAAAGTACCCTTGGGCAGCTCCCAAATCGAGCACAGAGAAGGGGCGATCGTACTGGTCTAAAATCGGCCGGATTAACTCGTACCGGGGGGCGCACAGGTCTGTTCCGATCGGATAAATCGCATCACCGATTACGATGTCTTGAAAAACAGGTCCGGGGTATTTCAGGAGGAAACGGTCCATCGCCTCTTTCGATGCATCGCCCAAGAGTTTCCCATTAGCATCTTCTGTGTGCTTTAATTTCTTCATCGCAAACTGTCCACCTGTCTTTTCCAAAGACTCTTCCATCCTAAGAAGCTCACCTGGATGCATCATCAAAAATTGCTGCACTGCAGGTCCAACCCCACTTGAACCCAATTTATCTCCAATGAGGTATCCACCCACTTTGACTTTGGGGAGATAATTCGAGAGATCGCTCATGACAGCCTCATAAGAGTGCTCTCCATCGACGTAGACATAGTCAAAATGTTCATCGGGAAACAACGTCACTGCGTCCTCGGGCTTCATCCGGAGGATTTCCACATTTTCGCAAGGCGCGAACATTCTGCTCACCTTCTCATACATATAATCGTTAAAAACTTCCCATGGATCAATCAGATACAACTGAGAAGGTTCAGTGGGGAGGAGGGCATGATAGGCAAAATTTCCCATCCTTACACCCACTTTAGCACCCACATCACCCGGCTTCACCAGAGAAGAAACATATTCGATCCTCTCTAAGTGTTTATCTTGAGAGAAATCGTCATCACAGATTCGATCGCAGCAGATTCCCAACATTTCTAAAAGGATGAGTAAATACTTCACAGCTATGTTCCTCCCATTGCTTGAAAGGTATTGAGGTAATCGGGCTTTTCTATATCGGATAACGCATTGAGCAAGTTAGTGACGAGATCAAACGTCAATCCATAACGCCGCATCCCTTTCGGGAGGTAGTTCTCTAGGTCGTAGGGCAAATAAATGTTCTGATTTTTGGAAAATGCCAGCAATTTAATGATCCCCGAACGGCGGATAATCATCGAAGCTGTTCCAAAGCGAGCAGCCACTTTGCGGAAATGCTCATTGATCTGCACTACCCGAGTGTATTGATCGCTATAGCGCTCTGCAAAGCTACAATCCATGTCCGGTCTCTTGACAGCGCCATAAGCTGGAGCATATTGGCCCGCGCCCAAACGATAATCTACATCGGTAAACAGCACATCCCAGCCATCAGCGCCAACAAGCGCATCCAATTCTTCAATGAGCTCGGAGAGTTGATGAGGATCCTCTAGAGGTTCTATATCATCCTCCATCACCCAAATCGTCTCGTACCCAGAATCATAGGCATCCTGGAGAACGGAAATGTGGCTAAGCGCACAACCAATGGCTCCCAAGGGCAAGCAATGGTTGAAATAGGTTTTGCCACCCTCTCTCATAAACTCATGGCTTGGGATTTTCTTTCCTTCCACTTCCACGTAGGTCGTTGCTAAAAGAGGGGTCATCCCGGGCTGATACTTGACCCCAACGTCATTGATCGCCTTCATCGATAATTCCCATCCATTGACTGCGGAAAAGCGATAGGGGTTGATGCCGTATTTCTCCAAAAGCATTTTGGATAGGGCATATTTCTCAGGTCTCGCGTCCAAATTGATCATGTAGATGAAATCGATGTTTCTCATCCGATGATCCTCTCCCTTTCCTTTCGCTTTTTTGAGGTGATCCTTCCAAGCACCATGAAGAGCGGAAGAGAAAAGCAGGAGAATGGTGCACACCTTCCAATTCAACATAGGATCTACCAACTAGTTAAACATTGAGTCATATAAGTGCTTACGCACAAAAATGGCCTCTCCCTCTCTTCCTTCCTCGTAGCAATGGGCAAGGAGGGTAAACCCTCGCTCTTCGAGTAGCGATTTCAGTGCAGGGAATAAAACAATACCTCCAGTCCTTGACCAGTGATGGGACTTTGTCAAAAGGACCAACACCGTCTCCAGAATATGTGGCGAACTCTCAATAATCTGCCATTCCAGCCCCCCTGCATCCAGCCGCAGAAAGTCGATATGGGTAATCCCCCGATAATTGCACCAGTCCTCTAGAACGACACAGGGGACGGTGATCCCACTTTCCGCACCTTCACGGTTGAAAAAGGACGCGTGCGGGCCCTCTCCCCACAATTCTGCGGGGCCGTCGAAAGCGTTGATTGCCAACCGAATCACTGAAACACGTTTCAAAAAACGAGTCTTCTCGACGAGCTGAAGATAAGGCCCTGGTTGAGGCTCAAAGGCGAAAATGCGACCATAGGGAAACATCTTGGCAAGTTCCAGAGTTCCATCACCCGCATACGCCCCTACTTCCACCACGATGGGATTATACGGGAGAAAAGCTTGTGCCAAAGAGCCCACATGGCTGATGTTCACACAACGACTGCCAAGAATCCCCTCACAACGCAACGCAGAAGCTACCCCATTTACATTCGCGAATGCCGAAAGTAAGATTGTGATGACAAACCCCACTTTGCGCATATGTCACTCCACTGCTCACAGAATGGGAGACTAACA
>JAZJZV010000149.1:0-1557 GCA_040389485.1 Chlamydiota bacterium
TCATTCCCCACGTGTACCTTCTCAGGGTATTCGATAAAGCGGAACTTCGCCACGTGAGCAATCACCCCAATGAGCAAAATCCACGAAGTGATTCTCTGCCAGCTATAGGCCTTATTGCGCCTTAAGGGAAGAGAGGGCTTGCTCCCATCGGAGCTTCCTGAATTGGACTGTGCCGTCATCAGGTACTGCACACCCCATACCATGTGGATAGCAAAGGGGACCCCCAACAGCGTCAGTTCAATCACCTCGAGGTAGGGGAGGTTGTGGAGCATGTTGACCATATCGACAAACCCCTTGCCGTTATCCCCGAGCCATAGTGCAGCTTGAGAATTGGTCAGCAAGTGCTCGATAAGAAATAGAACGAGCCAAAGCCCCATCAACGAATGCAGGCGGCGCCAGATGAACGCGCCAGGAACAGAGAGAGTGCTCATGAGAAAAAACCTTCCATCTCGACTTTGTACAAAGTCGAGTTCCATAAAGATAATTTCTCTTTTACATCGTTAGAGAGGTTTTGAAAAAGAAAAAAAAGTTTCCGCATTTGTTTTTGTCTGTGCAGCGAGATCGGCAAGAGCGACTTGCTTTGTCTCGGCAAGGCATGCAGCTGTCTCAAGCATGTAGGCGGGTTCATTCTGCTGGCCGCGCCGGCTTTGCGGTGCAAGGTAAGGAGCATCCGTTTCTAAAAAGATCCGATCGAGCGGCACGTATTTGGCGACCTCTCGCAGCTCCTGCGATTTTTTATAAGTCACAACGCCGCTAAATGAGAGATACCAGCCGCGGTCGAGAACGCCTCTCGCCTCTTCGATTGTTCCTGTAAAGCAGTGAAGCACCGCAGGTTGCTTGGCATAGTGGACATCTGCCATCGAGAAGAGATCTTCGAACGCATTGCGGCAATGGAAAATCACCGGCAAGCGTGCTTGCAGCGCAAGCGCAAAGTAGCGCTCTAAATAGTGCTTCTGGATTTGTTTGGGCGAGTGCTCATAGTAATAGTCGAGCCCCGTTTCACCGATGGCAACGAGCAGATTGTCTTTCGCGTGCTGCTCGACAATCGGGAAAAAGAGCTCCCCCTCTTTTTCCACATCGTGTGGAGTCGTGGCGGCAGCATTGAACACCCACGGGTACTTTTTCCTCAAAGCCACCCCCTGGCGCAGCGTCTCCACATCGGTGCAGATGTTGACAATCTGGTCCACCCCCGCAGTTTTCGCCCTCTCGAGGACAGCATCGACATGGGGAAGTATCTGTTCCGAGGTCAAATGAGCGTGCGTATCGACAAACTTCAGCATGGTGATCCCTTTTTCACTCATTTTAGGACGGCCAGACATTATGCGCGAATGATGAATTATTTTGGCTATCCGAGATCACGCTTTATTTTTTATTCGACGAGAGGCTTGGTAATGCTCGATGACTACCTCTGCCTCATTGATAAAGAGATCATCCAAGTCGAAGATCTTAGAATATTTAAGGGGCATTGGCAGAAAGGGAATCTCCGCAGGGGGCCCAAAGAGCACATCTCTGAGCGCTGCCTGGTCCCAAAATTCCATGGTGCGCCCCAAATCCTGC
>JAZJZV010000149.1:1567-3709 GCA_040389485.1 Chlamydiota bacterium
TATGCCGCGCCTGCAGGTCAGCTGTACTCCTGTCCCGCCACATCTCCAGAATGCGCCGCGCGTGAGGATGGTTGGCGGCAAAAATGGCGTTGGAAATGATGCGCGATTCGTGCGCTGGTGGCAAAAAGGGATTGAACCGGACGGAAAATGGGTGGCTCTCAAATTCAGAAAATGTAGGCTTTTGCAAGAAGACCGCGTCGGCATCGACCCAAAAGACATCCCTGCCATGCTGCTCTATCTTGTGGAGAATGAACTCTGCCTTCATGCCGCAGTTGGCCTCCCAGCTGCCGCGCGAAGCAATCCCCTCAATCTCCGCTTCGACGCCTTGTTTTGCACAGGAGGCGATGAGCTTTGCGGCCTCTGCTTCGTACGGAGTTCCTCTGGTATAGAATGAAATGACGAGAGGATCCATTAACCTTTCCACCAGCGGTAGCGGCGCGAGGCCTGGTAGTGCTCAACGACGATCTGATGCTCTTGGACTTCCAAGGCATCGAGATCAAACACTTTAGAGTAGGGGATAGGTAACGAAAACAACTTGATGTCGGCGCCGCGATCAATCAGATCGATCAGCGAGGTCTGATCGAGAAACTGCAGGTCTACTCCGCTACTTATCTGCTCCTCGCAATACTTGCACCACTCCTCCACAAATTTGACGGTGCGGGGGTTGTAGTTGACAAACATCGATCCAGAAAAAATCTTTAATCTTCGATCGTGAGAAAAACGCTTCATTTCGCGAAATGCCAGATCGGCGTGGAGCATAGGAGAAAAATCGGGACGCTTTTTAAACACTGCATCGGCGTCCACCCAAAAAACAGGGCGCTTCTTTTCGAGGAGTTGGTCGCGAATGAAAAAAGGTTTGATCGCACAGTTGAGCTCCCATGCTCCCTTCGACGGCACACCCACAATCGACGACTCGATGCCGTGCCGCGTGCAGGATTCGATGAGATGCATCACTTCGAGCTGATAAGGCGTGCCCTCTGTATAAAAGCTAACGACGATTGGATCGCTTAGTCGAGTTGTTGACAAATTGCCCCCATTTCAGCTATCAATACAGATCCACATTCAGACGGATCACCCCATGCATACCCTACATATTCCACTGGCTAACTTAGGCACCTTTGTCTCTGCTTATGCACAATCCGATTTTTTTGGTAAATTAATTATCCTTGGGCTCGTCGCCCTCTCTGTCCTCTGCTGGATTGTCCTCATCCAAAAGATCTGGCAGACGCGGCAGATCGAGCAGATTTCAAAATCTTTTAACAAAGTATGCCAGGCGCACCGCGACAAGCTGCTACAGCTCAATGTCGACGAGCTGCCCAAGAACTCCCAGGCAGTTCACCCTTTTGCCAACATTTTTCGCGATCTACAGGGCAAGACAGTGGAGATCCTCAACAAGAACCACTACTTCTCCTCGCAGCAAGGAAGTTCCACTTCGGGACAGGTCTATCTCACAGCCACCGATCTCGAAATCGTCGAAACCCACGTGCTCACCACCATCTCAGCTGAGACGAAAGCGATGGAAAAGAACCTCTTCATCCTTCCAACGATCATCACGCTGGCTCCTTTCATGGGGCTGCTCGGCACAGTATGGGGGATCCTCATCACCTTCTCTGAGTTGCAGACGGGGGGAACGGTCAGTTCCAATTCTGCGATGCTGGGGGGATTATCGACAGCGCTCTCAACTACTGTCTTGGGGCTTGTGATTGCAATTCCTGCGCTCATCGCCCATAGCTATTTGAAAACAGCCATTAAGAACTGCTCCTCAGACATGCAAGATTTCCTCTATCAGATGCTCTGCTCCTTGGAAATCCAGTACCGCAAAGTCGATCCTTACCCAGGACAAAAGTCAGAATGAAAAGACCGAGGCTGAATACGCTCAGCGATCTTAGCTCTGAAGAAAGCGCCGTCAACATGACGCCTCTCATCGATGTCGTCTTCGTCGTGCTCATCATGTTCATCATCATCGCCCCCATGCTCGAGGTCGACCAGATCCAGCTCGCCTCAGGCCCAGAGCAGCACCAGCGCCCCGTCTCTTCCGCGCAGGAAAATAGTCCCGTCGCCATTTACGTGCGCGCCGATAACTCCATTTGGGTCCAGGGACGCAAAGTGAGTGAGAATGAACTCCTCCATATGCTGAAAGAA
>JAZJZV010000150.1:0-2515 GCA_040389485.1 Chlamydiota bacterium
CGATGGGATTTTCCTGGGACCGCTCCTACTCAAAGGACCGTTGCTATATCAGCGTCAAGCTGCTCTGGGAGCACCTGCTGTTCTACAGCCAGAATCAATTCTTTCGCTTCATTACTCCCAATGCCAATCCAGCACTGAGCAGTTTTGTCTCCAATCAGGGAGATCTGACCATGCAGGGAGGAACTTTCTCCGCTACATTTGGGTTCTAATCATCGCCAGTTGTGGCGCGATCACCTTTTCTGAATAGGAAGCGATCAATGCCTCACAATTGGTTTGAATAGAAAAATCGACGATGCGCCTTTGCACAGTGTCCACATGCCATGCAGCTCCCGTATCGCTCTTAAAAACAACCCATGAGTGTATTCTCCTAGGCGGGAGGGCATGGCGCATCTGGAAGGCAGTTCCCCGAAGGATCTGATCCCGACAGAGCCTATCGAGAAGATAAAGAGTCACAAAAGCGTGATGGCGGCAAACTCCCACCCTCTTTTCAATAAACCTGTCGATGGAAACCACAAGAGTGGCGTCAAAATGATGCCCATTTGATCGATAACCATAAATAAAATCGCCTGTGTGCTGAGCTCGGGTCACCTTTTCGATCTCTCTACTGGGGAAGACCTCTTGTCCCATCCACTTGCAAATCAAACGCAAAATCTCCCCTTCTGTCGGCAAGGCAAGCGCCTCCACCTTTTCCTTCAACCGATCGTAAACTGCGTGGATGAGAAGATCTCTGTTGGGATCAAAGGTGAAAATTTCGCGTCCATAGTTTCCACCGCATGAAGCAACGCATATTTGAGACAGATGATCCAGATTGCGCGATAACAAAGCATAACCGCTTCCCTTAAAAACAAGGCCCCCATTTTCAAATTGAGGCCAGGGATCGAGGCGGCGGTACATGAGAATCGACCTTCTCCCCAGTCCTCGCCAGGGATGATCAACAAGTTCGCGCTGGATCACCTGAAATTGCTTCTCAAGTGCAAACACCTGATCCCAGTTGCATTGTTCCATTCCATGCGGCCCAATCGCAACTATGGGGCCTTTACCAGCAATTTGAACGATCTGGGCAATGCGCCTACCCGGTAAATGGGACAAGGTGGCGACGACGAGCGCTCCAATCTCCACAGATTGCGATTTTTCAGCAGTAATGGGCCAAGTAGGAGAAAATCGCGACGCAAACAGTTGTCCTAAGACAACTCCCTTTTCATTTCCCACAAAGCGCTCAGGGTTAAGATATCCCCACTTGCGCACCACCGTCACAATTTGGCGATACTCTTCTCCAAGACGCACCGTGTACAGACGCGCCCTGAAGAGATTTTTAAGAGCCTTGCGGCATAGACGGGCGTTGTTTTCCCAGAGCGCAGTATTGGCAGTATCGACCTCGCGGCAGAGCGCCTCAACATCGCTCGGCCACTCCTTTCTCCAGTTTCGCGTTGCAATTGCAGAGAGGTAAGCATCAGGACGGATATCAGTAGTTGTCGTTGTCATTGTGCGGTTTCCTCGATAGGAGCTCGATTCCGTGAACTCCATTATATAGAGGAGAAGAAATGCAGACTAGTAGTCGCTAACAACGAAGCGATTGATTAAGTCGTTTGTGGATTGAGAATCTCCGTCGCGAAGAGTTTCTGAAAAAGTGTGTTGAGTTGCGCTTCGTTATCCAGCTTGATGTCACGGGAATCAGACAAGTCCGAATGGAGGCGCGTCCACTCCTCATCATCTGCTTCAACTGTACAAGGCAAGCCCGGATTGTCTTGGAGATTGACATATTGCAGTACAGGTAAGTACTTAAAGCATTCCACAAAATCCTTGATCAAAGGCCGATTGAGTTGGTTCTTCTCCAATTCTAAAGCTTCAAGAGAGGAATTCACCACTATTGCCTGTAAAATGGCTCTACCTCCTTCATCTCCGATTTTGTTACTGTTTAGATACAACACGGTGAGTCTGGTGGCCGTAGTTAACATAAGGGCAATCGAGCACGCCCCCACATCAGAAATTTGACACTTGCTCAAGTCGAGCTGTTCCAGCCTTTGATGGACATTGAGGGCGCCGCACAACTCTCCTAACGTCTCAGGCGACAATTGCACTCCTCGCATCCTGAGAACACTCATGGTAGAATTCGTCCTCAGTGCGACTGCCAGCTGCTCCACGCCAGGATTTCCAAAAGTATTACCCTCTGTGTCCAAGCTAGTCAGGGTCGCATTTACAATAAGGCTTTGTGCGATCCCCGATATTCCTTGATCGCCAATGGAATTGTGTTCCAGACTAAGAGAAGTAAGCGAAGAATTAGATGTGAGTGCACGGCTCAGGTGCAATGCTCCCTCATCTCCGATGCCATTCTTGGATAGATCGAGTGAAAGGAGAGTCGCATTGGACAGTAATCCCAAAGAAAGTTGTTCTGTTCCCTCTGGACCCAAAACATTTGATGAGAGATTGAGCTCGGTAAGGGTGGTATTGGATTGAAGAGTTTCGCGCAGTGCGGCTCCCGTTTCAGGTCCGCAACGGTTGACGGCTAGATAAAGAG
>JAZJZV010000150.1:2525-4570 GCA_040389485.1 Chlamydiota bacterium
AGTCCGTGCCCATTTCATAACTCAAACTCCGCGAGCAAAGGAAGGTGATCAGAACCAACCGCCTGGCGTGCTAAGACAATTCTTTTATTCTCAGTATTTGTGGGCAACTCCTCTAGGAATTTTATTGCTTGTTCTTGCTTGTCCTGTCCTACCAATCGGTAGGGCGCGTCGCCCGGACGATCATAGAATCCAGCTACCCCTGGTATTAGAAACGCAACACCTGCCATATTAACTACCTATTTTTAGAATGCAAACTATCCTATAGTGTTCCTCAATTAAACCACTCATACTTTAAGAACTTCTCTGAGAGCTTGAACAAAAGTATCGATCTCTTGAGGGGTGTTGTAGAGGCCGAAAGAGACTCTAGCGAGCGCGCTCACCCCAAAGTGGCTCAGAGTGGGTTGTGCGCAGAGGTGTCCTGTGCGGATCGCAATCCCTCGGATGTCGAGCAAGGTGCCGATGTCGAGGGGATGCATCCCCTCGACCGTAAAACTGATGATCGCTCCCTTGTGGGTGGCTGTGCCAATGATGCGCAGACCCGGGATCTTTTCAAGCTGCGCCGTGGCATGCAGGAGCAATTGGTGTTCCCAGGCAGCGATCTTGTCCATTCCCAGAGTAGAGAGAAATTGGATAGCTTCGCCAAGGCCAATCACTTCGGCAATCGAAGGGGTGCCCGCTTCGAATTTCAGTGGTGGCTTCTGGTAAGTAGTGGCAGCAATCGTCACTTCGTTGATCATGTCGCCACCGCACTCATACGGGGGCATGATTTCCAAAAGCGCCTTTTTTCCATAGAGAATGCCGATGCCAGTAGGACCGTAGGCTTTGTGTCCGGAGAAGGCGTAGAAATCGGCGCCCATTTTTTGCACGTCGACAGGAATCTGGGAGATGGCCTGAGCGCCGTCGATGAACACTTTCGCTCCCCTCTGATGCGCTCTGCGGATGATCTCTTCGACCGGATTGAGTGTTCCTGTTGCATTGGCGATGTGGGCGACGCTGACGATTTTCGTGCGCGGGGTAAGCAGGGAGTCGAAGGCATCGAGGTCGAGCTCAGCCTTAGCGTTGATGGGAATGGCTTTCAGATGCGCTCCCGTCTCATCGCAGATGCGTTGCCAGGGAACGATGTTAGAATGATGCTCCATCACAGAGATCAGCACTTCATCGCCGGGCTGAAGCACTAGCTTTCCGTAGGATTGCGCGACGAGGTTAATCCCCTCGGTCGTTCCCCGAGTGAAGATGATCTCTTCGACATGCGCCGCATTGATAAATTCTTTGACTCTCTCTCGGACGCCATTGTAGCGATTTGTTGCGTGCGCTGCGAAATCGTAGACGGAGCGGTGCACCGTCGCATACTGCTCAGAGTAGAACTGCGTCATAGCATCGATCACGCAGCGCGGCTTATGCGCTGTGGCTGCAGAGTCGAGATAGATCAGCGGCTTGCCATGCATCGTTTGTTGAAGCATGGGAAACTCTTGCCGGATGGATTGAACGTCAAATGTGATCACTGAGATTACCTAGTTAGCGTGAGAAAAGGATACGGTAGCTGATCCGTCATTTCACGGCAAAACCCTTGAACGAGGAGCTCGCGGGCGGTCTTTTCATCAATGCCGCGCGTCGTAAGATAAAAGAGCTGC
Organism: Chlamydiota bacterium; assembly: GCA_040389485.1. Classification (GTDB taxonomy): domain Bacteria; phylum Chlamydiota; class Chlamydiia; order Chlamydiales; family Rhabdochlamydiaceae; genus JAZJZV01. Next base: position 4,157 of record JAZJZV010000150.1, read on the forward strand.
TGAGGATCGATTTGAGAAATCGTGGCGCCGTGAGAGGCCTTGACATCGTCTGCAAAGATTTCGAGATTGGGTTTGCAGTTGGCAACAGCCCCGGGAGAGAGAATGAGGCTGTTGTTCAATTGGTAAGCCTCTGTCTTCTGAGCAATCGCGTGCACCAAGATCTTTCCTTCAAAGCTCGACTGGCTCGCATCGCTGAGCACTGTCTTGAACTTCTGCATCGAGCGTGTCCGTTCTGCAGCATGGACCATTTTGACATGAGCATGGGAGGTGCGATTGCCAGAGAGCATAGACAGCCCCTTGAGCTCCGCCTCCGCATTTTCCCCATTGAGTTGCACCCCGTAACTATGGCGCACAGACTTGGCACCAGAGGTCAGAGTGAACGATTGCAAACGGGCATCTTTTTTAAGAGTGGCG
>JAZJZV010000150.1:4580-16207 GCA_040389485.1 Chlamydiota bacterium
GAGTTTCAAAATGCCATGCAAAGGGAAGTGCATTGGCGGTGTTGTAAATTGCGACAGAAGAGCCCTCTTCCAAAGAGACTTCGGTGTAGGGAAGAAGCAAATGGGCAGTGTTGGGCTCCACTGCAAATGCCGTCATGAGGAACCGAACCTGGGAGTGCCTTCCGCAAGCAATCTGCAAACGGGGGGCAATGACCTGCGGCCAGTCCGATGTGCTCACATAGAGGCATTGGATGGGTGTTTCAATACACACTTGGGGAGGAACGTAAAAGAAGGCTCCCTTCGGGTGCAAAGCGAGATTGAGAAGAGCAAATGGATCCTCTTCTTCCTTGAGGCTGCGCGCAAATCCCTGTTGCAAGAACTGGGAATGGGTGCGCATCCCCTCTTCCAGAGAGAGGAAGGATGTCTGCGGGGGTAGTGCCGTGAGATCGCTGAGCTCCAGGCAAAGGCTCCCATCGACAAAGACGACATGGCTATGGCGGCACTCAGGGAAAATGGCGTGGGTGATCGCCTCTTTTTGGATGAAGAGAGAGCCAGGAAAAGTAAAAGTAGACTGGGCAAACTCGCGGAGCGGCAAATAGCGGAACGCGTCCTGATCCTTTGTCGGGAGTCCGACCAAAGCAAACCGTTCCCATGCCTTTTTTTTCACTGAAGCAAGAGGGCCCTCAGCGGCTTGGCTTGTGAACTGGTCTTGAAGTGCGGTGAAAGCGGAGCTCATGTGATCAATCCTTCGTTAGCCAGTCATAGCCTTTGGACTCGAGCTCCAGCGCCAGTTCCGGTCCGCCGGACTGCACTACCCTGCCATCCATCACGACGTGGACAAAATGGGGGCGGATGTAATCGAGCAGCCTCTGGTAGTGAGTGATCAAGAGCAGGGCATTTTCAGGTCCAATGAGGCTGTTGACCCCTTTGGCGACAATCCGCATCGCGTCGATGTCGAGACCCGAATCGGTCTCGTCGAGAATGGCCACTTTGGGCTCCAGAATGGCCATCTGCAAGATCTCATTGCGCTTTTTCTCTCCGCCGGAAAACCCTTCGTTGAGATTGCGCTCTTTAAACTCGTTTTTCATTTCCATCTGCGCCATTTTTTCACTGAGAAGAGCCGCAAACGCCTCTTCCGAAAGAGCCTCTTGTCCCGCTGCTTTGCGTTTGGCGTTGCTAGCAGCATGTAAAAACTGCAGGTTGGAAATGCCGGGAATTTCGGGAGGGTACTGAAAACTCATGAAGAGACCGAGATGGGCTCTTTCTTCTGGGGACATCTCGAGGACATTGTTTCCATCCAAGAGGATCTCTCCGCTCGTCACGGTGTAGTTGGGATCGCCTGCGATCACTTTGGCAAGCGTCGACTTCCCCGCTCCATTGGGCCCCATGATGGCATGCACCTCGCCTTTGCCAATCTTGAGACTAAACCCTTTGAGGATGGCTTTGCCATCGATCTCCACACAGAGATGATTGATTTCTAACATCTAATTATCCTACCGAATTTTCAAGCTTTAAAGTGAGCAGCTTTTGCGCCTCAACGGAAAACTCCAGAGGCAGCTCGCGAAACACATCTTTGCAAAACCCGCTGACGATCATATTGATCGCATCTTCGCGCTCTAAGCCGCGGGATTGCAGATAAAACAATTGATCCTCATCCATTTTGGACGTGGAGGCCTCATGCTCGACTCTGCAGGTGTCATTGGCCGCTTCAATATAGGGAAAGGTATTTGCCGAACAGGCATTGCCGACCAGCATCGAGTCGCACTGCGTGTAATTGCGCGCGCCCTCGGCGCGAGGAGCGATTTTGACAAGGCCGCGGTAAGTGTTGTGCGACTGATCTGCAGAAATCCCCTTAGAGACAATTGTCGAGCGGGTGTTTTTTCCCAAATGGATCATCTTGGTGCCCGTATCCGCTTGCATCTTGCCGCTCGTGAGCGCGACGGAATAAAATTCGCCGATCGACTCATCCCCTTGTAAAATACATCCCGGATACTTCCATGTAATGGCAGCTCCCGCTTCCACCTGGGACCAGCTAATTTTAGATCGATATCCCTGGCATCTTCCCCGCTTAGTCACAAAATTGTAGATCCCGCCGGCTCCCGTTTCGGGGTTGCCTGAATACCAGTTTTGCACCGTCGAATACTTGATCTCCGCGCGATCAAGAGCCACGAGCTCCACTACCGCTGCGTGCAGCTGGTTGTTGTCAAACGCAGGCGCTGTGCACCCCTCTAAATAGCTCACATAGGAATCTTCTTCTGCAATGATCAGCGTGCGCTCGAATTGGCCGCTCTGCTGGTCGTTAATGCGGAAGTAGGTCGAGAGTTCAATCGGAGAGCGAACTCCTTTCGGAATATAGACAAACGAGCCATCGGAAAATACCGCAGAATTGAGCGCTGCAAAGTAGTTATCGCCGATTGGCACGACAGAACCGAGATACTTTTCAATCAGTTCCGGGTACTGATGCACCGCTTCGGAAATGGGGCACAGAACAACGCCCGCCTCTTTCAGCGTCTTTTGAAAAGTGGTTCCCAGGGAAACCGAGTCGAAGACGACATCGACGGCGACGTTCGCCAGCCGCTTCTGTTCATCCAGAGGAATCCCCAGCCGCTCAAACGTCTTAATGATTTCGGGATCGACCTCGTCCATGCTCTTCAGAGACTGCTTCTTCTTGGGCGCAGAGTAATACCGGATGTCCTGGTAGTCGATCGGGCCGTAGCGCACGTTAGCCCACTCGGGCTCCTTCATCTCCAGCCAGCGATAATAGGCCTTGAGACGAAACTCGAGCAAAAAAGGGGGCTCATTTTTTTTTGCTGAAATGGCACGCACCGTCTCTTCGCTTAAGCCTTTGGGCAAAGCGTCGGTCTCAATGGACGTGACAAAACCATATTTGTATTCGGATCGCTCTTTGAGGAGCTCTTCTGTCGACATGAAATCCCTTCTTTGATAGCGCTATTGTACCCTATGAAAAGGGATATACACAAGCCACAACGCAGAGACGCTCAGCGTCTTCGGGCTGCCCTGCCAAGAGAAAAATAATTGAATCAAGCAAGGACACTGGAGAGGGAGGCGAGATGAGCCTCTGCCTTTGCCAAGTGCTCGGGCAAATCAATCCCAAACACCTCGTGTTCAGTCTCGTGCACGCGAATTTTAAGATTGTTATAGAGAAAGCGCAGCTGCTCTAGCTGCTCCGCATTTTCGATCATGCAAGGCGTTAGCTCTGAAATTTTTCTTAACGCTTCTGAAGTAAATGCGTAGAGCCCCACATGCTTGTAAAATAGTTTATCCTCTTCCGGGGTGGGATCTCTGTAATAAGGAATTTGAGAGCGGGAGAAATAAAGAGCATTTCCCTGATGATCGCAGACCACTTTCGCAAAATGGGGGCTGGTGATTTCATGCAGATTGACAATTCTTTTTTTAAGCGTCCACAGATCGGCATCTTTCTCCCCGCAGCTTTGCAGCAAATCCACAATCATCTGCTCGCCTATAAAGGGCTCATCTCCTTGCCAGTTCACCCAGATATCGGCGCGCACAGCGCCGCTCTTCCACAGCTCCACCAGGCGATCAGTGCCGCAAGGGCAGCTCTCTGATGTCATGAAACACTCAGCGCCAAAGCTTTGCACGAGCTGCATCGTCTCTTCTGCATCGACTGCAAAAACAACCTTGTCAAAAGATGAGACACTGCACGCCCTTTCCCAAACGCGCTGCAATAGGGGCTTTCCCCCCAAATAGGCAAGCATTTTTCTGGGGAACCGCGTCGACTTGAGTCGCGCAGGGATGACACAAGCAATGGTCTGATTTCCGATCATACGAGCTCTAACCTCTCTGGATGCTGCAAATACCAATCAATTGTTTGATCGATACCCGACGCAAAATTGTGCTGGGGCACCCAGTCTAATTCCGTTCGGATTTTTGCACAATCCATTGCGTAGCGCAAATCGTGCCCGGGCCTGTCCTCTACGAAAGAGATCAGGGAACGCACTTTTTCGGGATCCTCTCCCGCCTTTGCTGCATACCGCTCGGCCAGACAATGGACGAGATCGATATTGCGCCACTCAGCACCTCCGCCTATGCCATAGGTCTCGCCCCGCTTTCCCTTCTCTAGGATCGTCCAGACAGCATGCGAATGATCGTCGACAAAGATCCAATCGCGCACATTGACTCCCGTGCCGTAGACGGGAAGCTTTTGCCGATGCGCACAGCCCGCAATCATGCGAGGGATGAGTTTTTCAGCGTACTGGCAAGGACCGTAGTTGTTCGTGCAATGGGAGATCGTCGCCCACAAACCGTAGGTGTGTGCATACGCCCTCACAAAATGATCCGATGCCGCTTTGGAGGCTGAATAGGGAGAGTTGGGACGGTAGGGAGAGTGCTCTGAAAAATGTCCCTCTTCCGTCAAAGAACCATACACCTCATCGGTAGAAATGTGGTGCATATGGATGTGCGGATGGCGCCTCAGTACCTCGAGCAGCGCAATTGTTCCTCCGACGTTTGTTTCGTAAAACGCGAGCGGCGATGTAATGCTGCGATCGACGTGAGTTTCCGCAGCAAAGTGGACGATCGCATCAATCTTCTCTTCCACGCACAGCTTCTCGACAAGTGCAGAGTCGCGGATGTCGCCTTTGACAAAGCGGTAGCGCGCATCCCCTTCCACCGCACTTAAATTTCTTAAGTCTGCCGCATAACTCAAGTTATCGAGATTCACGATCCTCTCGCACACGCGCTCTTGCAGCCCCACGCGGATAAAAGAAGAGCCAATGAAACCCGCTCCCCCTGTGACCAATAGTCTCTTACTGTTCATCGTCAAAAAAATCGGTTAAGGCAGCTTGCCAGGTGGGAGGCCGCCGGTTGAAAAGGGATTCGTATTTTTCCGTCCCCAGGACAGAATATCCAGGACGGGGTGCAGGTGTTGGAAACGCGCTGCTCTCAGCAGATAAGATGCGCGCGCATTTCACGGGAAGTCCTCTGCGCCTGGCTTCCGCAACAATGTCTTGCGCCATCTGGTAGCGCGAGCAAGGTGTAGAGCTCGCAAAATGCACGATGCCGGAGCAATCGAGCAGATCCACTAGCGCCCTGGCCACATGCCTGCAATACGTGGGCTTGCCGCACTGATCGCTGACGGCGGTGATTTCTTCCTCGCACAAAATGCGGTTCAACACAGAAGAAATGAAATTCTTGCCCTTGCCCCCAAAAAGCCACGATGTGCGCACGATACACGCTTGAGGATAGGTCGCCAAGACGGCCTTTTCCCCTTCCCATTTGCTCTGTCCGTAAGTGTTGATCGGAGCGCATACATCTTCTTCCCGGTAGGGACGCTTCCCTTTTCCATCAAAGACGTAGTCCGTGGAGACGTGCACAAGCCGCGCGCCCAAGTTGCGTGCCACTAAAGCCGCATTGCCAGCACCTGTGGCGTTGATCGCGAAGGCCTGCTCTTTTTCGCTTTCTGCACTATCGACATTCGTATATGCAGCGCAGTTGACAATATGCGTGGGAAACAATTGCTTTCCTCGCCTTTTCAACCCCTCCAAGTCAGTCACATCTACATCGCTGCGGGGCGATCCGACCACGGGGATTCCCATCTTCCCGCACAACTCGACAAAGCACGAACCGAGCATCCCGCCTGCACCCAGCACCCATATGTTCATCGAAGAGCCTCCTCAAGAGAAGGGCTTAGCTTATCGCGCTCTGACAAAAGCGGGTGCGCAGTAGGCCACTCAATTCCTACAAACGGATCATCGTAGCGAAAACATCTCTCCTCAAGTGGATCGTAGACAGCACTCACTTTGTAACAGACATGGGCATCTTCGCTCACGACACAAAAGCCATGGGCATAACCTGCGGGAATAAACACCTGATCCCCACGCTCTGCATCCAAATACACCCCTTCCCATTTGCCGAATGTGGCACTCTCTTTGCGAATATCGACAAAGACATCAAAGATGCGCCCGCTCATGACAGTGATCAGTTTGGCCTGGCCTGGAAAACGCTGGAAGTGCATCCCCCGAATCGTGCCCTTCTGTGAATAGGAATGATTGTCCTGCACAAAATCGCAAAAAATCCCCAAACTCTCATAGAGAGGTTTGCGGTAGGTCTCGCGAAAAAATCCCCGCCCATCGGCAAAGATTCTAGGACGTAAGTGTTTGACTTCAGAAAGAAAATAATCGACGACTTCCATTTTAGCTCCCGTGGAGCCAGTATAATGAAAGATCTGCTGGTTGTCCAGTCGGAGTTAGGGCCGCACGGTGATCGTCCGTGAGTCCTTCCACGCATCATACGCACACGTGATGATGCCCAGCGCTAGGCCTCCAATAGCCCCTAAAACAGCTCCCGCCACCGCACCGTGAAGGCCAAAGACGACCAGTCCCGATTTTGCACCCGCTGCAGCACCTACTCCCGCGCTAGTTAGCATCATCAGCCCAAGCGCAGCCAAATCAGTCCAAAACCGGCTGGCAGTCGCCTCTGTTTTTTCTTCAGTTGCTGAGGCTTTACTGGAAGGAGCTTGAGAGCGAAAATCGTAAACCACGGCCCCTTCACTCAAGTGGGTTTTCCCGTAGCTTCTTGTTGGATCAGTAATTGACATTTGTCACCTACCTAATTTAAATAGCGAACAAATCACATCGCCCGCCAGTTCAATTCTACTCTCAATTCAATTTTAAATGCAAATAATTAAAAAAATTACAAAACAAAGATATAATTAAATCTCAAATAACTAAAAATAATCATCTTACATACTTATTAGTTAAATAAATAATTAATACGTTTACGTCTCTCTCGAGGCTCTTTCAGAAGTACGCCGCGACCATTGATCCATCCACAACCTCAATCTTGCTTTAACCATCTTGTCTAGAGAGCTTTAGACGAGCGTTACATGGTAAGCGTAATGGCGGCTCACGCCTGCGTCTTGCAGGAATAGTTCCACTCCCTTTTTCAGATCGAGGCCAGCGTCAGTAACAGACTTTAAAAAGAGCGACCAATCCACTGTGAAAACGTTGTTTTCTCCAAACTGAGCCTCCTTCGGCCAGCCCGAGTGCCTCCATATTTGGTAGTAGACACCGTTTTTGTCCTCTGAAGAATAGCTTTCGAATACCTGCCTAGCAAAATGTCTGGCGTAGAGCGCCTCCAATGGCAAGCAGCGCGCATCTGCGTTGCGCCGGTTGCGCTCAAGAAGCGACTGAATGCTCTGAAGCTGGCTTGGGGTTTCAGGGCCGAGATGACCTCCCCCTAAACCAAGACATGTGAGACTTGAGTTTTGCATGAGTGCTTGCACAAGAGCGGCGCATCCTACAAGGCCGAGCGTATTTCCCACCAAGTTCAAGTTGATAAGGGTTGTGTTTTGTGCGAGCGCCCCGGCAAGAGTAGCTACGCCGTTAGCGCCGAGCAGATTGTCCGCCAAGTCCAGGTCGGTAACACTTGTGTTTTGTGTGATCACTCTTGCAAGAGAATCGACGCCGTGAGCATTGCCGAGCATATTGTACCTCAAGCACAGAGTTGTGAGGCTTGAGTTTTGGGTGAGCGCCCCGGCAATAAGGGCACCGCCGGTACTCCCAAACAGATTGTTACCTAAGTTCAGGTTGGTGAGGCTTGTGTTGATAGTGAGCGCCTTGGCAAGAGAAGCCGCTCCTTCAACGCCGAGCTGATTGGCGCCCAAGTTCAGGTTGGTGAGGCTTGTATTGACAGTGAGCGCTTGCGCAAAAGCGCTAGCGCTTTCATCGCCAAGCTGACTAGCACCCAAGTCCAGACCTGTGAGGCTTGTATTTTGTGTGAGCGCCCTAGCAAGAGGTACCGCGCCCTCAGCACCGAGTGGATTTCCCCGTAAGCTCAAGCTTGTGAGACTTGAGTTGGTTGTGAGCGCCCCTGCAAGAGCGGCAGCACCGTTAGCTCGGAGCCCGTTGAAACCCAAGTCCAGGTTGGTGAGGCTTGAGTTGTGTGTGAGCATCCCGGCAAGAGGATCCGCGCTTTCGGGGCCGAGCTTATTGTGACTCAGGTCCAGGCTGATGAGGCTTGAGTTGAAAATGAGCGCTTGCACAAGAGCGGCAGCGGCTTCAGCTCCTAGCTGGTTATCACTCAAATCCAGGTTGATGAGGCTTGTGTTTTGTGTCAGCGCTAGTGCAAGAGGGACCGCGCCTTGATCGCCGAGTTGATTGGTACACAAGTCCAGGCCTGTAAGGCTTGAGTTGTGTGCGAGTTTTTCTGCAAGAGAGGTGGCTCCCTCAGCACCGAGCTCATTCCTTCTTAATTTCAAGCTTGTAAGACTTGTGTTTTGTGTAAGATTTGCAATGATAGGCGCTACGTCCTCAGCGTCTTTTTCGCTCATATCTAGATAACCGCTGAAGACTGCATAGTTAATAGATAAACCTGTAGTAGATGCAGACATATAAATTCTCCTCAGTTTTTATATTCTTATGATATCAATTTTAACTTCCATTTTACCCTTATCTGCGCTGCGAGAGCGCCTCTGCTCGCTTTAGATGAGTGTTACATGGTAAGCGTAATGAGGGCCCACGCCTGCGTCTTGCAGGAACAGTTCCACCCCCTTTTGCAGATCGAATCCCGCGTCAGCAACAGACCTTAAAAAGAGCGACCAATCGACGGTGTAAACGTTGTTTTCTCCAAATTGAAGCCCCATCGGCCTGCCCGAGTGATTCCATATTTGAGAGTAGACAGCGCTTTTGTTCCCTGGAGAGTAACTTTCGAATACGAGCCTAGCAAAATGTCTAGCGTAGAGTGCCTCCAACGGCAAGCGACGCGAAGCTTCATTGTGCCGGTTGCGCTCAAGATGCGACTCAATGCCCTCAAGCTGGCTTGTGCTTTCATCGCCGAAAGGATTGCCACCTAAGTTCAAGCTCATGAGGCTTGAATTTTGTGTGAGAGCTAGCACCAGAGCGTTAGCACTGGCAAAGCCAAGCTGATTGTACCTTAAGTCCAGGGCTGTAAGGCTTGCGTTGTGCGTGAGCGCCCTGGCAAGAGGAACCGCGCCTTCAGCACCGAGCGGATTTCCCCGTAAGTTCAAGCTTGTGAGACTTGAGTTGGTTGTGAGCGCCCCTGCGAGAGCGGCAGCGCCTTCATCGCCGAGCTGATTGAAACTCAATTCCAAGTTTGTCAGGCTTGAGTTCTGGATGAGTGCTTGTGCCAAAGAGGCAGCGTCTTCGGCGCCTAGCAGATTGAAATTCAAGTCCAGGTTTGTAAGGCCTGAGTTCTGGGTGAGCGCTAGTGCAAGAGCAGCCGCGCCCCCATTGCCAAGACTATTGCTTCCCAAGTTTATGCTTGTAAGGCCTGAGTTAACGGTAAAAGCTTGTGCAAGGGCAGCTGCGCCTGGAGCGCCGAGATGATTGCACTCCAAATTAAGGTTTGTAAGGCTTGAGTTTTGCGTGAGCATTTGTACAAGAGAAGCTACACCTTCAACATCAAGCTGATTGCCCCCCAAATCTAGGCTGGTAAGGCTTGAGTTAACAGTGAGCGCCCTGGCAAGAGAGGCAACGCCGTTAGCACCGAGCAAATTGTGCGCCAAGTCCAGATCTATGAGACTTGTATTCTGTGTGAGCGCTAGCGCAAGAGAGCCAGCGCCATTAAGGCCAAGCCGATTGCAGCTCAAAACCAGATTTGTAAGGCTTGTATTTTGTGTGAGCAGTTGCGCAAGAGAGTCAGCACCTTCATCGCCAAGATGATTGAAACCCAAGTTCAAGTTGGTAAGGCTTGAATGTTGGGTGAGTACTGGCACAACAGATACTGTGCATTCTTTACTGAGCCCATTGCCCCTTAAGTTCAGGTTTGCAAGGCTTGAGTTTTGGACGAACATTTGTGCAAGAGAGGCAACACCTTCAATGCCGAGCCCATTGTTTCTTAAGTTCAGGTTTATAAGGCGTGAGTTTTGGGCGAGCGCCCCTGCAAGAGATGTGGCGCCTTCAATGCCGAGCTGACTGTCTTCCAAGTTCAAGCTTGTGAGGCTTATGTTTTGCGGGAGCTCTGCGATGATAGGCGCTACGGCCTCAGAGCCTTTCCCGCTCATATCTAGATAACCGTTGAAAACGGTATAAGCAGTAGATGAACTTGTAATAGGTGCCGACATGTAAATTATCCTCAGTTTTTATACTCTTATGGTATCAATTTTAATTGCCATTTAGACGAGTGTTACATGGTAAGCGTAATGGCGACCCAATCCCTCGTCTTCCAGGAACAGCTCCACTCCTTTTTTCAGATCGAGGCCAGCATCAGCAACAGATCTTAAAAAGATTGACCAGTCCACCGTGAAAATGTTGGTTTCTCCAAATTGGAGCTCATTCGACTGGCCGGAGTGCTTCCCTATTTGATAGTAAACAGCGTTTTTGTTCTCTGGGGAGTAGCTTTCAAATACCTGCCTGGCAAAATGTCTAGCAAAGAGCGCCTCAAATGACAAACGACGCGAAACTGCGTTGTGCCGGTTGCGCTCAAGAAACAACTTGATGCTTTCAAGATAGTTTGTGCTTTCAGCGCCGAGATAATTGTACCTCAAGTCCATGCTTGTAAGACTTGAGTTGAATTCAAGCGCATGTTCGAGTGCGGCGGCACTATTTACGTCGAGCTGATTGCGACTCAAATCCAGGATATTAAGGCCTAAGTTTTGTATGAGCGCTAGTGTCAGGGCAACTGAGCTGTTAGTAGTGATCTCATTGAAACTCAGGTCCAGATTTGTGAGGCTTGAGTTTTGTCTGAGCGCCCCGGCTAGAGCGGCGGCACCATTAGCGCCGATTTGATTGCCTTCCAAGCCGAGGCTTACTAGACTTGCGTTTTGTGTGAGAGCCAATGCAAGAGAGTTAGCTCCTGCTGCGCCGAGCTGATTCCTCGCCAAGTTCAGGTTTGCAAGGATTGAGTTGACTGTGAGCGCTTGCGCCAAGGCTGCGCCGCCGTTTTCGCCAAGCGGATTGTTATCCAAGTGCAGATTGATGAGGCTTGTGTTTTGTGTGAGCGCTTGTGCAAGAGAAGAAGCGCCTGCAGCGCCGAGTTGATTGCCCCCCAAGTACAGGCTTACAAGGCTAGAGTTTTGTGCGAGAGCTGGCGCCAAAACTGCGACGCCTTGATCGCCTAGTTCATTCGAACTCCAGCCCAGGTATATAAGGCTAGAGTTTTGCGTGAGCATTTGTACCAGAGCTGCGGTAACAGCAGCGCTATCGCCAAACCCATTCTGACCCACGCACAGGTGTGTGAGGCTTGAGTTTTGTGTGAGCGCTTGTGCTAGAGCGACAGCACCACTAGCGCCAAGCCGATTGAGGACCAAGCTCAGCATTGTGAGGCCTGTATTGACTGTGAGCGCTTGTGCAATTGAGGCGCCACCTTCAGCGCCAAGGCTATTGAGCGTCAAGTCCAGGCTTGTGAGGCTTGAGTTTTGTGTGAGTGCTTGTGCAATCGAGGCACCGCCTTCAGAGCCAATCCGATTAAAACTCATATTCAGATCTGTAAGGCTTGTGTTGACTGTGAGCGCTTGTGCCAAAGCAGCCGCAGTGCTAACGCCAAGCTGATTAAGCCTCAAGCTCAGGCTTGTGAGACTCGTATTTTGTGTGAGCTCTTGCACAAGAGGCATGACGCCTTCATCGCCGAGCATGTCGCCGTTCAAATCCAGGGTTGTGTTTACGCCGATGTAATTAGCAGGTAAACCTGTAATAGATGCAGTCATTTAA
>JAZJZV010000151.1:0-3097 GCA_040389485.1 Chlamydiota bacterium
GATGAACCCGTTGGCGATTCTTGCCGTGGGTATGTATGGGCGGGAGTTGCCGAATCAGAACGGCGCGCCTCTGCGTTTGGTGGTTCCGTGGAAATACGGCTTCAAGAGCATCAAATCCATCGTGCGGATCAGTCTGGTGAGTGAGCAGCCGAAAACCACCTGGCAGAGCATTGCCTCGGATGAGTATGGTTTTTATGCGAACGTAAATCCTGCGGTCGACCATCCGCGTTGGACTCAGGCGCGTGAGCGGCGCTTGCCGAGCGGGCTGTTCAAGCCCAATGTCTCCAGTTTGGTCGGAGATCTTTATCAGGCGAATGACTCTAGGCGCGACGGGGGATTCACCCTATTTTACATGGGCATCAACATTGGCTCTTTGATCCCTCCGCTCATCACGGGCTTCCTCGTACAAAAATATGGATGGCACTCCGGCTTTTTACTCGCTGCGATCGGAATGGCAATTGGTCTTGTGACATTTATTTCGGGTAGATCTTCCTTGCGAGCTAAGGGGGGATTGCCGCCGATGAGTCCTCTGCACGACAAAGGGGACGCTCTCACCTTTTATTCTCTATTTTATGCAGGGATGATCGCTTGCGTTGGCCTCATGCTCTTCCTATTTAAATTCCCAGCTGAGACCAATCTGCTCGTTGCGCTGGCTTCCGTGTTTGTGCTCTTTTGCGTGATCTACTTCATGCTGAAAGAAAAACGCGCCCAAAGAAATAAAATGATCGCCTGTCTTGTGCTGATCCTGATCTCAGTGGGTTTTTGGGCCCTTTACAATCAGACCTTCACCTCGCTCATGCTCTATGCCGATCGCAACATGAACAAGGAATTTTTGGGATTCACCATCGACGCGGAATTCACCCAGTTTTTCAATCCCTTCTTCATTGTTCTCTTTAGCCCCATCCTCAGCCGTTTATGGAGCGGACTCAACAAGAATCAAAACAACCCGTCGGTTCCCACAAAGTTTTCCTTTGGAGTGCTTTTCATGGCGCTTGGATTCATCGTATTGGGATTGGGTGGACAGTATTTTGGACAGGATGGAGAGACCTCTTCCTGGTGGCTCGTCGGTAGCTACTTCCTGCAGACAATTGGTGAACTTCTCCTTTCTCCGATTGGTCTTTCGATGATTACGACCCTCAGCCCCAAACATCTCGTCGGAATGATGATGGGTGTATGGTTCCTGACGCAATCCGCTGCATTTGCCATCGGGGGAGGGCTTGCCACGCTTGCCTCTGTGCCCTCAAACAGCACGCCCCAGGCGGCGCTCGCAATTTACGACAGCGCCTTCTTCATCTACGGAGGGATTTCCCTCGTCCTGGCATTCTTCAGCTTTCTCCTCATCCCTTATCTCAAAAGGCTCATTCACGGCCCTGACGTCATCCGCACGCCCAAGGGGCCCTGAAACCTGCAATGATTTATTTCGCAACCGATTGAAAAGTAGACTTTTTAATCGGTTCTGGAATAATAATTATTCATTTATTTTATATTGACGTAATGTTGTTATTGTTTATACTTTATCGCAAAATAGACTAGAGGTTCATTATGTCAATTGCATCCATTCCTGCGGACTCTCAATCAACGCTTTTTAACTGCGGTCAGACTGCGGAGAAGAAGCGAGGAAAATGCACTATCAAAGAGTGGTACCTGGACGTCAAATATCCGGTTACAGAGCTATTCCTGGAGACCTTGTTCATGCCAATAATGAGGCTGCCGCGCATTGTGAAGGTCATATTTGAGTTGGCTCGTTCGGAGGGTTCAGCGAAGGGAAAGGGGATTGCGATTACGGCTGAGTCAATAGCTTCTGGTAAAATTTTTGGAGCAAAGGAAAGTAAAAAATATGAGATCCCTTCACGCGGGCGATTGTACCTAGTGCTAGACAGGGTGCAGGAATTGGCAAAAAAAATGGGGATCAATAAGGAGGTGCATCTTTATCGATCGATGGGCACATCGGCTCATGGTTTGAGCTTTTTCTCCAATCCGGCGCAGTTGTTTATTGAAAAAAAGCATCTTTTGCTTCCTGACGATGAGCTGGATTTTATCCTTTGTCATGAATTGTCGCACATCAAGCACAATGACAGATTAAAAACGGTGGTTTTTGATGCGATCGCGTGCTTAGTGGAAGTCGTCGCTTTTCCCCTGATCTTTCCAATAGCTGTTTTGATTATAGAACCTGCGATCAACTTGTGCGATCACTATGTGTTCCGTAGAAATAAAGAGGAGAGTGCCGACCAGAATGCCATACAGACTCTTCAATCCAATACGGGGGCCGTCAATCACTGGAAGCGCACGATTAAAGAGAACCTGGACAAGCGAGCCTCTGCAGTAAAAATGCTGGAAGTTCTCGCAAAGCTGAAATCAAAGGGTGAGAACGTAGAAAAAGTGGCTCCGCAGCTCCTTAAAATGCTTAAAGAGCGTCTTGACCGCATAACGCTTTCTGGCGATACGCGCAATGATTTCGATCACCCACCTCTGACAAAGCGGCTGGCGAATGCGCTCGCATTCAAACCGCGGTCCTTTAGAGCCTGTCGTTGATTTAAGCTTCTGTCGATTTTCTGGGCTTTTTGAGCCAATTTTCGCTCCAAAATGCGGGGGTAATATCAACTTTCGTATATTACCCCCGCATTTTGGAGCGAAAATTGGCCAAAAATCCTCAGAAAAGCGACGAAGCCTTAATTCAACGACAGTCTCTTAGTCCTGTCCCATTACTGCCGAAGGCGCGGTATTCAATAACCCTTTGAAGGGGCTGATGTACTTTTGGATGTCGCCCTGGTTTTGGAGCAGATCCTGCATCATGTTTTTGAGGTTTTCTTTCTCGAAGACCGATTTGAGCATTTGTCCAAGGACGGAGTTCATGATCTGGTCCATCGGCAATCCGCCTTCGCTGCTCACTTCCGTGAGTTCAATGCGGTCGATGGGAGGGAGGCGCTTGATTTTACCGCCATCTTTTCTATAGACGACATCGACGTTGATGTTGGTGAGAATCAGCTTGTGGATCAGGACGCTGCGTGCGTTTTCATCGGGGGATTGAGGGGTGGTTCCTAATGATCGTCTTCGTGCACGGGGCGTTTTCCGACCTTCGCGTTTGGGAGCCGATCCG
>JAZJZV010000151.1:3107-16895 GCA_040389485.1 Chlamydiota bacterium
AATGTTTTTTGAGAGATGGTCCATTTGGGAAATTCATCCAGATGAATGTAGTACATCACGGGTCCGTCAAACTTCGGTTTTAACGTGGTGGCAGCGGAGAATACCCAGGTATTGAGGGGCTTTTTCTTTTTTTCTCTTCTTGCCTTCGGCAGGAGAGGATCTCTGGAGGTTTTTCATGATTTCTGTCCAATTCCCATTCGTGGAAGAGGGACTATCAAACTCGAGTCCGAGGTAGACGTCGTTTAAATCGATCTCATCAATAATGATCTTTTTGTCGAGGTAGTGGGTGAAGGGAGCGAGGATGCGGACGAGATTGCAGGCGAAAGCTTTATTGAGGATCGATTTGGGGGTGTTGCCTACTTCGACTTTTTTGATGTCTATTTTCCCCCAGCCAAGGCTCATATCGTCAATTTGAACAGAAACTCCAAGTTTGCCGGAGAGGTTGTTGGCGAGGATATCGGGGACGCGAGACCAGAAGATGTAGCCGATGACAGAGCCTGCCAGGATGAGGATGACGATGAGGCCAGCTAGTGTAGAAAAAAAGGTCTTCATGAGTCCAACTCCGCTTGTCGGCCGGCCGAATGTAGAGCCAAGGTCCGCTTTCTTCGCAATCTATTAAAAAAATGACTTACAATTCAATCATAAAAAAAGGCGCTTGAAATCAAGCGCCTTATTTATTGCGAATACTGAAGAATTAGTAGTCAGCGCCTGACATTGCAGGTGCAGATGTTTTTTCTTCCACTTCATCCGTAATGATGGCTTCTGTGGTGAGAAGCAGTGAGGCAATTGAAGCGGCGAGTTCAATCGAGAGGCGGGTGACCTTTGTCGGGTCGACAATGCCCATAGAGAGCATGTTGCCAAACTGGTCTTGCATCGCATCCCATCCTTCATAGGTGTCCATAGAGGAGACTTTTTGAATGATGAGTGAGCCTTCTTTGCCAGCGTTCTCAGCGATTTGGCGGATGGGCCACAGGATTGCCTTCATGATGATCTCGACGCCCACTTTTTCGTCGCCAGAGAGAGAGGCTGCCAGTTTCTCCAGTGCAGGAATGCAACGGATGAAGCCTACTCCGCCGCCGGGAAGGATTCCCTCTTCGACAGCTGCTTTAGTGGCGTGGACGGCATCGTCGACGCGGTCTTTCTTCTCTTTCATTTCGATTTCAGTCGCTGCGCCCACGGAGATGATTCCAACGCCGCCAGCGAGTTTAGCGAGGCGCTCTTGGAGCTTCTCGCGATCGTAATCCGATGTCGATTCTTCGATTTGACGGCGGATGAGGGCGATGCGCTCAGCGATCTTGTTTTTGTCGCCTTTGCCTTCAACAAGCGTTGTCTCTTCTTTGCCGATGACTGCTTTTTTGACTTTGCCGAGCATTTCGATTGTGACGTTCTCGAGTTTGATCCCGAGCTCTTCACTGATCAGTTCGCCGCCGGTGAGGACAGCGATGTCTTCGAGTATTGCTTTGCGGCGGTCGCCGAAGCCTGGAGCTTTTACAGCACACACTTTGAGGCCGGCGCGGAGGCGGTTGACGACAAGGGTCGCCATCGCTTCGCCTTCGACATCTTCAGCGATGATGAGAAGGGGCTTGCCCGTTTCCGCAACAGCTTGCAAGATGGGGAGGAATTCTTTGATCGAAGCGATTTTCTTTTCGTGGATGAGGACGAAGAGGTCGTCGAAGACGCACTCTTGGCTCTCTGTGTTGGTCATGAAGTAAGCGGAGACATAACCTCTATCGAAATTCATCCCTTCAACGACGTCGAGGGTGGTTTCGAGTCCTTTTCCTTCTTCGACCGTGATGGTGCCGTCTTTGCCGACTCTTTCCATCGCCTTAGCGATGATCTCGCCGATCTCTGTGTCGCCGTTGGCAGAGATGGTAGCGACTTGGGCAATCTCTTTGCGGTCTTGGATGGGTTTGCTCAATTTAACGAGTTCAGAGGTGATTTCTTTGACAGCCTTTTCAATCCCTTTTTTGATTCCCATGGGGTTAGCGCCGGCAGCGACGTTGCGCAGACCTTCGCTGTAAATGGCTTCGGCTAAGACAGTAGCAGTGGTGGTTCCATCGCCCGCTTTGTCGGCGGTCTTGCTAGCCACTTCCTTGACCATTTGAGCGCCCATGTTTTCGTGCTTGTCTTCGAGCTCGATCTCTTTTGCGACGGTGACGCCGTCTTTAGTGATGTGGGGTGCGCCGTAAGACTTGTCGATGACCACATTGCGGCCTTTCGGACCCAAGGTGACTTTGACGGCGGAAGCGAGAGTGCGAACGCCTTTCAAGATCTTTTGGCGGGCCTCTTCTTTGAATTTAATGTTTTTAGCTGCCATTGTTTTAGACTCCTTATGTCCTTAGTTAAGAATTGCAATGATATCATCGGCGCTCAGGATGACGAACTCTTCGTCGTTGATCGTCACTTCCTGGCCGGAATATTTATCCATTAAGATGGTGTCACCCACTTGCACGGGGATAGGGATGAGCTTTCCGTCGGAGGTGGTAGAACCTGTTCCCATTGCGACAACTTTTGCCGTTTCCTGTTTTTTCTTAGCAGAGTCGGGAAGGATGATCCCTCCTTTCAATGTCTCTTCTTGCTCGAGGCGTTGGACGAGAACGCGGTTACCAAGAGGCTTGAGAGTCATTTTTTTTGCAGTTTGTTGCGTCATTGGTGCATCTCCTTAATGGTTGTGCTGAAGTGTGGGATTCTAGCGGTTTCGAGATTTTTTGGCAACGACGAAATTAGCAAATAGTTGAATCGACTGCTAAATCGAAAGTTTATCATTCCTTCTATTGACCAAAGATTTGAAAACAGTCATATTTTGCTCTATACCGGAAAAATTTGGTCTATAAGGTCGGCTGCGACTTCACCAGATCCCCTCTCCTCCTCATTCATAGAGCCTTCAGCTATGAATTTCGTCGTTCGAGGCGATCTGGTTTTGTCTCGCTCGCCCTATAGACTAAATTTTTCAGGTATAGAGCAAATTTCGCTGCAAAAAGAGGAGTCGAAAAATGACGGTAGCCGGCATCGCAGAGCAAATGGAAAAAACGAAAGAAAGATCTTTAATCTCTAACGAAGACAAGTGGAATGTGGAATCTCTTTACTCTTCGTGGGATGCATGGGAAGAGCAGCTCCAATCCTTGGGGAGGGAAAAGAGCGACCCCCATTGGCCCGAAATTGCCTCTTTAAGAAACGGGTGGAGCGCGTCGCCAGAGCATCTTAAAAATTTAATCGCTATTTGTCTAGAAATCGATCGCGGGCTCTCGAAGCTCTACACCTATGCCCATCTGCGTCACGACGAAGATGTTTCTGAAGAAGTGGCGAAGAAGGCCCATTCGCGGGTAGTGGCTCTTCTCTACGCATTTCGTCAAGAAACTGCTTGGATCGAGCCTGAGCTCTTGCAACTCCCTCAGGAAAAGATCGAGGCTCTTCTGAAGGCGCCGGCTCTTAGTGAATATGCCTTTTACCTCGAGCAAATTGTGCGCATGAAAAAGCACACTCTCCCCGCGGAGCAGGAGGAGCTTTTGGCTCTTGCTGGGAAAGCCTTGGAAACCTCTTCGCAATCGTTTAATGCGCTCAATAATGCAGACATGAAGTTTGCGCCAGTTGAAGACAGTCAGGGCAAGCAACTCGAGCTGACGCATGGCAAGTATTTACTCCATATGCGCAGTCAAGACCGGAAAGTGCGCGAGGGGGCATTTAAGAATTTGCATCGCGGGTTTAGCGCATTTGAAAATACTATTTGCGAGCTACTTGGCGGTCAAGTGCAGCGCCACTTACTGAACATGCGGGCGCGCGATTACACCTCCTGTGTCGAAGCTGCCCTTTTTCCCTATCAAATTGATTTCTCTGTTTATACCTCTTTGATTAAGGCTGTCCGCAAGGAGCTGCCAAGTCTGCATCGCTATATCGATTTGCGCAAAAAAGTGCTCAAGTTGGACCAATTGCACTTTTATGATTTGCAAGTGCCTCTTGTGAAGGATGTAGAAATGGGCATGAGTTTTGAGAAGGCGGTCGAGCTAATCATCAAGTCTGTGGCAATTTTAGGGGAGGACTATCAGCGCGCATTGAACCAGGGACTCACGCAAGAGCGGTGGGTTGATCGTTATGAAAATGCGCGCAAGCGCTCGGGCGCCTACTCCAGCGGCTGTTATGACAGCATGCCTTACATTCTCATGAATTTCCATGGCACTTTTAACGATGTCATGACGCTCACTCATGAAGCAGGTCATAGCATGCACTCGCTTCTCAGCAGGCGTCATCAACCCTATCAGTACTCGCAGTACTCGATTTTCGTTGCGGAAGTGGCCTCCACATTCCACGAGGAACTGCTGCACCGCCTTTTGATCGAAGAGGCAAAGGAGAAAGAGGTGAAGGCGTTCTTGATCAACCAAAAGCTGGAGACAATCCGATCCACCCTGGTGCGCCAGACGATGTTTGCAGAATTTGAACTCAAGATGCACGAATGGGCGCAAGAGGGGATTCCGTTCACTCCCGCTCTTCTGAAAAAAGAATACCGTCGGTTAAATGAAGAGTACTTTGGCCCAGGACTTACACTCGATGATGAGATCGAGATCGAGTGGGCGCGCATTCCGCATTTTTACAGCAATTTCTACGTCTATCAGTACGCAACAGGGATTAGTGCTGCCCTTGCGCTTGCGGAAAAAGTGGTGAGTGGCAAAGAGGTGGACAAAGAGAATTATTTGCAGTTTCTCTCATCTGGCGGCAGCAAATATCCGATCGATGTGCTGAAATTGGCAGGAGTGGATATGCGCACGCCAGAGCCCGTTGAGTCTGCGATGCGCCATTTTGGTTCCCTCGTATCAGAGCTTTCGACTCTCATCTAGGATAGGTTCATACCGCGCTTGGTATAACCAGGCGCGGTATATACCCCTTCCACCTCAATCGTAGAGCGGCATTAAAATCGGGGCGCCAAAGACAAAATCGACCCTTGTGATTGAAGTGGAAGGGGTATACTTGTTGAAATTATATTTTTTAGTATCTACCATCAAAAGGCGATTTTCGATCGACAACAGACTCTTTAACTGGAGATATGATGATGAGAAAAATATTCGCTTCTTTGTGTGTAATGGCCCTGGTGATGAACTCAATTGAGGCCCAAGGGATGTGGGGAGATACACCCATAACAATCTCAACGCCTGGCGTCGCCGCCTCAGCGCAACAGATCTCTCTCGACCCCACTGGAAATGCCACAGCAGTGTGGATTGAAGATGGATTTATCGTTTCAAAATCGCTGCTCTTTGGAGGGTCATGGAGTGCATCTGTCACGACTCTTTCTGGTTCGGGAGCTTCTGATCCGCAACTCGTGGTCGATGCCTCAGGCAACGCGACGGCTCTATGGAATGAAGGGGGAGTGATCAAAACTTCTACTCAGTTGTTTGGTGGAAGCTGGCAGGTGACACCTGACACCGTTTCAGGCGCAAGCGCTTCTTTTGGAACGCTGACCGCCGATGGTTCGGGCAATCTCGTTGCCGTTTGGTTGGAAGGAGGAGTCGTCCTTTCATCGACAAAACTCTTTGGCGGTAGCTGGCAAGTAACACCCGATACTTTATCTGGCTCAAGTGCCACGGCGCCTCAAGTAGCGGTGAATGCTGCAGGAGACGTCTTTGCCGTATGGCAGCAGACGGTTTCTGCTGTCGAGACCATTTATGTAGCTACAAAAACCATTGGCGGTTCGTGGGGAGTGCCAGAGGCAATTTCTACAAACACTGTGGACAGCGGATGCCCTCAGATCGCAGTGGATCCAAGCGGTAATGCACTGGCTGCTTGGTACAGGTTTGTCAAAACCGGAACGACTTACTCAAAAGTGTATGCTCAGGCATCCTATTATTCTGCAGGCGGTATTTGGACATCTCCTATGGATTTGTCGAATGCAGGCCTAATGGATCCAGTAGAGCTAATGCTTCAGGTGGGTTTTGATGCGGCTGGAGATGCAGCTGTTGTTTGGTCGAACTCCGCAGATGGTTCTACGTTTGACATGTACGCATCATTACTGCCTGTGGGTGGGACCTGGATCCAATCGGGCGCATTTACCCTTCAGGATATGCTTGCCTATCAGTTTGATTCTGACGTGTTAGCAGATAGTGTTGGGGTTGTTTACATGACCTATAACCCTTATACCAATCAAATTGGGATCTTTTCTACCTATAGGTTCGTTCCCTCAAACCGTGCTGTTTGGTCGATTCCAGCGGCGTTGACTGCTCCTGGCGCGATCGGCTTTCCAAAGATGGCCGCGGTTAAGCTTCCACCGAGTGTATATGGCATTGGTCTTTGGCTCGCCTATGACGGATCAAACAATGTTCTGCAAGCGAATCTGGGCACAGTGGACCTAGTGCAACCGGCGTCCAACTTAGCTGTACAGGGACTGACCAACAACTTTGAAGTCTTAAGCGAACCTTACAACCTGATCACATGGGATGCATCGCCTAACGCAGCAGGATATCGGATTTATCGCAACGGGCTGTTCTGGACAGAGATGGGAAGCACTACGCTTTCAACTGTGGACAACAACCAGAGTGCGCCGACAGTCAATACGTACACTATTTATGCTCTTGATCCCAATGGAGGACAGAGCACGGGGATCACAGTCTCTTATCCCTAATTGATCCAAAGGGATTTATTCTTCGACAGGGACAGCCCTGTCGAAGATTTCTTTGCGGCAAAAAACGGGAATGTTTCGCTTCAATGCAAGAGTGATGCTGTCACTGGGGCGAGCATCGATCTCCAGAACCGTTTTCAGATCGCCGCAAGTCTGCTCAAGATAAAGCCGCGAAAAATAGATGGTGTCTTCGATATCGTTAATCACAATCTGAATCGGTTTGATTCCAAAGCCCTCGAAAATGCAGTCCATCAATTCATGCGTATAAGGGCGTGGTTTCTTTTCTTCTGTGAGAAATGACTGGATGTTGCGGCCAACGGAGGGATCTGTATAGATCGCAAAGCGCTTGCTCTCTGTTCCAAGGATGATCACGGTATAGGAACGGGATTGCATGATTTTATTGAAGGAAACGGGGATCAGTTCTGAAGACACGGGCAACCTCTTTACGTTTTGACTACGACTTGACCATCAGCAAACCCGACAATGACACGTCCTGCAAGATGGAAGAAAAATCCAGTGTCGACTACCCCTGGAATAGCGATGAGAGTCTGATGGATTTTTTCTGGATTTTCACAAGGTAAGGGAAGGTGGATGTCGAAGATCGCGTTGTTGTTGTCGGTGCTGAAACGGGTTCCATCCGCATTTTTCCGAAAATCACCTCGAAACCCCGCCTTATCGATATGATGAATGGTGGCTCGTGTGGCAAAGGAGACGATCTCCACGGGAAGCTTCACCTTTCCCAAGTTATGGACAAGTTTGGATGCATCGACAATCACAATCAATTCCTTGCTCATCGCCGCAATGATCTTCTCTCTCACAAGCGCTCCACCTCCGCCTTTGATCATCCGCTTTTGGGAATCAATTTCATCAGCGCCATCTACTGTCAAGTCGAGTTCGGTGACTTGCTCCGCATCGAGCAAGGGAATTCCACCTTCTTGGGCCATTTTGTGCGATTGCTTCGACGTGGCGATAGCGGAGATCTTTAAACCCTCTTTGCAACGTTGAATCAACCTCTCGATAAAAAAGTGCGCAGTCGAACCCGTTCCCAGGCCAACGCGCATGCCCTCTTTTACAAATTCCGCGGCCTGATAACCGACCTTCATTTTGATTGCATCTGTTCCCATGAACCATTATCCTATGTACATACCGAACGTGACTCAAGAATGGGATTTTGGCTGCGCCAAAGCCCCGGGGTTTAACGATCGCAAAAAGGCCAATATTAACTGCAATATGGACCCTTTTGCGATCGTCAAACCGCGGGAGCTTTTGCGCGACCCAAATCCGATTCTTGAGTCACGTTCGGTATACCCAATCTTTGGAGAACCATGATTACATTACAAGACCTTTTTCTGCATTTAGAACAAGTTCTTTCTCCTGGAGAGTTTAGCGATTACTGTCCCAACGGCATTCAAGTGGAGGGAAAAAAAGAGGTGCAAAGAGCCGCCTTTGCCGTCTCTGCAAGCGTTGCTGCAATTGAGGCTAGCGTTGCAAAGGGAGCTGATGTTCTCATCGTCCACCACGGCATTTTTTGGAACAAAGATCCTTATCCAGTGAAAGGAGCCAAAAAGAAAAAACTCCAGCTGCTCTTAGCTAATGACATGACGCTGCTTGCATACCACCTCCCTCTCGACGCGCACCAAAGCTTGGGAAACAATTGGAGAGCAGCACGTGATCTGGGACTGACCGATCTCCAGCCATTTTATTGGATGGAAAAGACTCCAATCGCAGTGAAAGGGCGTTTTCCCAAAGTAGAAGTGGAAGTCTTTCAGAAGCGCCTTGAAGCCTATTATGGGCACGCTGCCCATACGGCCCTCGGAGGAAAAAAGGAGATCTCTTCTGCAGCGATCTTCTCTGGAGGCGCTCACCGCCAGATCGAACTGGCGGCAGAGGAAGGAGTGGACTGCTTTATTACGGGAAGCTTCGACGAACCTATATGGGATATTGCCCATGAGCAAAACATCCATTTTTTTGCGCTTGGCCACTATGCAACTGAGCGCGTAGGAATCCTCAGTCTGATGAAAGAAGTGCAGCAACGCTTTGGGATCTCTTGTGAATTCATTGATCTACCCAACCCTTTTTAAGAACCAAAGTCATTGAACTTGAGTGTGAAAGGGTTTTTTTCACGTTCTGTTTTGCGTTTGAATTAAATTCCATCCGTTTGTACTCTGACCAAGGTTACCCAATGGAGAGCAGCGGATGACGCCTACACCGAAAAAAGAGAAAGTCAAGCAGATCGCCGAAGAGAGTTCTAAAACGCAAAAGGCGAGAGAGAAGCTGAAAAAGCAGCTCGAAGCGGTAGACAAGAAGATCACTCCACAGGCTATAGAGAAAAAATCGATTGAGATCCATCGCTGGATTGCACGTCATGCATCCAGCCGCGTCCCTTTGCCCATCAAGGGCATTTCCCTATTCGATGAGAATAAAAACGCCGCAGAGCTCAGCGGACGCATCAAGCTACTGGCTGAACAAATCAAGGTCGAGCAAGAGCCCGAGTCAGAAAATGCTGTGCGCGAGCAATTTGGTAAACTCAAAAAAATCAGCATTAATTAATAAGAATTCTTTGAGCTGGCTTAGTATCCGAATAAGCGCTGTAATATCTCGCAAAACAACCAGGAGATAGTCATGGCACTAGACATTACATGGATGCGGGGCGAAATCAAATTGGATAAGCCGTTCGTTTTCGATAATAAAGACAAAACTGTGGTCGTACTCGGGAATGTGAGCTCAGATTTTGAGATGACGTTTAAAGTGAACAATTTGGTTGTCTTTGGAGTGATTAAATGTGAGAAGGATCTGTCGATTGAAGCGACTAACGGTTGTTATATTGCTGGAAGCCTTACCATTGCAGGTGATATGAAAGTTAAAGCTGATTGTTACCATAACGGTGTAAGCGATCGCGCGCTTGAGAAAATTAGAGCCTTGGGAATCGATCTTAAGCGACTGCCCACGGGTGGATTCAGTGTGCGCCCTTACTAGGTACACTCCCTAGTACTGCTTGCTTGATGAAATAGCTCAAAACGCCTACAATGCTCCCAAGAAGGTAGGACATGTCCAATATTATCGATTGTTTGAAAGAGCGCGGTCTTTTCGATGCCATGACGAGCGAGGAGCTGCCAAAGCTGTTAGAAAACCCCACGAAAGTGTACCTGGGTTTTGATCCCACAGCAGACAGCCTTCACATCGGTTCTTTAGTCGGCATCGTCATTTTGCGCTGGTTTCAGAAACACGGACACACGCCTGTTGTCATCGTGGGTGGAGCTACTGCCAGAATTGGGGATCCTTCGGGTAAAAGCGTCGAACGCCCTCTGCTCGATGCAGCAGCTATCGATTATAACGTGGCGCGGATCAAGCGCCATTTTGATGCAGTCCTCGATTTCTTCCATCCCAAGGCTAGGCCTATCCTACTCAATAATGACCAGTGGCTCTCCAAGTTTAGTTTTGTCGACTTCCTAAGAGATATCGGGAAACATTTCCGCGTCGGACCCATGCTCGCAAAAGAAATGGTGAAAAGCCGGATCGATTCCGAAGAAGGCATTAGCTTTACCGAATTCAGCTATCAACTGCTGCAGTCCTACGATTTTTACCACCTCAATCAAGAGCATGGCGTTTTGCTTCAATTAGGTGGAAGCGATCAGTGGGGGAACATCACCTCTGGCATTGAGCTGGTGCGCAAACTCTCTGGGAATGAGGTTTTTGGTTTGACCTTCCCATTGCTGACCCGCAGCGATGGAAAAAAATTCGGCAAGACGGAAGAGGGGACTATATGGCTTGCCCCTGACCGCTGTTCTCCTTACCATTTCTACCAGTATTTTGTGCGCGTTCCTGATGCAGACGTGATCAAGCTCATGCGCTTTTTGACCTTCATGGAAATGAAGGAAGTGCGCGAGTATGAAGCCCAGATGTCAAGCGCGGACTATACTCCCAATACAGCTCAAAAGCGGCTGGCAGAAGAGCTCACTCGGATGATCCATGGAGAAGAAGGCCTTGCTACCGCTTTAAAGGTGACAGAAGGTGCTGCCCCAGGTTCAGATGCGAAGCTCGACGCAGCAGCCCTACGCGCCATTGCCCACGATATGCCAAGCGCTCAACTTCCCAAGCTCGAGGTCGTGGACCAAAAATATACAGATGTTGCCGTCAAAATCGGCTTGCTCGCCAGTAAGTCTGAGGCTACCCGTTTGATCCAAAATGGCGGCGCCTATCTCAATAACCGCCGGATCGATGATCCCAACTTTCGCCTAGGTGAGAGTGAACTGATCGAAGGGGAGTTTCTCCTCTTTGGTGCTGGGAAAAAGAAGAAGGTCCTTCTGAGAGTTTCGTAAATCATCCCCGCCGTCCCGAAAACCGACAATCACTTGATGCTGGGATAGATTCAGTTTTTCGCATTTCTCGTCCCGTTAAATTTTTTTTGTAAAAATTACTTGATTGAAAATCAATGTGATACAACAATGAGCAAGTAAAGGAGATAGTTGTCTACCTGCGCTGTGCGGCGGGTTTGGGGCAGGGCAGAGAGATACTAACAAGGAGCGAGAGGATATGGAAACAATCACTAAAAAGAAGTTGATACAGGTGATTTCCCAGAATAGGGGCGTACATCCGAATGATGTGAGAAATGTCATCCAATCATTTTTGGATGCGATGACAGACTATCTAGCTAAAGGTGATAGACTTGAGTTTCGCGATTTCGGAGTTTTTGAGATCGTGGAGAGGAAGCAAAAAATCGGACGCAATCCCAAAAATGCCTCTGTCCCCATTGTCATCCCAGCGCGTCTGGCGGTGAAATTCACGCCGGGTAAAAAAATGAAGAAATTGATTGAGAAAGAGCGCCGCTCCACAGGTCGCTAACAATTCAAATTTTTCTCCTGTTGCATCCCCAAAAAATTGGTCTTTTCAGGGAGTTCGTCGAACTCCCTCTTTTATTCTTGTCGCAAAAGTGGTATATTAGGGGTTCCCTAAAAAGGGAGGCTCTACTTATAATTTGAGCCTTCCTGAATAGATTCCTTTGCGGAATCAAATATTTAAATGGAGAAGATCGATTGTCAGCGCCTAAGTGGATCCTCGTTGGTACAGTGACGCTCTTTTCGATGATTGGCGTTGCAGCCCTTTTTAAGAAAAAAGACGGGGGCAGTCTCACAGTTGCAAGCGCGGAAGAAAAAACCGTGGCTCGTACAGAAACGCCCATTGTTTCGATCCCCGCTAAAGCTCTCCAGAAGGAGCTTCCCCAAGAGACCAAAAGCGCCACAACCCCACAGGCACATCTCCTTGGAACCCAGACAGTCGGAGCCTCCTCACTGCCACGTCCTGTTCAGCTACCCAAGGACGATTTCCCCAATATCGATCGGATATTTCAACTTTTCTCCACCTCTTCCTCCCGCCTTCCCATTGTCGAGACGATATCCTATTCGAGTACGGTATCTTGGTTAAAGGGGAGACCCGCATGGGTCTCTGACTACGCTGTTCACTACGGAACATCCCGCCACTTCATTGCAAGGAGTTTGAACGGCAGGCCCGACTACTTTTCTCAAAAAGTCTCTGAGGGGAGCCCGTTCAACGTGTTCCGCAAAGACAAAAAGATTGAGTTTTTTCTCCTCGTCGACCTTTCCCGATGCAAGATGGGCTTTTATTACATCGATCTAGACACCAATGAACGCGTGCTTCTCAAGACATATAAAGTGGGCCTTGGACGCCTGGATTCGAGCTCTCCCTCGGGAAGTTTGACTCCACTCGGGCGCTATGCGCTTGGAGATCGCGTGGCGATCTACCAGCCAGGTTCCACCGGCTACTACCAGGACCAGAAAGTAGAGATGAATAAGGTGTTTGGAACCCGCTGGATCCCTTTTGGCAAGGAATTAGACCGCACGACAGCTCCTGCCAAAGGCTATGGCTTGCAAGGAGCCCCCTGGTCATTAGACGCTGCCTCTGCCAAGCTCGTCGAGAACCGAGAGACAATAGGTGCCTATGACAGCGACGGTTGCATCCGGATGTCGTCTGAGGATATCGAAGAATTGTTTTCCATCGTCATTACGAAGCCGACGATGATAGAGATTGTTAAAGATTTTCATGAAGCAAAACTCCCAGGGATTGAAGTTGCTGTTCCATCCCGCTAGAGTAGGAAAAGGTATATGAGTACGTTAGCTCACGAAAAACAAATTGTGGAATACGAAAAGACCATTGCCCAGCTCAAAGAGCAAAGCAAGGATAAGAACCTATGGTCGGAAGAAGAGGTAGCTAAGCTCGAGCAGAAGCTGCAACAGCTCCGCAATAAAGTCTATTCTGAGCTGACTCCGTGGGAGCGAGTCACGATTTGTCGCCATCCGGAAAGGCCCAAGTCGATGGACTACATCCGCAACATCTGCGAAGATTTCACTGAACTCCACGGCGACCGCCAATTCAGAGATGACCGTGCCGTTGTGTGTGGACTTGCCACAGTCGGCGGGGTGAAATTCATGGTGATCGCTCAGGAAAAAGGATTTGATACCAAGAGCCGTATGGAGCGCAATTTTGGGATGCCTCACCCGGAAGGGTACAGGAAGGCGATGCGGTGCATGCGACTTGCCGAAAAGTTCAACCTCCCCGTCCTTTCCCTTTTGGACACCCCTGGAGCACATCCCGGACTTTCTGCGGAAGAGCGAGGCCAAGGATGGGCGATCGCTAACAATCTCTGGGAAATGTCCAGGTTAAAGACCCCCATCATCATTGTGCTGATCGGAGAAGGATGCTCTGGCGGAGCTCTCGGCATGGGAGTCGGAGACGTCGTTGGGATGCTAGAACATTCTTACTATTCAGTGATCTCTCCTGAGAGCTGCGCATCCATCATTTGGCGCGACAGCAATAAGAAAGAATTGGCTGCTCAAGCCCTTAAAATGCAAGTAGAAGACCTGCTTAAGCTCGATATCGTCGATGCCATGATCGAAGAGCCTCTTGGGGGTGCCCATCGGGACCCTGCGATGACGTACCGCAACGTCAAAAAATACATTGTCGAGCAGTGGGAGATCTTAAAAACACTGCCCGTTGAAGATTTGATCGAACAACGCTACCAAAAATTTCGCCGAATCGGTAAATTTACAATCGAAGACAGCGAGCCGCTCCCTCTGTAGACCTCTTGGGGGAGTAGCTAATAAACCCCTACTTGTGACAAATGAAATTACTTATTGAAGCAATTCATTTGGATAACGATAAACTTATGGCTG
>JAZJZV010000151.1:16905-17754 GCA_040389485.1 Chlamydiota bacterium
AAACACCTCTCTTTGCTCATCGTTACCTTTGTGACGCTGATCGCTCTCACCGTCGCCAGCCAGTTGGAGATGTTTGCCCTGGGTATTCTCTCTCATAACGGCGCCGATTTTTTTGCCCTTTTTTCTTCTGGAAAGAAAGTGGAGTCTACAAATCCTCTCGACCAAAGGAGCGGGGTAGAAGCGATTTCCCTCCAGCAAGTAGAAAAGCAGTGGAGCCTCATCGACAAAGAGGGGACGGGATCGATCACCAAGCAGCAAGCCGCTGCCTACATGTCTCAAAAGAAAGATGAAAACCCTCTCAACTGGCTCATCCGCAAGGTGAAGGACAGATTCGCATTTACTTCCAATGTCAATGCGCTGATCTTTGCTCTGGTGTGTGTTGCCGTGTTCAAGGCGATCTGGTTATTCGCAAGCCGCTACACGACCCAAATTCTCGCCATTCGCATCAGCCGTGACCTGCGCCAGCAGTATTTTGAGCACATCCAGACCCTTCCCATGAGCTTTTATCAGAAACACAACATTGGCAGCCTCTCTTCTCGCATCGTTGGAGATGCTGGACAAATCGCCACATCGATCAACTCCTGGCTCACCAACTACCTGCAGACCCCATTTACCGTGATTACCTGCCTTTCTATGTGCGTCTACCTTTCCTGGCAGCTCTCTATTGTGATCTTCATTGGCGTTCCACTCATCATTAGCCCCATCGTCTTTCTTGCGCGCAGAGTCAAGCGCGTCTCCCGTCAATTACAGAGCAATCAGGAGCGCTTTGCTAACGTGCTCATCGACTTCCTCGCTGGTATCCAAACGGTAAAGATCGCCTCCAGCGTGAAAGACGATTGTTTTTCCATC
>JAZJZV010000151.1:17764-20998 GCA_040389485.1 Chlamydiota bacterium
GGAGGCGTTCTCACTCAAAAAATACGTCGAGCAGAATGACCGCATGGCTGTCCTTGAAAGCAAGACGGCAAAGTATGGCCTGCTCACTAGACCCATCCTCCATGCCATCACCACACTTTGCCTCGCGAGTGTAGTACTCTTTGGCCTCTACACCATTGGTCTCAGCCTCTCTCAATTGATCGTCTTCTGTGGACTCTTGCAGCTCGTATACGAGCCAGTCAAGAAGTTTGCCGATGAGAACGCCAACATCCAGAGGGGAGTAGTTGCTGCGGAGAGGATGTTCGAAGTCCTTCACCTCAAGCCTGAGATCGAAGATAAAAAAGGGGCCATCAGCCTCCCAGGATTCGATGATCTCATCGAGTTCGAGAACGTTTGGTTCCGCTATGGCGAGGAATGGATTTTAAAAGACGTCTCGTTCACCGTCCGCAAGGGTGAAACTGTCGCGATCGTTGGGCCAACCGGTGCCGGTAAGTCGACCATCGTTCAGCTCTTGCCCAGGTTGCACGAAGTGCAGAAAGGGGAGATCCGCATCGATGGCAAGCCACTCAGCGCTTACACCCAAAAGTCCCTCCGCGAGCAGATCGCTTTTGTTTCACAAAAGCCCTTCCTTTTCTGCGATACGATTGCAGCGAACATCTCTTTTGGGCGCAACTTTTCGGAGGAGCGCATCCAAAGCGCGTCCAAGCGGGCGCATGCAGAGGAGTTCATCTCGCGCATGCCAGACAAATATGACTCCAAGCTCGACGAAGCGGGACAAAATCTCTCTGGCGGCCAACAACAGCGTCTTGCTATTGCTAGAGCGCTCGTGAAAGAGGCTCCCATCCTCATCCTGGATGAGGCGACCTCAGCTCTGGATTCCCTGAGTGAGCTACACATCAAAAATGCGATTGCCAATCTGCATGGAGAAGTCACGCAAATCCTCATTGCACATAGGCTCTCGACGATCGAGCACGCAGACAAGATCATCTATATCGATCGCGGAGTCAAAATCGGCGAAGGCAACAAAGATGAGTTGCTCGTCACGTGTGAGCCATTCCGGCGCATGTGGGAAGCCCTCTATAGCATTAACCGCGATGGGCAATACGCAGAGATGCTCGTCCCTTAAAAAATTAAGAAGAAAAATTTAACCACCCGTTCACTTCGCTCTCTAGAGAGCAAGGCAAGCGGGTGGTAGAAACGGATTCTTACTTGTTGATCTAAACGAGAAGACCCAGTTTTTCGAAGTTCTCTTTCAACTCCTGGTTCTCCGCTTTCTCGAAGGCGCCGCTCGAAGCGAGCCATGTGACGTAATTCTTGGGAACTTCTGAAAGCTGTTTTCCCTGGTGCTTGCCAAAAGGCATCCGCGAGAGCACCTGAGGGCGCTGCATCAGCTCGATCACCTGTTCCATCGTTAAGTCATCGATCATTGCCGAAAACACCTGATAGAGGATAATCACGTCATCCAACGCTCTGTGAGCCTGGTTGGAAGCAAATCCATACACTTCTCTTAAAAATTGCAGGGAGTGCCTAGGAAGGTCACTTCTGTATCTGCGCGACCACTTGAGAGTGTCGATATAAGTGGTAAAGGGGGATTTTTTTCCTGCGCGTTGAAATTCAGCCTCGATAAAGAGCCTATCAAAGGCATCATTGTTGTGAGCGATGAGAACGGTGTTCTCTGGGCAAAAGGCGACAAACCTCTCAGCGACATCGCCGAAACTGCTCACGTTTGCTACCATTTCATCCGTGATGTGATGCACTGCAGTGGCTTCTTTGGGAATTGGCATTCCGGGATTGATGAGTTCGCAAAAAGTGCGCTTTTCTACCGGATCATAAGCAGCAAGCTCGATGATGCGGTCTTTGTCGTTGCGTATGCCCGTCGTTTCAGTGTCGTAGTAGATCGGTCGTAGGTTTTTAGCCATGGGTATCCTCTTTTCATCCATCATATTCAGAGAAAGAAATAATTGCATCGATTTCTAGTACGTAGTCACTAAAGTTTCTATGCATCATTTTCCATGTATGCCTTGTTTTTCAGGATCCACAACCTACATCAAAACCCAGGCGCAAATATGCCAAGAAACTTTATTGACTACGTACTAGTAAAAATGGTATCCCTTTTGCCAAAAATAACGGAGATGACGATGCAATTCATTTCGAAGTGTTTGACAGTGGCGCTGCTCTGTGTGCCAGGCTCTCTTTCTTTTGCTGCTGAGGCCAAGGATCCCATCACAGAGTACGAAGTTCTCTTTTCTCCCCGCGACCACGTCGCTGAGGAGCTCATTGCCCACATCAAAAGAGAGAAGAAGAGCATCCGCGCGGCCGTCTATTGTTTGATGCACCGTGGCATCTCCAAAGCGCTCATCGAAGCGGAGAAAAAAGGGGTGTCGGTAGAACTCATCGTCGATCCCTTTTCTGTGAAGACCCGCTCTCCTCTGAAAAAAATGTCTGAATCGGGCATTCCCATCTATGTCTGGACACCAACGCAGAAAACGGCAAATCCCCTTCAAAAGCGCAAATCGCTCATGCACGATAAGTTCTGTGTCTTTGGGGATAGCAAGGTGTGGACGGGCTCATTCAACTTCACTTTTGATGCCACAACCGTCAATTGCGAGAACGTGATCGTCTTGGAAAACCCTCAGTTGGCGCAGCAGTACTTAAAAGAGTTTAAGAACCTTAAAGACGCCGGATGCGTCCCTTACAAAGAGTTTTTAAAAGTCCGCAAGCAAGAAGCTTAGAGTTTTCAGCTGGGTCTTAAACAAAATATTTCACTTCTTCTTTTTCAAGAAGAAGGGTATCCTTTACACAGCTTATGAATAGAGGGATGTGATGATGACGCGCTACTTATTGGTTTTTTCTATACTCCTTGCTGCGGCGGGATTGAGTGGGTGCTATCAGATGCATTCCGATGACGATTTAAGGACAATCCCAGTGACAAATAACCCCAATATCGTACCTCAACAGGGATCCAAGCTTCCTGGGGCTTCCATGTGATTGATTTAATTAAATCGCTCAGCTACTTTTATGAAAAGCAACGAACACCTTGAGCCGTCTCAATGAAAAAACAAGCTTCTGTCAAGTATCACTACTTTCAAAGCGACTCCTCACAAGTCATTAAAGAGCTTGGAAAGGAGAAACTCCTCGAGCATTTGAAGAAGATGATGCTCGTGCGCAACTTTGAAATCCGCGCAGAATCTGCCTATCTTCAAGGGAAAGTGGGAGGATTCTTCCACTCCTACATGGGGCAAGAAGCCATTCAAG
>JAZJZV010000151.1:21008-21462 GCA_040389485.1 Chlamydiota bacterium
GAGGCGCTGTCGCCGCTTTTGGATTAGACCAGTGGTGGTCAACCTCTTACCGTTGCCATGCACTCGCTCTTTTTCTGGGGGCCCATCCCAATGAGCTTATGGCTGAACTCTTTGGTAGGGAGACGGGCAATGCCAGGGGACGCGGCGGTTCGATGCACTTTTTTACGAATCGTCTTTTAGGCGGTTTTGGGATTGTGGGAGGGCAGATTCCGATCGGGACTGGAGCCGCTTTTACAGTCAAGTACCTCAAATCAGTGCCTGAGCTCCAGAAAAAACAAAATTTAGATGCTTCCATCTGCTTCTTTGGCGATGGAGCTGTTCCTCAGGGCGCATTCCATGAGTCGCTCAACCTGGCAAGTCTCTGGGATCTGCCCTGTGTCTACGTTGTTGAGAACAACCAATGGGGAATGGGAACCCACGTGCAACGAGCCAACGCTATAGAACCAATCGCTGA
>JAZJZV010000151.1:21472-23609 GCA_040389485.1 Chlamydiota bacterium
CAGGGGTACACCTTTGATGGCATGGACTTTTTCAACTGTTATGCAGGATTCAAACACGTCTTCGAGCAGATCAAAAAAGACTCTAGGCCCGTATTCATCGAAGTGGTCACCGAGCGTTTCCGTGGACATTCCATTTCAGATCCAGGACTTTACCGTTCCAAGGAATCTCTCCAGAACTGTATGGAACGAGATCCTCTCATCATCATGTTCAAGACTTTGGAAAATGCCGGTTTGATCACAGAAGAGCAATACCATTTGATTGACAAAGAGCAGAAAGAGATCGCCGTTGCTGCGCTCAAATTTGCCGATGAAAGCCCATGGCCCGACCCAATTACTCTGGAAGAAGATGTTTTTGCACCTTAAACCCAATGAAGGGAGATGAGCGAGATGCCGATGCAGACCGTTGAGATGCGCGAAGCGATACGACAGGCGATCGATGAAGAAATGCAGCGCGATCCCACTGTATTCGTCATGGGCGAGGAAGTGGCTGAGTACAATGGCGCCTATAAGGTCACCAAAGGAATGCTGGACAAATGGGGTCCTGAGCGCGTCATCGATACCCCTATCTCTGAGCTTGGTTTCGCAGGGCTTGCCGTCGGAGCTGCGATGACAGGGCTGCGCCCCGTTGTCGAGTTCATGAGCTTCAATTTCTCCTTCGTGGCTTTTGACCAGATTGTTTCCAATGCCATTAAAATGCACTACATGTCGGGCAACCGCTACAAGGTGCCCATCGTGTTCCGCGGGCCCAACGGTGCTGCAGCGCAGGTGTCATCCCAACACTCCCATTGTGTCGAAGCCATCTATGGCAACCTTCCCGGCCTCATCATCCTCGCCCCAAGCAACCCCTATGATGCCAAGGGCCTTTTGAAATCGGCGATCCGCAATAACAACCCCGTCTTATTTCTCGAGTGCGAACTCTCCTACGGGGATAAAATGGAAATCCCGACAGAAGAATACCTCGTTCCCATTGGCAAGGCAAAAATCGTTCAAGAGGGAAAGCACATCACACTTGTCTCTCACAGCCGCATGGTCCTGCTCAGTATGCAGGCCGCTCAGGAAATGGCAAAGAAGGGGATATCTGTTGAAGTGATTGATCTCAGAACGGTCAAACCTCTCGACATCGCCACCGTCGTTGAATCTGTGAAAAAGACGCACGGATGCGTCCTCGTCGAAGAGGGACATGTCTTCACCGGAATTTGTGCTGAAGTAGGCTTCCAGATCATGGAACATTGCTTTGAATACCTCGATGCTCCCGTCGTGCGCGTCGCACAGCGAGAAACACCCATGCCATACGCCAAGGCCTTGGAAAAAGAGACGATGCCGACAAAAGAGAGAATTGTTGCTGCTATTGAGCAGGTTCTTAGTTAAAAATCATTGAAAGATAAGGAACGCCATGCCATTTACCTTCACAATGCCAAAACTCTCTCCGACAATGGAAGAAGGGACAATTGTCAAATGGCGCAAAAAGGAAGGAGAGTTAGTCAAAGCGGGCGATGTCCTGATCGAAGTCGCAACGGACAAAGCCACTGTCGAGCATAACGCGCTGGATGAAGGTTTTTTGAGAAAAATCATCGTCAAGGAAGGGGAGTCTGCCATTGTCAATCAAGCAGTTGCCATCTTCACCGAAAAAAAGGACGAAAGCATTGAAGGGTATGTCCCCGAGGGCGTCACTCCTCAGGTAGAAAAGCCCGCTCCTGCTACACCCTCTCCAGAGCAGACCGCCACTCCATCCGCCGCCCCCCAGAAGCCCACCGGCGGCCTACAGACACCCGCCTTTGTTCCTGAGAAACCCCTTGCCGATTACCGCTTCCAAGTTCCAACTGAAACTGTAGGAGGCCCTGTTTTTGCCTCTCCTCTTGCCAAGAGACTTGCCAAAACGAAAGGGATCGACCTCTCCACTGTTAAGGGCTCTGGCCCCCATGGCCGAATCATGAGCCGCGATCTGGAAATGGGGCAACCCGATAAGATCGTCACATTTGGAAGAAATGAAGCTCCCACCGTAGCTCCCGGTACCTACGAAGAAATCCCCCTCTCTCCCTTGAGAAAGGTGATTGGGCAGCGCCTCCAAGAATCCAAGACATTTGTGCCTCACTTCTACTGCACACAGGAAATCAACTGCGAAAAAATGATCTCCATG
>JAZJZV010000152.1:0-3146 GCA_040389485.1 Chlamydiota bacterium
CCTCTATTATTTGGCCGATCGGAAGAGAGGACCTACTCCTTTTCTGGATTGGCGCGCAGCCATAGTGCGCCGCTGGAAGAAGACTCTTCCCCACAAGAAAATTCACCGCATGCGCTCCCTCTTGGCAGCGCAACGGGACAGATTCTCCACAAAATCTTTGAACACATCTTCCAGGCGGGGATCCATTGTCCTCTGGATGAAAAACGGCTCTCTTCCGTCATTGATCAAGCCATTCACCTCACGCCGCTCGAGCCCTTCCGCTCCCTCCTTCTTCCCTGGATGAAGGATCTCCTCGCACTTCCCATTGCAGGCTTTTCGCTGAGCCAAATTCCCGCCGATCAACTCCAGCAGGAAATGGAATTTCACTTCCCTCTTGAGCACTCCTTGAAAGGGATCATGAAGGGGTTTGCCGACCTGTTTTTTGAATGCAACGGGAAGTATTATCTCCTCGATTGGAAGAGCAACTACCTCGGAGCGAGCGATGCCGACTACACTCAGGAGAAATTGGTTCTAGCGATGCAAGGGAATGATTATTTTCTGCAGGCTGCGATTTACAAAGATGCGCTCGCCCGATATGTAAAGCTGTTTGACAAACGCCCCTTCGAAGAGATTTTTGGCGGTGCGATCTACTATTTCATTCGAGGTAAAGCCTTTCTGCTCTTTAATCCTGCGCAGCTTGAGGAGTTAATATGAAACAATGTTTAACTTTGCAGAAAGAAGGGATTCTCTCTCATGTCGATCTGCTGTTTGCGCAAAGCGTCGCAAATGAGGATTCTCCCATGCTCCTTGCCGCCTGTTTATTTGCCCTGGCAAGAAGCGGGCACTTGCTCCTTGAGCTCACAGAGGAGGGGATCCACCTAGCCATGCAACAGCTCGGCATCGAAGACGCTTCTATTCCAGCGCTGCTGCGCGAGGGAGCAGAAAAGATTTCAGGGACGTGGCTCCGTCGCAATGGAGCCTGCCTCTATCTACAAAAGAATTGGGTTTTTGAGAGCAAGATTATCGCTGATCTTCTGCGGCTTATTGCAGCTCCCGTTGCAGATTTCCTCGCGCAGCCAGAAATTTCTTCTGTGCTCAATTCTGAGCAGTCTCTGGCCGTGAAGCGCGCCTTGGAGCATCCTCTCTCGTTTCTCACAGGAGGCCCAGGAACTGGAAAAACATTCACTGCGGCGCAAATCGTAAAGACATTCTTAGCGCAAACACCCCAGATGCGCGTTCTGCTCACCGCCCCTACGGGAAAAGCGGTGGCACAACTGCAAGCAGGGATGCGCAGCCTCATTTCAGATGCAGTACACATTCAGGCGGGAACTCTGCATTCTCTTCTGGGAATTTCCTCTCGTCAATCCAGCGAGGAGGCGCAGATCCCTCTTGTGGCAGATTTGATTATCGTCGACGAGTGTTCGATGGTGGATCTCTACGTATTTTCCAAGCTTTTGGAAAAGGTCGCCTCAGGCACGCGCCTCGTCCTCATCGGAGACCGCAACCAATTGCCTCCTGTGGAAGCAGGGAGCGTATTTGCCGATGTGATCGCATCGCAGGTGTTCCCCTGCACGGAGCTAACGCAAGTCTTGCGTTCCGATTGCCAGGAGATCCTCTCTTTTGCACACCTAATCAAAGAGGGCAAAGCGGAAGAAGCAATCCAAACGGCAGCAGGAGCTGATTTGAAAAGAGTCGCTCTCGACTTTCATGCTGCAGGGCTGTGGCAACAGTGCCGTCACTTTTTCCCTGGAGCTTCTTTAGAGCAGATTGACCCGCTGAGTGCCTTGTCAGGCATCAAACGGTTTTGTCTTCTCTCCTGCATCCGCAAGGGCCCCATGGGCGCTGATGCACTTAATCGCTTCTTTTTGCAGCAGTCTCTGAAGGGGATTTCTCAAGAGCAGTGGTGGGCGGCTCCCATCATGATCACGCGCAACAATGATGAGCTAGATCTTTATAACGGCGACCAGGGAGTTTTGATCCGGCAGGTGAGCGCTGGACATCTGACGCAACTCGATGTCAAGGATGAAGCCTATTTCTTGGATCGCAGCGGCGGCTATCGGATGGTGCCCGCTCTTGCGCTACCTTCCTTTGAATATTGCTATTGTCTTTCGGTGCACAAAAGCCAGGGCAGCGAATACGACGAAGTGTTTATTTTGGCTCCTGAAGGAGCAGAATCTTTTGGCCGCGAAGTGCTCTATACGGCGATCACGCGTGCGCGCAGCAAAGCCACGCTTGCTGTTTCCGATGCTGTTTTGAGAGCTGCGGTGACCCGCAGCTCTCGCAAAACCTCAGGAATTCAGGAGCGCTTGCGTTCTGATCTTTCCAAAAATTCAGAAACGCGTTGCTTGGACTCTTCGGTTTGAAAGCACTTCAAAAAGCCATCGATTTCAAAGCCCTCTCCCCGCTCGAGAGGGAGATTGCCGACCTTATGGCTCTCTGGCAACTTGAATACGGGGGCTCCTTGACGAGGACGTCCCTCTCTCACTGACTCTAGAATGGATCGAATCGATTGCAGGGGACGTTCGGCAATTTTGTTTGCAAAGGCCAACGTGCGAGCTGCCAATTCCTCCTCAGGAAACACATCATTGACAAGACCGATT
The DNA here is from genome assembly GCA_040389485.1 of Chlamydiota bacterium. GTDB lineage: Bacteria > Chlamydiota > Chlamydiia > Chlamydiales > Rhabdochlamydiaceae > JAZJZV01. The sequence goes on from JAZJZV010000152.1 coordinate 2,580, forward strand.
TCTTTGGCGCGATCGGCAGTGATGGGGTCTCCCGTGAGCATCATCTCGTTGGCAATCCCTTCCCCCACTAAGCGAGGAAGACTTTGCGTGCCGCCACCTCCAGGAATTAAACCCAATTGACTTTCGGGAAGACCCAACTTAACACCTGTGTGCGCAAATCTAAGATCGCACGCCATTGCCATTTCCAAACCTCCTCCCATAGTGGCACCATTGAGTGCGGCAATCGTTGCGAAAGGAGCTCGATCAAGAGCGATAGTTACCCGACGCGAAAGAAGAAGGATTTCTAGAACTTCATCTTTGCTCTGCGCCTGTGCAAACATGCGGATGTCGGCACCTGCAATAAATGCCCTCCTCCCTTCGCCTGTCAGAATCATTGCTTTCAGAGGATGACCCAATGCGCGCGATTGCAAGGACTCGACAACTTCAAGCAGCCTGTTTAAAACGGGGATACTTAATGAATTCATCGCGTGCTCTCTCTGGAGCTTCACGACGGCAATGTGGCGATGGGCGGTGTCTACAGTCACCTCAAAGTCGGGTGCAGCTGCGGCGCTCCCTGAGGCATATCTA
>JAZJZV010000152.1:3156-3686 GCA_040389485.1 Chlamydiota bacterium
GTAGTCTGTATCGAGGACGTAGTCGATTGGCGTAGTGCGTATAAAAGTGATGTGCAGCGTTGGATAGTCATGCGAGAATCTCCTGGTGTGGATTTCACCGGAGAAAAATACCGAAGCAACAGCTTTAGTGGAAAGAATTTTCTTTGATGGCGTTATCTTCATGCCACAGAGGGGTACAGCGCTCACTTTGAGAGGAATTGATGAGAGCCGAGCCATTCCTATGGAGAATGGCTCTATTGGCTTAAGCTTTTTGAGTTGCAGCAGTCAAACGCGCTTTCACACGGCCTGCTTTGTTGAGCTTGAAGACGCCTTTCTTCACGCCCTTGTCCATGAGACTGAAGACGGTGTTCAGTTTCTCTTTCGCGGCGGGTTTGTCTTTTTGAGAGACAGATTCGTTGAGAGAGCGGATCGCTGTTCCGACTTTTGATTTGAATGAGCGATTGCGTAGATTGCGCTCTTCGCCCTGGAGGTCTCTTTTGAGAGCGGAAGGTCTGCGCTGTTTCTTGCTTTTCTCGTCACCTTTTTTGTTA
>JAZJZV010000152.1:3720-14445 GCA_040389485.1 Chlamydiota bacterium
TTTTCAGATGGAAAGTAATATAGCTAAATTGTCATAATTCGTCAAAATCGTTTTCAGGCGCTTTCTTGGAAAGATCCTTTGGCGCGGTTTTCCCGTCTACGGAAGCTAGTGATACTTAATGAGATGGGCGATGTAAAACAATGAATTGACGAGACTATGGAAAAAAGGCTTTATCGACTATGGATAGTACTACTTGCGGTCACAGGAGGGATAGCCTGCTGGTTTTCGGCAACGGCGGCCAGAGAGGCATGGGGTTATTTTTCCTTGAATGGGACAGCGGTCGCGACCATTTCAGACGTAGAGATCCGTGAGCTTTCTTCCTCCCGCTATGCGCTTAAGGCGAGCTATCAGTACTCGATAGGCGGAGTGCAGCACACGGTCGAATCAGTGCTCAAATACCCCCAGTTTCTCAATCGGTTCACCGCCGAAAATGAGCTCGCTTCCTGGAGAGGCAAGCAGTGTAAAGTTTACTACAAAAAGACAAGTCCCCAGTTCTCCCGACTGGAAAAAGAGTTCCCAAGGAAGCCGTGTTTGCATGCTCTGCTCACCCTTGGCGTGCTCGCCTATTTTTACTCGCTCCGAGGTCTTTTCTCGAGACTGTTAACGCGAGATACCTAGTATATAGTCCAAGAACCATCTGTAAAGCCCCCTTATCAAAGCCCAAAGAGGTGCGCGCTTGACCTGTTTCCCCCTGTTTTCTAAGCGGATCATCTGCGCGCAGCAGGCTGCGGCATTAGAGGAGGAGCGCATGCGGTGCAGCAAGTCTCCTGCTGCAAACAGCGGCCAATTGGCGATGCGGCTGCGCACAAGGGCGGGAAGGGGATCTTCCAGCTGAAATGACCCCTTTTCCATTAGCTGATCAATTTTCACCTCTAGAGGTGGGCCCTTGAAGAAGCGTCTATATCCCTTCAAGACCTCGAACTGATCGTAGATGATCCCTTCACCGCTCTGATTCACGTTGGTAAAATAGCAAGGAGAGGTTCGCAGATAGGCCTCAGCAGGACTCAATTTTTTTTGGTTATATCTCTTGTCGTGCAAGATCCAGACTAGCTGGTAACCTGATTTGGCATAATCTTCGCAACGCGACTTGGCCTCAGCGAGGCTGATCGGAGAGCACTGCACTTCAAAAACGGTTTTGCACGCATGCCAAGCGATGTCGGCGATCCGGTTGATCTCAGGGAAGGGATGTTCCATGGAGGTGCTTTCGGGACCGAAGAGGGCGAGAAGCTTGAGTTGCAGCTCGAGATGCTCAAGAGTTTTTTGATTCTGTCGGCACTGCTTTTGGGCAAGGGAGTGATAAAAGTGGGCCCTGCGATGGGGGCCGCTGCGCAGACGGAGAGGGGTATTGCATTCAGGGCAATGGTAGGTCTTTCCTTTCAGCGCACGCGCCGTGGAGATCGTCTCAGCCCCGTCCCTTGCCAATAATTGCATCGAATTTTGGATGTTAAAATATTTCGCAGTATGATAGTAAACGGGGATCACACTTGACAATAAGAAACTTTCTCCTATAAAGTTCCTCAGATTCACCAATATTCAGGACAGCATGGCAAAGGGTTCATTCAATAATCTTTTCAGTCAGCAGCATCAGCAGAAAGTCGAAGAGCTGGTGGCGATTGCAAAAGAGCAAGGATACATCACCTACGAAGAGATCAACGAAGTTCTCCCCATGAATTTCGATTCCGCTGAGCAGATCGACCAGGTGCTCATCTTCTTGAGTGGGATGGATATTCAGGTCCTCAACCAGGCTGAAGTCGAAAGGCAAAAAGAGCGCAAGAAAGAGGCTAAAGAACTCGAGGGTCTCGCTAAACGTCCTGAAGGCACTTCCGATGATCCCGTGCGCATGTACCTGAAGGAAATGGGCTCCGTTCCCCTGCTTACTCGGGAAGAAGAGGTGGAGATTTCCAAAAGGATTGAAAAGGCGCAAATCCAGATCGAGAAGATCATCATGCGCTTTCGCTATTCTACGCGCGAGGCGATCTCGATTGCCAACTATCTAATCACGAGCAAAGAGCGTTTCGATAAAGTCATTTCTGAAAAAGAGGTTTCCGATAAGACGGCTTACTTCGCCATGCTGCCCAAACTCTGCAACCTGCTCCGCGAAGAAGACCACATCCTCGAGCGCTACCAGAGTGAGCTGTTTAATACTGAAAACAAGAAAATTGACAAAGTCAAGGTCTCCGAAGAGATTGAAAAGAGCCGCATCCGCACTCAGGCTTACTTGCGCCGCATGCACTGCCGCCACAACATCATCGAAGACTTTGGCGAAGTGATCCTCACGGCTTATGACCGGTTCTTAACTCTTGAAAAAGAGATGCAGGAGCTCATTCCCCGTGCAGAAAAAAACAAATTTGCAGCGGGCAAACTCTTCGCCGTCAGACGCAAGCTCGCCAAAAGAGAGCTAGCCGCCGGCCGTACCCTGGATGAGTTCAAAAAAGACGTGCGCATGCTGCAGCGCTGGATGGATAAGAGCCAAGAAGCCAAACGCGAAATGGTGGAATCCAATCTGCGTCTTGTGATCTCAATTGCCAAAAAATACACCAACCGCGGCCTTTCTTTCCTCGACCTTATCCAAGAGGGGAATATGGGCTTGATGAAGGCGGTTGAGAAATTTGAGTACCGCAGAGGTTATAAGTTTTCTACCTATGCCACATGGTGGATCCGCCAAGCCGTGACGCGCGCAATCGCAGACCAGGCGCGCACCATCCGCATCCCCGTGCATATGATCGAAACGATCAACAAAGTGCTTCGTGGTGCAAAAAAACTCATGATGGAAACCGGCCGCGAGCCCACTCCAGAAGAGCTCGCCAGCGAGCTGGGGCTTACCCCCGAGCGCGTGCGCGAAATTTACAAAATTGCGCAACATCCGATCTCTCTGCAAGCAGAAGTAGGTGATGGCGGCGAGAGCCAATTCGGCGACTTTTTGGAAGACACTGCCATCGAATCTCCTGCTGAGGCGACGGGCTATGCGATCCTCAAAGACAAGATGGGCGAGGTATTGTCGACGCTGACTGATCGAGAAAGGACAGTGCTTATCGAGCGCTTTGGTCTTCTCGACGGAAAACCCAAGACGCTCGAAGAAGTCGGAGTGCGCTTCAAGGTTACGCGTGAGCGCGTCCGTCAGATCGAAGCCAAAGCTCTCCGAAAAATGCGCCACCCCACTCGCGCAAAACAGCTCCAGGCATTCTTAGATCTTCTCGAAGAAGAATAATCGCTCCGCGTTTTAGGAGATTCACATGTTCAGTAAGCAGGAGCTGATCGATGCGGTCTTCTCCGAGGGTGGAGCGCTTAGTCGCTCTCTCGATCAATACGATGAGCGCATTGGACAAAAAGAGATGGCGCGCACCATCTTGGGCGCCTATGACCAAGATGAAATTGTACTCGTTGAAGCGGGTACAGGGATAGGCAAGAGCCTCGCCTATCTCGTCCCTGCAGTCTACTGGGCGCTTAAGCACCAGGAAAAAACAGTCATTTCCACACATACGATCGCTCTTCAAGAGCAGCTCGTGAACAAAGACATCCCCTTTCTTTTGAAACTCCTGGGAATCGATCTCAAGGCGTGTCTTGTCAAAGGAATGAGCAATTATCTTTGCTTGCGCAAGATGCATGAACTGCAGTCTCAGCCCGTTCTTTTTTCGCAAGAAGATAGCAAGGAGATGCAGACTCTTGAGATGTGGTCGGAAAAAACGCGCGATGGCTCTCGCTCTGACATCTCTTTCCCTCTCACCTCTTCCGTTTGGGAGAAAGTATCGGCTGATGCAGAGACGTGCAATCACGTCAAATGTCCTCACTTCAAGCAGTGCTTCTTCTTCAAGGCGCGTAAAGATGCGGAAGAGTCCCAGCTGCTGATCGTCAACCACCACCTCCTTTTGGCAGATACTGAATCGAAAAGAGATAGCGAAAAAGAGCAGTCGATCATTCCCCCTTTCCAACGCATCGTGGTCGATGAAGCGCACCACCTCGAAGAGGTCGCTCTTGAGAGTTTTGCGCAAAAACTCGATCAGCTCGCCCTCATCATCCGCTTAGGGAAACTCTTCTCCGAAATCAATCCCGATCGCTCGCGGCTCGTGATGCTCCGCAGAGACCTCTCTTCCCTCTCACAAGTCTCTCCCCAGCTCATCCAAAAGCTCGAGATTGACCTTCCTGCGAGCAAGCGGGAGTGCCAGGCTCAAGTCGATGAAACATTTCGCCATGTCGCTGAATTCTTTAGTACTTTGCTCGAGCAGACAGACCGCTTTTCCAGAGGTTTCAGGGAGAAAAATCCCAAAGTGCGCATGACGCCTGCACACGCAGCCGAGCCCTTTTGGAAAGAGACTATTGTTCACTCCCTTCTGCAACTCTCAGAGAAAATAACCCGTCTCGTCGTCGCCCTTCAAAGCCTGTATGCCGATCTGCAGATTTACAAAGATCTGCCCGTTTTTGAGAAAATCTCCGTGCACCTCGTCGAGATTCAGGGGATCACCACTCGGCTCGAGGAAACGTCTCAGTTCCTGCAGAAATTTGCCTCTGATGAACCCACGGAAAAGAGAGTGCGCTGGTTTGAAATGCGCGGCTCCCACATCGCCCTTGTCGACGCCTCGCTTGACGTCTCGACGCACTTAAGAGAATTGCTCTTCTCGCGCCAACGCACTTCTGTGCTCTGCAGCGCCACGATCACCACCGCGCGCTCATTTAACTATCTCAAGCAGCGCCTGGGACTGCACCCCTTTCAAGAGAAGCTCAAAGAAGAGATTTACGATTCCCCTTTCGATTACGCGCAGCGCTCGCTACTCGTTGTTCCTACCGACATGCCACTACCCACTAGCCCTGACTTCAATAGAGCGTGCGCAGAAGCGATGCAAGAGGCCATCGAAATTAGCCGCGGCAGCGTCTTCCTCCTCTTTACTTCCTACGAAATGCTTCAGGCTACCTACAACACCTTGAGCAAAACGCTTCTCTCCTCGCGCTACCCTTTTCTCAGACAGGGCGATTTGCCGCGCCATCTCCTCTTGGAGCAATTTAAGAAGAAAGAGGGGAACGTCCTCTTTGCTACCGATTCTTTCTGGGAAGGTGTCGATGTCCCCGGTGAAGCGCTCCGCTGTGTCATCATCGCCAAACTCCCCTTTTCCGTTCCCACGGACCCTCTCCACGAGGCCTATGCGCAATCGCTGGAAAAAGAGGGACTCAACCCCTTCAACGATTACTCCGTTCCGCAAGCAGTGATCAAGTTTAAGCAGGGGTTTGGGCGCCTCATGCGCAAGAAGGAAGATCGCGGCTGCGTCATTTGCCTCGACCATCGTCTCGTCAAGAAAAACTACGGCGCGCAATTTTTGAAAAGCTTACCGCCCTCCCGTTCCTGCTTTGGCCCCAAGCAGCAGGCATTTGCAGAAATGAAGAGTTTCTTTGCGTCACAACGCCCTGGACTTTGAATCTATTGAGAAAGTGAGTGGGCCGTCGTTGATGAGGCGCACTTCCATGTGGGCGCCAAATTGGCCGGTCTGCACCGTTTGGATCTCCTTGCTCACCTCAGCGATGAAATGCTCATAGAGCTCTCTGGCAAGCTCTGGTCTTGCCGACTGATCGAAAGAGGGTCTGCGCCCCTTGACGCAATCGGCATACAGCGTAAATTGCGAGACGATCAGAAGCTCTCCCTTCACGTCCTGAACGGAGAGATTCATCTTTGCGTTTTGATCCATGAAAATGCGGAGAGAGAGGAGTTTATCTTTCAGCCACAGGCAATCTTCGACTGTATCTTCTTTGTGAACGCCTAAAAAAACGAGAAGGCCGTGGCCAATTTTGCCGACGGTAGCACCATCGATTTTGACCTCAGCTTCTTTGACGTGTTGGATGAGTAAACGCATATGGAGCGTAGCGGGATCGAACCGCTGACCTCAACAATGCCATCGTTGCGCTCTACCAACTGAGCTAACGCCCCAAAAACAGGGCTTAATTATAAAAGCAAAAAGGATTTTGCACCAACGGTAAAAAGTTCTATAGTGCGGAATATGTACCGGAGGAAAGAAATGGTTTTTTTTGAGAAAGTGCCCTTGGCAGCTCCCGATCCCATCTTTGGACTGAACAATGCCTTCAAGAAGGATGATAGGGCGTCAAAGATCAATTTGAGTATTGGGGTTTACAAGACAGAAGATCTGCTCACTCCCATTTTTCCGGTGGTCAAATTGGCCGAGGCAAAGATTTTTGAAGAAGAGAAGAGTAAGGAATATCTTCCGATCGAAGGAGATGCTCAGTTTATTGAATGCCTGGGGGAGCTCGTGTTTGGCGCTTCTCTTTGGAAAGAGCATCGGGCGCGAGTGGCCTCCTGCCAGTCACTAGGCGGGACGGGTGCGCTGCGCATTGGAGGCACATTTCTCAAGGAAGAAGCTGCAGCGCAGCTCTTCATTCCTCATCCCACATGGCCCAATCACCCTGCGGTGTTCTCTGCATGCGGTCTCCAGGTGGAAGAATATCCTTACTACGACATGAGAGCGCATCAGCTCGATTTCACCAAAATGGAGTCATTCCTACAAACTCTTCCCACGCATAGCATTGTGGTTTTACATGCCTCCTCCCACAATCCCACCGGTTGCGATCCCTCACCGCAACAGTGGCGTGAGCTATGTACGTTGTTTCGCAAGAAAAACCTCATCCCCTTTTTCGATTTTGCCTACCAGGGCTTTGGCAACGGGATTGAAGAAGATCCCATGGCTTTGCGCATGTTTATGCAAGAGGGGCTTGAGATGCTCGTTGCAACCTCCTGTTCCAAAAACTTCTCTCTCTATGCGGAAAGAGTGGGGTGTCTTTTTATCGTCACCGCATCCAAAAAAGCGGCAGAACACGTTCTTTCGCGCGTCAAACAAATGGTGCGCCACAACTATTCCAACCCACCGATGCATGGCGCTAAAATCGTCTCCTGCATCCTCAGTAGCCCGACCTTGCGCAAGGCGTGGGAATCGGAAGTAGCTGTCGCCAGGTCTAGAATCGCGGGGATGCGGGAGCAGCTGTGCAAAATGCTCGTTAGCCAAAGTCAGGGAATGGACTTCACTCACATTCAGAATACGGTGGGAATGTTTGTTTTTAGTGGATTATCCAAGCCCCACGTGGAGAGGTTGATTGCGGAATTTGGAATTTATATGACCTATGATGGTAGACTGAACGTGTGCGGACTGACGCAGCGAAATATCGAGCGAGTCGTCAGCGCGATGATTGAGGTTTCAAGATAGTATGCGCACCGTTTCCTACCGGCCTTATCTCTTGCTCATGCTCTTTTTTTTCGGCGTGTTGAGCTTGCCACTTGCAACGGGCGAGCGCTTGCGTGCGGGTGTCGTGTGCTCTTTTGCCCCCATTTGGCAGGGGTTGCACGTTCTCAAAGAAAAATCGCTTTTTCTCTGCTACGCACTCCCTCCCTCAGCTTCTAACGGGGGAGAGCAGGAACATCTCGAGCAGGAAAATCTTCTATTGCGCTCCCAAATGGAAAATGTCCGCGAGTGGCTCCTCTCGGAGGGACGCATTCACGAGCAGGCCGAGCGCCTCAAGGCCATTCGTGCAGATGCAGGCGCCTCTGATTTTGCGAAGCGGCGCAGCAAGGAGCTGGCGCAGGCGATCGATTTACAGGCCAGCGCGCTGCCTGCCCGCGTCATTTTCCGTGACCCCGCCTCCTGGAGCAGCGTTCTATGGATCAACATCGGTGAGCGAGATAACGCCGCCGTGGGGAAAAAAGTGGTTGCCAAGCACAGCCCGGTCATCTACGGGACATCGATTATCGGCGTCGTCGAATACGTCGGTCAGGCGCAATCTCGCGTGAGGCTCATTACAGACGCGAGGCTCAACCCTTCGGTGCGCGTTGTTAGAGGGGGCGAGCAAAACCGCTTTCTCATGGAGCATTTAGAGTCGCTCATTTTTGCACTCGAAAAGAGAGAAGATCTTTTTTCCAGCGAAGGGGAGGCCCATTCTCTGGCTCTCCAGCTGAGTCGCTTGAGGGGAGCAATCGCGCAGCAGAGCGGCGATCTCTACCTTGCCAAGGGAGAGTTGCATGGCTCGAGCCATCCCTTATGGCGCTCGCGCAGTCAAGTTCTCAAAGGGGTTGGTTTCAATTGCGACTTCGCCGATGAGGAAGGGCCTGCGCGCGATCTCCGGACGGGCGAGCCCTACCACCTCTACGGCAAGGAGCCTCTTGCCTTGATCACGCAGGGAGACCTCCTCGTCACGACGGGTTTTGATGGCGTTTTTCCCGCAGGCTTCCGCATCGCCCAGGTCTCTTCCGTCCAGACCCTCAAAGAGGGAGCGTCTTCCTATGAAATTGAGGCCATCCCCACCGCGGGCAACCTCAATGAGCTTATCCACATCTCCGTCCTCCCCGCCCTGAAGTCTTAATTCAACGACAGTCTCTTAAACCGTGTACAAGGAAATGGGGTTGAATTATACTCGCGCCACCGAAAATTTTGTTTCATCCGGGGGAGGAAAATGGAAGGACCTAAAGAGCCGCTATTGATCGGGCGAGCAGCCTTTGCCAAAGTACTTTGTGTCGAGTGGCTCACCAATCACGGCAAGACCATCTTGCTCTCTATAGCGACGTTGATCGTCGCCACTTTTAGCCTTTACCAAATCTACAATCGCATCGGCTCAGGGGCTAGATCGGGTCACTTCGAAGCAGAAAGAGCGTATCAGGCGTGGATTTCCAAAGAGAGCGGCGATGCCGCCCAATTCCAGAAAGTGGAGCGCGCGCTGAAGGGGCATCCTGAACTGAAAATCAAATTTGGCACTCAGATTGCACAGAGGCTCGTTGCCCTCGGCGAGGTGGGCAAAGGGAGCGAATACGCACGGGCCGCGCTTCACAGAACACATGACTTAAGTGCGGGGTACTACGAACTGTTCTCGAAGATTTCCCTTCTCGTTGCATCGGGTAAGTATGAGACGGCTCTAAAGGCTTCCGAGGAGATGAAAATCCAGATGGAAGGCGATGAATCTTTCTGGCAGAGCCGAGACCCCTTAATCCATTCCGGATCCGCATTATATGCTTATAATCTCGTGCGAATTGCTTCTCTCTATCAAGAACTGGGACAGAAAGAAAAAGAGCTTGCAGCATGGGATGAGCTCGTGAGCAACGCCGGTTGGAAAGGGATCCCGCAAGATGCGAAGACCTTTGATCCAGAGGCCTATACACAACTGCTGCAGAACTTCACTCTGGGAGACGTATCTCTATTGGATTACATCGAAAAGAGAAAATCGGCTTGAGCAGCGTTTGAAGGCTGCTCAAAGAGAAATTACGGCTTGTTTTGAGCGCGGATTTCCAATGCTTTGTGGTACATGTCTTTTCCGCCATGCAGTCCCAACATCAGGAAAATCAACGGGGGAATGAAGATCGCGATAATCAACGCGACGATTCCCAAAACGAGCTGAGTTGTTTTTTCCTGTTTAAAGATGAATTGGAAAATGGTTTTTGCCAAATGCTCTATTTTTCCAGAGAGCAAAACTCCCAGGATAGCTCCTGCCGCTGCAGCGATGATGGACCAGCCTGGTCCCCACATGACAAAGGTAAAAAAGCACGCAAATAGAAACGCTAGGCAAAAGAACACTTCAAAACGGTGTTTTTTTGCAAATTCTTCAATCTCTTTCACGGAAACCCCTTCCTTTGGCTTCTTCTGATCCATAATGCCTCATATGATTACTCGTCCACTTAAGTGTTATTTAGTCTTTAACTATTTTTTTGGCAACAGCATTATGAAATAATTTGTGTATTTCATTGCCTGTCCCATCGAGCTCAGTTGTTCAATGCCTTAAGAGTAAAATTAATTTTTATCATATATTGTAAATATTGATTATTTTAATATGTTTATATATTTAATTATCATTTAAATTAAAATCAATTAATTGTATAATATGTTAAATGTTTAAAAGAAGGCAACTATGACAAGTGCATCGCAAACAATGTGTCCATCAGGCTCATTATTTAGAGGTCTGCTACCGCAAGACCTAGAAGCCTACGCCGAAAATGTACCCACAACGCTGGATTTGAGCGATGGACGGTGCTATAGCGACCGCGCTTTTGCATTCGCAACGACGCTAACAACTAACACCACCCTTACATCCCTCAATTTGAAGTGTAATCTGATTACAGACGTGGAGGCAGCAGCTTTAGCGCTAGCGCTGACAGCCAACAATACCCTCACATCCCTCAATCTGGAGCAAAATCTCACATCATTCAATCTGGGGCAGAGACAGCACACTGCAGAAGGAGTGAACGCATTTCCTTCCGCGCTCAGAGTCAATAGCACCCTCACTTCACTCAATCTGTGTTACAATCGGCTGACAGATGAATCAGCAATGGCTTTTGCTACTGCGCTGACTGTTAACAGTACCCTTACATCACTTGATCTGAGCGACAATCCAATTACAGATGCAGGAGCGGAAGCTCTTGCTGCCGCACTCTCATCTAACAGCACACTCACATCGCTTGCTCTAACGCCCCTGCCAGGAATTGGATATTTGCAGCTCAAAGAGCTGGTGGAGAGAAATGGTCACAACAGCGAAGCAAGGGATTCGCTGCAGATTCAGTGTACAAGAGCAATTGTTCGAGATGTCTTTAGCCAGATTGATGAATGGTCTCAGCGGAAGGTTTACGAGCAAATGGGGATTGCCTCTGACAGAGCGGAGGGTGATTTTCAGTTAGGAGATGACCTCTCGTATCGACAGTGGTCAAAATTCGCCGAAGCGGTCAGAGTATCTGAGATTGATCTGGGAAGAAGGACGATA
>JAZJZV010000153.1:0-2254 GCA_040389485.1 Chlamydiota bacterium
AACTAGCTTACCGCGAACTCGAGAAGTTACGCGCATTCTTGAGCGAAATTGAAACGAAGGGGCAATTCACCGACATCATCCAAATTGGCATCGGCGGCTCTGAGCTCGGCCCTAAGGCTATCTACATCGGACTGGAAGCGTATCACAAGCCTCACCGCAGAGTGCATTTCATGTCGAACGTCGATCCCGATGATGGCGCTCACATTTTTCAGCAGGTCGATTTGGAAAAGACCCTCGTCGTCGTCGTTTCAAAATCGGGCAGCACCCTCGAAACACTCACAAATGAACAATTTGCAAGAGAGAAGTACAAGAAAGCGGGCCTCAATCCGAAGAACCACTTCCTCGCAGTGACGGGTAAGGGGAGTCCGATGGATGATCCCGAAAATTATCTGAGTTCTTTTTACATCTGGGACTACATCGGAGGGCGCTATTCGGTAACGTCAATGGTCGGCGCGGTCATTCTCGCGTTTGCTTTGGGGATGGACAGGTTTCTCGAGTTTCTGCGCGGCGCCAATGCAATGGACAAAATCGCCACGAAGACCGACGTTAAAGCGAATCTACCACTTCTTTCTGCACTGCTCGGCATTTGGAACCGCAATTTCCTCGGTCTGCCCACAACGGCTGTGATTCCCTATTCCCAAGCCCTCTCGCGCTTTCCTGCGCATTTGCAGCAGCTCGACATGGAATCCAATGGAAAGAGAATCGACAAACGGGGACAACCCGTCGATTTTGATACCGGACCGATCATTTGGGGAGAGCCCGGCACCAATGGTCAGCACTCTTTCTATCAGTCGATTCATCAGGGAACGACAATTGTCCCCATTGAATTCATCGGCTTTAAAGAGAGCCAGTACCGCGATGACATCGTTTTCCAAGGAACCTCCTGTCAGGAGAAACTCCTCTCCAACCTCATTGCGCAATCCATAGCCCTTGCCGTTGGCCAGAAGAGTGATAATCCCAATCAATTTTTCCCTGGCAATCGCCCGAACCGCGTTCTCTTTGGCGAGAGGCTGGATCCATTCACCATGGGTGCGATCTTGTCCTACTACGAACACAAAGTCGCTTTTCAAGGGTTCATCTGGAATATCAATTCATTCGACCAAGAGGGAGTGCAATTGGGAAAAAAACTGGCACTCAAAGTGATTGAACAGTTTGGAACGATCCGGCAAGGGAAACCGGTCGACCCCAAAGGATTTCCTCTCGGAGCGGCCTACCTCAAGAACTTGTTTGGATAGAGGCAATAGCCCCTTTTTCGACTCGGATCATCTGTGGAACCTTTTCCAAAGAAAGGGAAGGGTCAAACGGATGCGGCGAGGTAAGAAATACTTGCTGGAAACCACTCAGGTGCGTCTGCAATAGCGATAGACGCATTGAATCCAATTGAATACCAAAATCATCGATGCCAAGAAGCGGAGGGTAGCACGTCGCTTGCTGCATGAGCTCCCACTGCGAAAAGCGCAGCGATGCCGTGCACGACCTCTTCTGTCCTTCGCTCGAAAAGAGCTTGGCAGGCTTGTCACCTATCAAAATCTCAATGTCATCGCGGTGCGGTCCGACAGCCGTTGTCCCTAGCAGCATTTCCCTCGGACGGTTTTTCTTCCAAATCTGCATGAAATGCGCAGGCAGGTCCTGTTGCTTTTGTGAGTAGGAAAGGGAGCTGTCGTACTCAATCTGGATCGCATCCTGTTGACTTGATAGAATCTGGAGCCAGCGCGATGCATTTTCCTTGAGCCTAACCACCGATTCTTCCCTTTTGAGAACAAGATAGCTCGCCGATTGCGCCATCATGTGTTCCCATGCGTCAATGCTCACCTCGCTTTTTGCCTTCAGAAGGGCGTTGCGCTGCTTCATTCCTTTGTAATACCTTCCCAAATGGTAGAGATAGAGCGGGTCGTACTGTGCGATGTGCATATCCAGAAACCGGCGTCTTTCCGAGGGCGTGCCGCTGATCAGGCTAAGATCGTCAGGACAGAGCAACACAGAGGGAAGGATCCCCAGCAAACTGGTCAATGATGAATGGACTGTTTCGTTGTACTGAACCCTGCGCGTGTTCTCGTCGTAGTAAATTTTGATCTTTTGATCAACGCCATCTTTTTCAAAATGCCCTTCGACGTAAAAGTAGGATTGCTGAAACCCGATGAGATCGGCAAGAGCACTCGCGCGAAAGGAACGCCCCGTACTGAGCAGGTGGATCGCCTCGAGCAGATTGGTTTTCCCCTGACCGTTGTCCCCTTGGATGAGGTTGGTCAAGGGA
>JAZJZV010000154.1:0-11563 GCA_040389485.1 Chlamydiota bacterium
TCGACGAAGAAAAAGCCTTTCCCAAACATCACGAGATCTGACAGGGAATGTGCGCGGAAGGATCTTCCCGTACTGAGCAGATGGATGGCTTCTAACAAATTGGTCTTGCCATGTCCATTTTCCCCCTGGATCCAGTTGACCCCGGGGGAAAAGCAAATGTCAGCTCTTTCGTAATTGCGAAAGTTGCAAAGGGACAGGCTCTTTAAATGCATTCTTATTCCAGCCGCATCGGCATGATCACAAACTGAGCCGTTGATGAGTCGGTCACAAGTCCTGGATTGTAGGAATCGGTCACATTGAAATTGACAGTTTCATCCTTGCTGTGGCGCAAGATATCGATGAAATACGAGGGATTGAAGGCAATTTCGAGTCGCTCGCCGCCGTAATTGACGGGCATTTGCACTTTTCCTTCCCCAATCTCACCTGAAGTGGCAGACAAGTGAAGTTCTCCATCGGCAAAGGTGAAGCGCACAGAGTGGCTACTCTCCGATAGAAAGAGAGAAACCTGTCTAAGCAAAGAGATCAGCTCTTCGCGGTGCAATGCGATCGGCGCCGCAACGGTTTGGGGAATGACCCTACCGACGTCGGGGTATTGGCCGGAAAGGAGTTTACTGATCAGCGTGGTCGATTTGAACTCGAGGGCAATCTTGTCTGCCATGAAGATCAACTTTGCGGGTTCATCCTCTTTGGTATCGAGCATGCGGACCATCTCTTCTACCGCTTTCAAAGGAATGATGTACGATCCAGCTTGTTCTTCTGGAAGCGAGATCTCAGTATGGATTTTAGCCAAGCGTTTGCCATCGGTTCCAATAAAAGTGGCTGTTTGCGCGGCATTCTGCAAGTAGATTCCGTTCAAGATTTGCCGGCTGTCGTCTCTTGCTGCTGCAAACGAAGAGCGGTACAGAAGATCTTTCAGCAATGAAGAAGATATTGGAAGCTGAATCCCTTCCGCCAAGTCGGGAAGGGCGGGGAATTCGCTTTTGTGCATGCCATGGATCTTGAAGTGAGATGAACCGGCGTTGATCATTGCCACCTCTGGCGAGAGTGAGTGGATCTCCACTTGAGGCGCAGTCAGTTCTCTGACGAGCTGGAAGAATCGACGTGCAGGCAGAGTGATCGCTCCCTCTTCAATTACCTTTGCCTCCGCATAAGCGCGCATGCTTACAGTCAGATCTGTCGCACTAATGATGAGCTGGTCGTCGATAGCTTCGACGAGGATGTTGGCCAAGATGGGCATCGAAGGTTTGGACGCTACAACACTCTGGAGTTTTCCAATAAGAGCAACGAGTTCCAACCGAGAGATTACGACTTTCATAGCACGACTCCTTTTTTTCGCCATCATAATCCAAAACCGAAATTCAGATCAAAGCTCATCTTGGGAGTTTGAAAATCGAGAAAATATGAGAAGGGCTTCCAATACACCTGTCGGGGACACATCATCCGACATGTCTTTGGAAGCTGAGAGATAACTCTTACAACTACAATAATCAGAAAATGAATCCCGAAACTAGTCGCGCTCGCGCATGGCTCTTGCGATGGTGCGCTTGTGGTCTTTTTCTTTGAGGGCTTGGCGTTTGTCGTAGGCCTTTTTGCCGCGCGCGCAGGCGATTTTCACTTTGACGAAACCATCTTTCAGGTACATCGCGAGGGGGATGAGGGTGAGTCCCTTTTCTTGGGAGAGCGCTTTGAGTTTGGCTGTTTCTCTTTTGTGGAGAAGGAGCTTGCGCTCTCTGCGATCGACGTGGTTAAAAACGTTGCCGAAACGGTAAGGGGCGATAGAGGAGTTTTTGAGGATCACTTCGTTACGGTCATTGACGAGGACGTAGGCATCCTGCAAGCTGCCGCCATGCGCGCGGAGCGATTTAACCTCGGATCCGACAAGAACAATGCCCGATTCAAAAGTTTCAATGACTTCGTAATCGTGCAGCGCCTTGCGATTGGAGACGAGTTCCGTATCAGGTTGCTTTTTTGCCATGAACTATCGACCGAAGAGAGATTGGCCATATTCGGTGACGCAGAAGCACTCTTTGCCTTCATGCGTCCCTATTGCAGTCACACCGACTTCAAACAACCAATCTAGTACAACCGCTTTAATCAATGCAACCTCTTCCTCTTTGTAAGAAGGGAGGTTGTATTTCCAGGTTCTACCTAGTTTTTTGAGCATGATGATGGAATCTTCTCCGAGGGGAGCGATGACGCCGCGGATAAACTCGTCGAAATAGACCCAGCCTGAATTAAGGATGCGTACGATGCTCTTTTCTGATTCGCGCAGAGTGCGGTCAGTGATCATATCTGCGGGAACATGGGGATTTGTGATGCGGTTGAGAGGATGGCGATGGAGGTACATTCCTTGATTTTCGGGGCGCATTTCGAGCCAGTCTGTCGCGCTCTCTAAAGCATAGAGCCTGCCATCGACAATTTCAGCGAGCTTGATCATCCGGATTTTAACGATCAGGCGGTGAAGATAGCCGAGGTCCTTTTCAGACCAGCCTTTGAGTTTGGCTGCGATCAGAGGAAGTGTTGCCGCATTGAGAGAGAAACGCCCCTCTTTGTCCGTTGAGAGTTCAATTGGCTGCTTTTTGGCAAGAGTGAGTAGCTGACTAATGTCATGGACAAAGGAGAAGTCTTCAGGGCGATAGCGGATCACGGCTTGAGGTGTTGCGATCGAAGGTGTTTCAGTTGCTTTAAGAAAAGCAGTGTATTCTCTCCATTCGTGGAAGGGGGTGACAATTTCATGCCATTCATCAGCGATCTTTTCGTAACCAATGAAGCAAGCGAAATTGTACTCGAGAAGAAGGAGATACTCTTCGAATTTTTCGCGGGTGAGCTCATACTTTGCGATGAGGTCGTTGCCGTAGACTTTTAGGTCGGGAGACTCAAAGACGTCGCGGACGATGTGATTGAGAATGGGGTCAGGAAAATGCAACTCCATCAGGTAACGCTGGAAGATCTGCGGCGTCAGGAGGTACTTTTCAACGAGGGAATCAAAGATGTTGTTGGAAGTGCGGGGGATTGAGTACCAGACAGGGAGCACGTGGATGGGGACTTTGCGCAAAAGGCTCTGCAAAAAGTCCATGCCAGGCGTGAAGTCAGGGTCGAACTTGAGGATCTGATTTTCAAAATATTTCCGCATTTCCTTATCGACGACAATGGAGTCGCCTTCAAATGCAAACAGTCCGGTGTCGCTCAATTTTTTGAGGATGGGAAGGATTTCTTTTTCATCGAGATCGGCGCTTTTGGCGAGCTTGCGGACCGGAATCTTAATAGAGCTGTAAAGGATTTCTTCAAGGACAGCAATGTCTACCGAGGTAAACTGCGCCATGAGCAAACGATTTTCAATATCTTGCTTATAGTGATAGTCTTCAAGATTGATCTTGTTTTTGCGTAAGGAACTGAGTTCCACCATATCAACTATATCCTTGATCTGGAGTGATAATCCACCCCTAAGTACTTAGATACGATAACCTGTGTTTCGATTTATTGCAATCTCTTAAAAAAACTGGGCTTTGCCGATTTAACAACAATTTGTTATAGTCTGTCACACAACTAGGTATAGAGATTTATGGAAAAACCAAAATACGATCATCAACGCATCGAAGAAAAGTGGCAGCGCATCTGGGATGACCTCGAGATGTTCAAGGTCGAAGTCGACTATTCCAAACCCAAATACTACATCCTGGACATGTTTCCCTATCCTTCAGGAGCTGGCCTGCATGTCGGCCACGTCACGGGATATACTGCGACAGACATCTTAGCGCGCTACAAAAGGCAAAAGGGTTTTAATGTCTTGCACCCGATGGGATGGGACAGTTTTGGTTTGCCCGCTGAACAGTACGCCATCCGCACCGGCACGCACCCAGCAAAGATCACCGAAGTCAATATCAATACCTACCGCAGGCAGCTCAAATCTCTGGGGTTCAGTTATGACTGGAACCGCGAGTTTGCGACAAGCGATCAAAAGTACTACAAATGGACGCAGTGGATCTTCACCAAGTTGTACGAAAAGGGACTTGCTTACGAAGCCGAAGTGCTCGTCAACTTCTGTCCGACGCTCGGAACCGTGCTTGCCAATGAAGAAGTCGACAATGGACGCTCGAAAGAGGGAGGCTACCCCGTCGAGAGAAGGCCGCTGCGTCAGTGGGTTCTCAAGATCACCGCTTATGCGGATAGGCTTCTCCAAGACCTCGATCTGATCGATTGGCCAGACCACTTAAAGCGCGCACAAACTAATTGGATCGGAAGAAGCGAAGGCGCTAAAGTGCACTTCTCTGAAAAAGCAACTGGAGAGAGGATCTCCGTTTTTACCACATGCCCCGACACCCTGTTCGGCGTCACTTTCATGGTGCTCGCTCCAGAACACCCACTTGTTTCTACTATTACAACTGCTGCGCATAAAGCAAAGGTCGAGGCCTACCAGGCCACAGTCAAGTCCAAAAGCGATCTCGAGCGCACAGATCTTGCCAAGGACAAAACAGGCGTGTGGACAGGAGCCTATGCGATCAATCCCGCAAGCGGTAGTCCGATTCCGATCTGGATCGCCGATTACGTCCTCATGAACTATGGCACAGGCGCAGTGATGGGAGTTCCCGCACACGATGAGCGCGATTTTGCCTTTGCCAAGCAATTCAAACTGAACATCATCCCAGTGATTTCTCCCGATGTGAAAAATCATCCCGAAGAGATCCCAGACGACCTCAAGCCGGAAGATGTCAAAGTCGATGTGCTCGCTGCCAATCGGTGCTGGTCCAAAGGGGGCACCATGATTAATAGCGCACACGGAAACCTTTCGATCAACGGGCAGTCCGTCACCGATGCGAAAAACAGCGTCATCTCCTGGCTCGAAAAAGAGGGGAGAGGGGAGAAGATGGTCAATTACAAGCTGAGAGATTGGCTCTTTTCTCGTCAGCGCTATTGGGGAGAACCCGTTCCCATTCTCCATTTCCCCGACGGAACGAAAAGAACCCTCGACATCGATGAACTTCCCCTTTGTCCGCCTGAGCTCACCGATTATAAGCCTCTGGGCACGGGAGAAAGCCCTCTTGCCAAGGTAAAGGAGTGGGTGGAGATCGAGGATCTCAAGACGGGAAGGCCGGCCCGCCGCGAAACCAACACGATGCCGCAATGGGCTGGCTCTTGCTGGTACTACTTGCGGTTCTGCGATCCCAACAATAGCGAATTGGCTTGGAGCAAAGAAGCGGAACAGTATTGGATGCCCGTCGACTTATATGTTGGAGGCGTAGAGCATGCCATTCTCCATCTTCTCTATTCCCGCTTTTGGCACAAGGTCCTCTATGATTGCGGTCTTGTCAGTACACTCGAGCCCTTCCAGACATTGCGCAACCAGGGTCTCGTCGTGTCGCGCTCCTATCAACACCCCAGCGGTGGATACGTTCCACCCGAAGAGGTTGAGGAAAAAGAGGGGAAATACTACCAGATCGGCACCAATGAGCTCTTACAAAGCCAGATCGAAAAAATGTCCAAGTCGAAGCTCAATGGGGTCACCCCTGACGAAATGATTGTCGAGTATGGCGCAGACTCCCTGCGCCTCTATGAAATCTTCATGGGCCCCTTCGATAAAGAAAAGCTCTGGAATACAGACGCCGTCACTGGCTGCCGCCGCTTCCTCAATCGCTTCTACGACCTCATCATGTCAGATAAAGTGACCGAGGAAGAGACGATCGAGGCATTGAAGCTCGGCCACCGCCTCGTTCACCAAGTCGAAAGAGATATCGAAGCAATGCAGTTCAATACGGCCATTGCTAAGATGATGGAGTTCATGAACAACTTCGCACCTCTGCCCCACTATCCCAAAAGCGTGCTGAAAATGCTCACGCAGGTCCTTTATCCATTTGCTCCTCATATCGCTGAAGAGGCATGGGAGAACCTGGGATGCAAGGAAAAGCTGACCTTTGCTCCGTTTCCGACCTATGATCCCGTCTACCTTGAGGATGACACCGTCCTTTACGTTGTCCAGGTCAACGGCAAGCTCAGAGGAAAATGGATGCTTCCGAAGGATAAGTCGAAGGATGAGCTGCTCGCTTTCATCCATACACAGCCCAACATCGCCCGGTTCATCTCCGGGAACATCACGAAGGTGATTTACGTGCCCAATAAACTCATCAACCTCGTGTGCGATGTTTAGTCTACTTTACAACGGCGCAATCCTTCTCTTTGCTTTGTGTTTCTTACCCAAACTCCTTTGGCAACGGATGCGCCATGGCAAGTACAAAGAAAGCCTAGGAGCGCGCCTTGGACTCAAAATGCCTCAGTTCTTTCCTCGCGAAGGAGAGCTAGTGTTTTGGATCCACGCCATTTCGATGGGGGAGACAAGAGCTGTCATCCCTCTCTATCGTCTCATGCGTCAAACCTATCCCAATGCCGCAATCCTCATCTCTTCGACCACCGAAACGGGCCACGCTGAAGCCAAGAGAAGCATGCCTGATGCCAGAGCCCATTTCTTTTTGCCTCTCGATCTCTCCTGGATCATGCGCCGACTCATCAAGCGCCTGCGCCCCCATGCACTGATCCTATGCGAGAGCGATTTTTGGTATCACCTCATTGCAATCGCCAAGGAGCAGCACGCTCACGTTTGTCTCATCAATGGAAAAGTTTCCGAGCGCTCCTGCAGCCGTTTCCAAAAAATCCCGTTCTTCACTAGGCGCCTCTTTCAGAACATCGATTACTTCTGCCTTCAAAGTGAGCGCCATCTGCAACGCTTTTCTCTTCTCGGCATCCCTTCAGAAAAACTCCTTGTTACGGGCAACATCAAGCTCGACGTCGTCCCCAAAAAAATGACCGCCGAAGAGAAAGAGCAGTTCTGTCAAACCCTTGGCATCACAACAGGGGACCGCATCCTCGTGATCGGATCCACCCATGATCCCGAAGAAGAGTGGCTGCTTGCCATGCTAGACACACTCTGGAAAAAAATCCCCCGCCTAAAGGTTCTGCTCGTGCCCCGCCATCCTGAGCGCTTTGGCGATGTCGCCCAGAAAATCGCTCAGAAGGGGATCTCCTACGGGCAATTTTCTCAAAAGAGCTGCAAGGAGAAGCCACTCATACTCATCGACGCCATGGGGCTGCTAAACCAGTGCTATCAGCTCGCTGACGTGGCTATTGTCGGCGGGAGCTACGTTGCCCACGTCGGCGGCCATAACGTCTTTGAGCCCGTTCTCTTCGGCGTTCCAGTCCTATTCGGACCCCATATGCATAGCCAGCTCGACTTGCAGGAACTCGTCATCAACGGCAAGGCAGGCCTTCAAGTCAGCCTGGAAGAGCTCCCTGATGCCATTCTCTCTCTTCTCGAGAACCCCGAGAAGCACGCAGCAATGCGCACGCATTGCCTCTCTCTTGCCCAGTCTGTCCCCGGGGCTACCCAGAGGACTTTTGGCGCCATTCAACAATTTTTGAGTTCTACTCGACTTTGTACAATTTTATAGCGGCATCTCCGAGAGAATCGCTGGCAAATTTTTCATTTCTTCGCTCATTAATTGAGCCTCTGGCTATGAATTTCGCGCAGAAATGAAAAATTTACCAAGCGTTTCCTCTGGATCTGCTCGCTAAAAATTCTAAAAAATCGAGTTCTAGAGAAAAAAGTGTTTGAGATTTAATCACCTAAAGATTTAGAATCTCGGTTTCTTCGATAGACCATTTATCGCGGGGTGGAGCAGTGGTTAGCTCGTTGGGCTCATAACCCAAAGGCCGGAGGTTCGAATCCTTCCCCCGCTATTTTTCTTGGGCGGCATAGCTCAGTTGGTTAGAGCAACGGAATCATAATCCGTGGGTCGTTGGTTCAAATCCGACTGCCGCTACTTTGTTTTCAGTCACTTACAACATCATCACTTCACATTCGATAGAATTAATTCTTCCTGAGAAAACACCATCATCTGCGTGAAACATCAGCTTTTCTTTAAAATAAAAAATTGATTTGAATCATATCCCCAATATGGGGTATAATTCAAGAAACGGGAAGTAGCACTATGGAAGTGAAGCCAATCATTTGGGTAGCATCGTCTAAAAGTGATCTAGCATCTCTTCCTGATGGCGCCCAGGACGAAATTGGTTACGCTCTTCATCAAGCTCAGCTAGGTGGAAAAAGCGAGAAGGCAAAGCCGTTTAAAGGATTCGGCAGTGCAGCGGTTTTGGAGATTGTCGAGTATAACGTGGGAGGAACTTACCGAGCTGTTTACACTGTAAAATTTAAAGAGGCTATCGCAGTGTTACATGTGTTTCAGAAGAAATCAACACACGGAATAAAGACTTCCAAACAAGATGTGGAGTTGATAAAAAAAAGATTCCAGCTGGCGGAGCTGGCATATCACGCTTGGTTGCTTAATAGGGGGAATCTGTGAAAAAAAGAAAATCGCACGAACAAGAAATGGCGGACACTAGGGTCGAAATTGGCTCAGGGAGTGTCTATGAGCAACTCAAGTTTAAAGATCACAAAGAGATGGAAACAAAATCCACTCTCGTCATGGAGATAACAAAGGCTATCAAAAAGAAAAACATGACTCAGACTGAAGCTGCCGAAATTTTGGGGATCTCTCAACCAAAACTCTCAGGTTTATTAAACGGCCATTTTAGGGGGTATTCAGTAGAGCGCTTGATGCATTTTCTTATCGAGCTAGGAAAAGATGTGGATATCATCGTAAGATCTAAGCCGCGCAATCGAAAAGCTCGAGTAAGTGTTTATCATTCGAAGGAGAGTCACTCCAACGTGCGTATGGTAGCCAAAGGTCGCTAATAGCCTGCGTGCGAAACGCACACAGGCGGCAGTCACGTTCGGTATAATTAGGCATTTTCAGCTTCGATGGGTACGAAAGAAGAACTGCTTGATGAAGAAGCTGAGGAGCCTGCTGATGCAAGAGCCGCTTCCCTTCTATTAATCGCATAGATGATCTCTTCCAGTTCAGGGGATGTCGGATATTTTTCAGCAATTGTTCCATCGTACATCAACAGTCCATTGGCCTCTTTTGTTCTGCGAAGGATTTTAACGACCTCCATCATATACCTCGTGCTCTCTTGAATGCTCAACCGAGCATGCGGGCCTCCCATATCGGTTCTTACCCACCCAGCGCAAATTGCAGCTGCAAAAGGAGCTTCGCTTAAGGTCTCCAGCATTTTTTCTCTCCACTGCTGTATAAAAGGAGTTTCAGTAATGACTCTGATGATCTGATTTTTTAATTCCACATCCAAAGAGGGGACTTGGGTCAATGCCTGCTGAGCCCACGTTTCTATGTCAAAGGATAAGGGGCTTTCCCGTTTTGATGGGTCTTCAATAAGCCTTTCATGAAAGTAAGTCTCAATCTGTTCAATCGAAGATGGGCTTAGAAGCGCAACCTCAATCCGCTTTGCATCGATTAAATTGGTTTTTTCCAATGCTTGCTGAATCCATACTTTTATTCCCGTCTCTTGTTGGAAAGGAGTTTGGATCAGATTTCTCAAAATCTTATCTTGCAGAGGTTTTTTTAAAGGCTCATCAGGCAATGCTAACTCTAGCCACTTATTGAGATAGCAAGTCAGGGATTCGTCAGGAGGTGTTTGGCTGAATTTCGGTATCAGGGGCGTTGTCGTTAATGCGCCCTCAATCTGCTCCAACAACAGATCTGTATCAGGGGAGTAGGATAAGACGGCTTTAATGCTTTCTTTTAACAGAGCCAGAGAGGGATCACTTTTCAGATTTTGTACAGCTTGACTGCGCCAATCTTGGGTGAGTTGGAGGAACAAGTTCCACATCATATGGTGCGAGGCATTTTTAGATACGCGGTAGGGATGGTAGTTGCCAGAGGTGTTATCTTTGGGAAGACCCACTAAACTGCCCATGTAGATTACACCCGCATTCGGGGTCTTTGAAATCAGACGGTAAAAACAGGACCAGATATGATTGGTCGCCAGGGTATTGACTTCTAAGGCTGCACGTAAATCATGTGGGGAATGATCCTTCGTTTTTGTTCCTGGAACAGAATACCCTTTGATCCCTGCGTTTAGAATTAATAAATCGAGTTTCTCCACGGTTGCGGCACAACGTGCGACATCTTCTTCTGATGTGACATCCAAAGGTTGCAAAATCAGCCTCTCGGGATGTTTACTTTGCAGCTTTCTCAAACAAGTGAATTTTCCAGGGCGAACCTCTGTTAAATGATCGAGGGATTCTTCTGTTCGGTAAGTGGCAATAACCCGGTCTCCCCGTGCCAAACAGTGCTGAGTAAATCCAAGACCGATGCCTCGATTTGCGCCTGTAATGATGACATCCAATCCCATCTTTATCCCCCTGTTTTGGAAAAACGAAAAGGGATTCTAGGTCGAATCAATAAAAAACGCTTTAAATTTTTAACGCAGTGAGTTGAAAAATGGGGTTTGCTGAGATTCTCTCTCTCCACATCTTAATGCCTTCTTGCGGCATGTGCATCCGCTGAGCGCGGAAATCTTTTGGGACTTCTCGATTTTTTAACGTTTGGGCGAGTTTTTCGATTTGTTCATCAATCTCTTCCCACCCTGTACGCATTCCCAGCTTGTAGTAAAAGCAGTGGGAGTTGCGTACGGCCTCGAGCTGAACGCGCCCTTCGCATCCGAGTGAATATCCATACTCTATCGCTGCCTGAACCAAGACAGTGCCAACGCCGCGATAAAAGTTTCTCGCATACGAGTCAATGGTTTGGATAACGAGATGATTTGCCTGTTCTAAGTCTTGACCGTATTTGAAATTGGGATCATATCTGACAACACGCGGACAATCATAGCTCCCATAGATCCCATTTTCCTTTGTTCGATACCAATCGCAGTCCACAGAGCCGATGTTTTGTCCAGATTCATCATAGGCGTTAAATGAAAATTCGCCGGAAGGGTGGTTGTTTTTTATAATTGTAACAGGGACTTGCTCCCCTGTAGAAACCAATTGAATTGTAGCAGAGCCGGTATCATAGTGGGGTAATGCTGCAACTGCGCTCATAATTTCACATCCATTAATATTTGTTAGCTCTTATTATATTATAACCAGTAATACTAATCAATTTAAAATGACGAACTTTTAATGTAGTTTCGGGAATTTGAAAACATTTTGTTTGAGGTCTATGTGAAAACTCAAGTTGCCACCTAAGATTATTGTTCCTCTCAAGTCTATCTAACTGATTTCCAACAGATTACTCTATCCATTTGCTTTTGAGATTATTAATTTAAAATATAACAATCAATCAATCTATTTTACGTTTTACTGAATGACTATTTTAATTTGATTTATTTTACCGCATAGATACAATTTTCATTTTTTATCACAAAGAGAGATGAAATATGAGAAAACTGAACTGGGTAAGAGGTTTAGATCGCGTTGCGATTGTGTTAGCAATTCCTGCAGCTATTTGGGGTGCTAAGCTGAGCAAGAACGAATATGTAAAATCACGCGCTGTAATGGTTTGTATGACGCAGGAAGAACAAGCGCGTCTTGCTAGAGAAGTTTATCACCTGAACAACTTGTTTCCATCTGTGCGCTATTTCTTCGAACATGCCGAAGCGAATGGATTTATTGCTGAAGGTAAGGAGGAACTCAGAGAAGTGTCAATGAAACACTCAT
>JAZJZV010000155.1:0-6250 GCA_040389485.1 Chlamydiota bacterium
AAGGCCCCATTCCATCCGCGCGATCATGCGCTCGGAGAGTTTGAGCTGTCCTGGAGGTTTGTCGCTTGTGATCACGATCTGCTTGTTTTGATTGATCAGGCTCTCAAATGTATTGCAAAATTCCTCTTCGAAGTTGAGACGGCTTTGCAAGAACTGGATATCATCGACGAGAAGAACATCGAGGGAGCGGTAAAAGCGTTTCATGCGGTCCATCGATTTATTGCGGAGGTTGTCGACGAGGTCGTTGATGAACCCTTCGGTTGTGATGCATTGGATCCGCAGTTTTTTGTGGTGATCGCGGATGTGATGGCCAATCGCGTGCAGCAGGTGTGTTTTGCCAAGACCGACGCCGCCGTGGATGAAGAGGGGATTGTACGATTTGCAGGGACGGCTGGCAACGCCCATCGCAGCAGATTTTACAAATTGGTTTGCAGGACCTTCGATGAAGTGAGGGAAGATGTAATAAGGATTGAGTTTGAGATCGAGCTGCTCGCGTCCTGGATCAGAGGGGGCAACAGTTGCTTCGGCTTGAGGTTGGACGGTTGTCGCCTTCTTCTTGACTTCCGCAATGACGAATACAACAGCGGGCTCCCCGGAGCTCTTGAGAGGAAGGAATGCACAGAGATCCTTCTTATAGTTGTCGAGGACGTATTCCTGAACAAAGATGTTTGGCACTTCGAGTGTGATCAGTTCTGCAGTGGACTCGAGCACGCGGATTGGCGCAAACCAGTTGTTGAACTCAGCCGCAGAGCAGCGCTCTTCGATGAATTCCAAGAACTGAGACCACGTTTCTTCAGGCGTTTTGAGTAGCATGCATTCCCACTTGTGAACAATCTTTCCACACTTTCTGTCTACTGTGTATTACGGCGTCAAAGTAGCACCGCGACGCAAACTCCGCAAGACAATTATGCGTAAGCCATGATGAGTGCTTGAGCTTGACCCACGATCTGTTCGTTAGGGCAAGTTTCGAGTGAGCGCGCCTGTGCAAGCGCTTGTTTTTTGTAGCCCAGAGCAAAGAGCGCTTTGGTGCGGTTGAGGAGAGTAGGGTAGTGGGTGGAATCCAACTTGAGAGCCTTCTCAATATAATTGAGGGCCATTAGATTGTTGCCCCTTTGGAGGTAGAGCGCGCCTAAGGTTTGCACATCATAGACGGATTCGGGATCGAGGATACAGAGCGCTTCAAAGAATGTCGTCGCAATGTCGTATTTTCCCTGTTTGACGTAGGAATAGCCGACGAAGCGAAGGTCCTCGAGCTCTTCCTTACCCCATCCTAAAATAGATAACCAATCTGCTTGACTCATCTTACACCCCTAACCCTTCTGATACTGTCCTCTTCGGGAATTAATATCAATCATCAGCTTGTCGAAAACGGCGATGGTTTTGAGCAGCGATGTCAAAGCATTTTTTTCTTTTTCTTCTTGCTCTTCTTCCTGCTTAGCCAAGTACTGGCCCCTTTTATCCGTTTCCCCCTTTTCTTCCACCTTCGAGAGGAGCTTGGCCAGGATTTTTTGCGCCTGTGATTCCTGTTTTTCCTCGGAGCCCATCGAGGGGATGAGCAGATAGGTGAATAGCCTTTTTTTCTGTTCGAAGTACTGGCCTGGAGGTGAGAAAGATGCCCAAACGAGGTGGGTAGGAGCTGCTTGGAGGAGTGACTCGAGTTCGGAGGGGAATCCAGGGGTAGTCACCTCGATTTGGGTCTCGACGGGGATCGCGTGTGCTTCCCTGATGAGTCCCGGCTCGAAGGCTTTCTGATCATTGGCGTAGCGGTTCGAAGCGTCGGAGCCTAAGTTATCAATCGTCAGCGGGGGCATGTGGGTACCTCACACATATATATATAAGGCCCATTTGCCATGCCCTGATTTAAATAATCAAGTTGTAACTCAGCGAAAGATCACGTTCGGTATATGCCCGATCTTTTTCTGATTCTTAAACGCACAGTTTTTCCCACTTTTTTCTACAACTCATGACTTTGGAAATCTGTTTTCCCACCAATTCCCACTTTTTATTTTTCCTCGTAAAACGCCTGAATTCAAGGAGCTTGAGTGACTGGTTTTGGGGGAGTTGGTGGGATGAAATCACAAAAATGATTGCCGATTTGTGGGCTCGGTGTTAAATTGTGGGAAAATGTGGGAAACAAGGTATCCTCGTCTCTATGGGTAAGTTCTTCTTCAGCGGTTCTACATCTGCAAAGCTCGACGATAAGGGGAGATTCGTTCTACCTCAGTCGATGCGTTATGGCCTCGTTGAAGAGGGGACGATGGAATTTAGCATCGGCCTTGGACTCGGAGGATGCCTGACGATCTATCGCCAGAGCGATATCCAGAGGATCGTTGCCAAGTTCCAGTCCAAACAGCACCTTGGCAAGTACCAAAAGTTTTTCACGCTCTTCTTTTCCACTCTGCACCAGACCACGTGCGATAAGATTGGAAGAGTGATCATCCCTCCGACGCTGAAAAAAGCGGTGGGGATTAAGAGTGAGATTGTGATCGCTGGCGTTCTCAACAAGATTGAGCTGTGGCCCAGAGAACATTATGACGCTCAGCTCGAGGCTGTCCTTAGCGGCAAAGATCCCGAGATGAATCTGGCGAAGCTTACAGAAGAGGCGTTTGCACTCCTCGATGAATCGGAAGAAGGGGATTCAGATGAAACAGAATGAGCAGCACATCCCCATTATGGTAGCAGAGGTCCTCGAGAGCCTGAAAGGGCTTGAAATCGGCGTCTTTTTTGATGGGACATTGGGTGCGGGCGGCCATGCTAGAGCTATTTTAGAAGCGCATCCAGAGATTAAGCGCTACATCGCTTGCGATCAAGATCCAGAAGCGATCGAGATTGCAAAGACAAGGCTTGAGCCATGGGCGGAGAAGGTGGAGTACATCCACGGAAACTTCTCCAGGCTCGATGAATATTTGAAAGAAAAGAAGATTAAAAAGGTCGACGGTTTTTTTTTGACCTTGGGGTGTCATCTATGCAACTAGACAAAGGGTATAAAGGTTTTAGCTTTTCAAAAGAAGGACCTCTCGATATGCGGATGGACCCATCCACAGATTTGACAGCGAAAGAGATCGTCAACCACTGGCCTGAGCAGCAACTCGGCGAGCTTTTCCGCGACCTAGGCGAAGAACCCAGATGGCGCAGAGCAGCGAAGGCAATTGTCGAAGAGCGCCGCAAAAAAGCGATTCAAACGACGACGCAGCTGGCACAACTCATTGTGAACGCTCTCAAGACACCGCTGAAGGGCAAATGGCATCCAGCAACGCTGATTTTCCAAGCGCTGCGCATGTGCGTCAATAGAGAGCTCGACGCGATAGCTGAAGGGATCTCTAAGGCAGTCCTAGCACTCTCTTCCGGCGGAAGAATCGGCGTGATGAGCTTCCACAGCTTAGAAGATCGCATTGTGAAGAACATCTTCAAGGAAGCATCGCATGCACCTAAAAAAGCGATCCAACAGGGTGCTTTACCTGTATTGCGCTTGCTAACCAAGAAGCCGCTGGCTCCGTTATTTACTGAGGTCAAGAGAAACCCGCGCTGCCGCAGCGCCAAGCTCCGCTTCGCTGAAAAGACTTAAAGGGTATGTATGTGGAATAAAACGGTACTTCGCTTGTTGATTTGCATCGCAGCGTTTGGATACTGCCTTTATTCCTACATCGATAAGCAGAATGCGGTCACCCGCCTGCGCTTAGAAATCCCCGTTTTATCCAAGCAAATCAAAGATATTAGAGAAGAAAATACCCGTCTTCACTATGAGATCGATCTCTTTGAAAGCCCAGAGAACCTGATGCAGCTGGCGCACAGCAGTGAGTTCTCCCACCTGAGACATCCTCTGTATAAAGAGATCCTCACATTGCAGCAGGGTATCGCGCTCCAGATCACCTCAGAAGAAAAAGAGCTGGTGCCCTCCAAGCTTCCCAAAGTCAAATTTGCCATTGGCGCAAAGCAATAATTCTGAAGAAGTGGTATGAAACAACCTGTCACAGCACCAATTCAAGGGCGGAAACGTCTCGTTTGCATCTCTCTTTTTGTCCTGGGGCTCTTTTGCCTTTTGCTCGTTCAGTTCTTTAAGATTCAGATGGTGGAAGGAGAGAAGTGGGCGCGTCAGGCAAAAGTTCAGCATGAGCTCGTCGTCGTCGAGCCCTTCAAACGCGGCCTCTTCTATTCCAACAATTCGATTAAGTGGGGACACCCCGAGCAACCACAAGCGTTTGTCATCGACGTTCCCAAGTTTCATCTCTATGCAGACCCGAAGGGGATTCCCGAACAGTACCGCAAGGAAATTGCTGCTGAGGTGTGCAGAAGGTTGAATCTCACAGGTAGCGTTGCAGAATCGCTGCACGAGCAGTTTGCCAAGCAGAGCCGCTGCCGCAAACTGGTGATGTGGCTGGGGAAAGAGGAAAGCGATGCGCTCAATCAATGGTGGTTCCAGTTTGCGCGGCCAAAGAAGATCGCCCGCAACGCGCTTTTCTTTGTGCAAGACTACCAGCGCTCTTATCCTTTCGGCAAACTTCTCGGGCAGGTGCTTCATACTGTCCGGTCCGATCGCGATGTCAAGACCCAGCAGTCGATTCCCACGGGCGGTCTTGAGCTCGTCTATGATCAGGTGCTCCAGGGTAAAGAGGGGAGAAAGCAGATCTTGCGCTCGCCCCGCCACCCTCTTGAAACCGGGAAAATTCTCGCCTATCCTGAAGATGGCGCGGATGTCTACCTGACGATTAATCACTACCTGCAAGCGATTGCCGAAGAGGAGATTTGCAAAGCGGTCAAAAATGCCAATGCCAAATCGGGATGGGCCATCCTCATGGAACCTTCCACGGGGGAAATTTGGGCGCTTGCTCAATACCCCTACTTTGAGCCCAGCCATTACCGCTCCTACTTCAACGATCTCAAGCTGCTTGAGAATACCAAAGTGAAGGCGATCACAGACCCCTATGAGCCCGGCTCGACGATGAAGCCCTTGACTCTCGCCATTGCTTTCATGGCCAATGAAGAGCTTAAGAAAAGGGGGAGGAAGCCGATCTTTTCACCTCAAGAAAAGATTGCGACAGCAAATGGCGTTTTTCCCGGACGGAAGAAGCCAATTAGCGACACCCGCCTGCACCACTTTCTCAATATGAACATGGCGTTGCAGAAGTCCTCCAATATTTACATGGCGCGCCTGGTTCAGAGGATCATCGAGGCACTGGGAGAAAAATGGTATCGGGATGCACTTCAGGACATTTTTGGCTTTGGAGTTAAATCGGGAATTGAGCTACCTTCGGAGAGCCCCGGCATGCTCCCCATGCCAGGGAAAAAGAACGCCAATGGGACGATGCAATGGTCGACGCCGACCCCCTTTTCGATCGCGTTCGGGCACAATATTCTCGTCAATAGTTTGCAGATGGTGCGCTGCTACGGGATCCTCGCCAACGGAGGGTGGGATGTTCAGCCCAGCCTCGTGCGCAAGATTGTGAGAGGGCATCGGGATGGAACTCAAGAGAGCCTCCTCGACAAGACCACCCTTCGCGAGGGAAATAAACGTCGTCTATTGGAACCGCAGATCGTCGAAGAGATCGTCCGAGCGATGAAATACGTTACTAAGCCATCAGGAGCTGCTGCCAAAGGGGACATTTTTGGGTACACAGAGGTCGGCAAGACGGGCACCTCTGAGAAAATTGTCAATGGGACCTACTCCAAAAGAAACCACATCTCGACATTTGTGGGATTTGCGCCGGCAAAGAATCCTCGGTTCGTCCTGCTGATTGCCATCGACGAGCCCGAATGGAAGTACATCCCTGGCGTGGGAAGAAATCAGCTCGGCGGCAACTGCTGTGCTCCCGTTTTCCGAGAGATTGGACTGCGCACCCTGCAGTACCTGGGAGTGGAACCCGACGATCCCCATGGCTATCCGGCGGGCGATCCCCGCAGAAAGGCCGAACAGGCAGATTGGTACAAAGAAGTTAAAACACTAGGCGAGCTTTACCAACAATGGAACGGATAAAACTTAAGAAGCTGCTCAAAAACATCCCCGTCCAAGCGATCCGAGGATCTAAAGAGATCGAGATCTCAGGACTCACTACCGATTCAAAAAGGGTGGCGCCGGGCAACCTCTTCATCGCCAAAAAAGGTTTAAACCATGACGGAGCGCGCTTTATTCCCGATGCCATTGCCAATGGCGCAGCAGCAGTCCTCACCGACCTCTACGACCCTTTTTTTCCCGAAATTACGCAGATCATTCATAGCGATGTCGGCAGTGTGGAAGCCCTTATCGCGAAGGAAT
>JAZJZV010000156.1:0-2083 GCA_040389485.1 Chlamydiota bacterium
GAAGAGCTCATATGCATAGATTTATACCGAACGTGTTTCAAAATTTGATTTCTGGCAAAACTGGCGCTTCCGATTTGCGGCAGGCGAAGCATGTCGATGAAGGAGACTGCACAGATGAAGATGCAAGTGGCTCCAAAAACCGAATTCTAAAACGCTTTCGGTATCACATCCTCATGGCCCCACTTTCTCTCTGCTTGACGTCCGCGCTGCTGCACGCACAAGACAACACCCCGCAACAATTTGACGAGCGCCTCTCTGCATTGGAACTCGAGGTGCAAAAGCGTCCCTTCTATAACGCCCCGGCACGCCCAGAGATTGCCAATGGATACAATCTCTTTTTCACAGGTGATTTCCTCTATTGGAAGGCGGAAGAAAATGGGCTGACTTATGCGCTCAAAACCTCAAATGCCACGCAAAGCCCTCTCTCGGGAAAACTAAGCCTTAAAGACCCTCACTTCGAGTGGGACATGGGTTTCCGTCTTGGACTCGGGTATAACATTCCCCACGACGAGTGGGACATCTATGCGAACTGGACGCGATTTTACACGGACGCACATGGACATACCCACGCAAAAGAAAACGAAGGAATTTATCCCGTTTGGGCCTTTCCTGCGGGACCTATCAATCTTGAATTTGTTCAAAAGTCCAAAGCACACTGGAGCCTCTTCCTCAACATTCTCGATATTGAGCTCGGCAAGGAGTACCAGGTCAGCAAAAGGCTCTCTTTGCGCCCTCACCTCGATTTGCGCACCGCGTGGATCAATCAAAATTACTCCGTCAAGTATGAAATCCTCTCTCCTGTCTTGTTTGACAAAGTGAAAATGAGCTGCGACTATTGGGGGATCGGCCCGCGCGCAGGTCTTGGATTTCAATGGAACATCGTCTCGGGATTTAGCATTGATGGCGATGCGGACATTTCCCTGATCTACGGCAATGACTCGCTTCATCAATCGGAAAAGTCCCACCCGACTCCCGATGATCATCTCCACTTCAAAGAGCACATGCACTCGGCAAGAGCCATTACCGATTTGGGACTTTTTCTCAGTTGGGACCAAATGCTAGGACACGGAAATTACCACTTCAGCATCAAGGCGGGCTGGGAACAGCACATCTTTTTTGAACAGAATCAATTCTTCCGATTTCTCGATCCTTTCTTCCAAGGAAGTATCGTCTCTAACCAGGGAGATTTGATGCTGCAAGGTTGGACAGCAAAGGCAAGAATCGATTTTTGAGGGCATGACGATGAACACTACTACGAACACATTGATCGCATGCCTGGCGCTGTGTTCCTACGCCTGTGCAGGCGTGGTGACAGATGCACAAGAGGATCGACTTCAGGCTCTCGAAGAGAGCGTCAAGGGAGGGTACAATCCCACCTGGATTAAGAAATCGGGCGTGTACATCGGAGGCGATGTCCTCTATTGGACCGCGCGCGAAACGGGTCTGGCCTATGCGATGCAGGTCGACAGCCAAGTAGTACTCCTTCCCAGCAAGCTCGACTATCAAGTACTCCAACCCCAGTACGACTGGGACTTTGGGTTCAGGATAGTAGGGGGTGTGAACTTTGAACCGAATGGCTGGGATCTCGGCGTCACCTGGACCCGCTTTTTCACGCGAGCTAGCGAAAGAGGTTCTCCCTCGGCCCACTCCGGATTTATTCCCATCTTCTCCTTCCCCGGTTTTACCGTTCTAACAGCAACAGCCACTGAAGCTGAAGCGGATTGGAAACTCCTCTACAACGAGATCGACGTGACTGTCGGCAGAGGCTATCACATCAGCAAGTACTTCGTGATGCGCCCCTTTCTCGGCCCCTCTGGGCTCTGGATCGATCAGCATTACGACTTGGAATACGAACAAACAGCTCTGTTTTTCACCAAAGACGTCGTCAAGCTCCACAACGCCTTTGCCGGCGTGGGATTGAATGGCGGGTGCGATCTTCGCTTTTGCTTCCGAGGCGGTTGGGGCATTTACGGGAAAGTCGCTGGAGGAATCTATTACGGATCCTTCGATCTCAAACGGAACGAACACATTTACGGATCGCCCGATGGCACCGAGCACTTCACCACAAAGCACACACTCCACA
>JAZJZV010000157.1:0-4111 GCA_040389485.1 Chlamydiota bacterium
GGCGCTTGCGCTCGATATTCAATATCAACACAACAATAAAACCCGCTTTTCAGGACATAAGGGAAGAACGCGAGGAGTGCGCAATGTCGTTGGAGGTCCCTCTTCCGAGCAGTTCAGCTTAGCTCCTGCGTTTGAGTACAACTTCACCTATAACGTCGGTCTCATCGCAGGTTGCTGGTTCACCGTCGCAGGAAGAAATGCGCTCGAGTTTGCAAGCGGCGTTGTGGCGATCAACATCTACCAATAGAAGCGGCATATCTAAGGCATGAGACTATCCTACTATTTGAAAACTATGATTTTTGAAGTACTTTTTCATGCCATTTAGAATTGCTTCGCAGGACCATACTTGGATAAGTAGGCCAAGAAGCGGTTCTAAATGGCATGAAAAAAGACACAAAAAGCATGTTTAATAAATAGTGGGATGGTCTCGTGTATAGCAACAAGACGCCAAGTGTGGCCTATTTCCTACTGCTCGCTTGTAGCGGAATATGCGCTGATGACATCCAGCAGCAGAGGCCCACACCTTGGCTGACCGGAACTCTGCTCTCTCCTTCGGGAGATGTGGTTCCCACAGGTCATTACAACTATGAACCCTACGTCTATTTTTTAACGAGATACGGCTCCTACGGAGCGCACTGGGAGACGCAACGGGCCAAGAATTTTTACAGCCTCTTATCGCAAGAATATGTTCAAGTGGGCTTGCCCGCTCATTTCGATTTTGAAATCTATCCCCAATTTTCCTGGAACCACACTCATGGAGCTTCCTCGTGGGTTGTCAATGATCTGGGATGGGGATTTGACTATCAGTTGTTGAGTCAAAACCAGGCTAAGTGGTGGCCTGGCATCAAGCTGTCACTATTTGCCACGGTTCCCATTGGCAAGTATCAAAAACTCAATCCCAACAAGCAACGCACCGACATCGGCGGCACCGGAAGTTGGCTCCCCAACTTCGGCATCGTCTTTTCTCGTTTGTTTTGGTTCGGGGGCCATCAGTTCTTGAATTGGAGAGGCAGCGTCGATTACACCGTGCCAACGCCCGTGCACGTGAAAAACTACAACACCTATGGCGGGGGCCACCACACCCGTGGAACGGTGTTCCCAGGCCAATCAGTGACGACCATCATGGCGTTTGAGTACACATGGACGCCCCACTGGGCGCTCGCCCTAGACATCCTCCACACGCACACCAATAAAACGCGTTTCAAGGGAAGAGTGGGGGAAACGAGGGGCATCCCCAATGTCATGGGTTACCCCTCTTCCGAACTGTTTAACCTAGCGCCCGCGATTGAGTACAACTGGAGCATCAACGTCGGCCTGATTGCTGGCTGCTGGTTTACTCTTGCGGGCAGAAATTCTTTTCAGTTTGCGAATGGTGTCGTGGCGATCAACATTTACCAGTGACGGCTTCTGATTCTTGGCGAGGTGCTCGATCACGCCCACAACGCTGTCGGGATTGAGCGACATCGAATCGATTCCCGCTTCCACCAAAAAGGCTGCAAAGTCGGGGAAATCACTAGGCGCCTGTCCGCAAATGCCCACTTTCTTCTGGTAGTGGTGCGCAGTCTCGATGAGGTTTTGAATCATCATCTTGACAGCTGGGTTGCGCTCGTCAAAGAGCGAGGACAGCTCTTGTGAATCGCGATCCACACCTAGTGTGAGCTGAGTCAAGTCATTCGATCCGATGGAAAACCCATCAAATCGCTCACAGAACTGCTTGGCCAAAATCACGTTGGAGGGGATCTCCGCCATGACGTAGACCGCAAGTCCCTTGACGCCTCTTTTGAGGCCATATTTTCCCATCACTTGCAACACTTTGTCAGCCTCTTCGAGCGTCCTGCAAAAAGGGATCATGACGATCACGTTTTGAAGACCGATATTCTCGCGGACGCGCTTAATCGCCGCGCACTCGAGAGCAAACCCTTCTTGGTAGTTGGGACTGTAATAGCGAGAGGCCCCGCGAAATCCGAGCATGGGATTTTCTTCTTTAGGCTCAAACACACTTCCACCAATCAGGTTGGCGTACTCATTTGTTTTAAAATCGCTCATGCGCACGATCACCGGATGGGGATATTGTGACGCAGCGATTTTCGCAATCCCTTGCGCCAATTGGTCGATAAAATACTCTTTTTTATCGGCGTAGCCACGCGTGAGTTTGATAATTTTTGCCTTTTCTTTTTGGTTCTTGACCCTGTCAAAGTGCACAAGAGCCATCGGATGAACCTGGATGATGTCATTGATGATGAATTCCATCCGGGCAAGTCCAATCCCCTGGCAAGGAAGCCTCCACCAGCGAAATGCCGCTTGCGG
Source organism: Chlamydiota bacterium (assembly GCA_040389485.1). Classification (GTDB taxonomy): domain Bacteria; phylum Chlamydiota; class Chlamydiia; order Chlamydiales; family Rhabdochlamydiaceae; genus JAZJZV01. Next base: position 2,308 of record JAZJZV010000157.1, read on the forward strand.
ACTGGCGATGTTCATCATGATGCGGGTATCCACTTTGGGCAATGTGCTTAAGTCGATGCTCTCTTCCTTAAACGGAAGCTCGCCCTCGTAGATGTAGCCCACATCTCCTTCCGCGCAAGAAAGGGTGATGGTCTGTCCATCTTTGATCTTCCTCGTCGCATCGCTCGTGCCAATCACCGCTGCGACGCCCAGTTCGCGACTCACAATCGCCGCGTGCGAGGTTCTGCCTCCATGATTGGTGACGATCGCCTTAGCCAGCTGCATAATGGGGACCCAGTCAGGAGATGTCATTTCTGTGACCAAGATGTTGCCGCTTTCAAACTTGTCGATATCAGAGAGCTGAGTGATCACCTGCGCCTTACCCGAAACAATGGCCTCTCCAATCGCCATTCCCTGCGAGAGGACTTTGCCGCGCTTTGTGAGCGAGTAGGTCTTGACGTTGCCCCCATTTATTTGCGACTGGACGGTCTCAGGGCGCGCTTGGACGATGTAGAGTTCTCCGGTTTTTCCATCTTTTGCCCACTCGATGTCCATGGGACATCCGTAGTGATCTTCAATGACGACTCCCCACTTGGCCAATTGGATAATGTCCTCATCGCTTAACACAGTTTGCGCTTTCTCTTTCGCGCTCGTGGCCACGATCTGTACAGATCCCTTATCTTTGGCCTTGTAGACCATCTTTTTCTCTTTGCGGCCCATTTTGCGATCGATAATGGGGATGTAATGCTTGTCTGCGAGCAGCGGCTTAAACACGACGTACTCATCAGGTGTCACAATCCCCTGAACGACGCTCTCTCCAAGACCCCATGCCGCATTGATCACACATGCATTGCGGAATCCCGTCTCCGTGTCGATTGTAAACATCACTCCCGAGCTGCCGCAGTCAGAGCGCACCATCTTTTGAATCCCAATCGAAAGGGCGACATCCAGATGATCGAACCCCTTCGCCTCGCGGTAGGTGATTGCGCGATCGGTAAACAGGGAGGCGTAGCACTTCTTGCATGCTTCGAGCAATTGCTTATCACCTTTCACATTCAGAAAAGTCTCTTGCTGTCCGGCAAAGCTCGCAGAAGGAAGATCTTCTGCCGTTGCGCTGCTGCGCACGGCGACATCGACCGATGTGTGCTTATACTGCTTGGATAGGGTGTGATACGCTGCGCATATTTCTGCAGAGAGTTTGGCGGGGAATTTCCCTTTTTCAATGAGAGAGCGGATGCTGCGCCCTTTTTCTTTAATCGATTTGGGATTTGCCTTGAGACCGCGAAGAGCACTCGCAATTTTGTCATCAAGTCCATTGTAACTGAGGAATTCCCGGTAGGCATCAGAGGTCGTCGCAAAGCCCCCAGGAACCTTAATCCCTTTTGTTTTTAAACCACAAACCATCTCACCTAGAGAGGCATTCTTGCCTCCCACGATGGGAACATCATGAATGGAAATCGCGTGAAACCAGCGTACGTATTTTTGAGCAGATGCCATAGGTCTCTTCTTTGAGCCAAGCCCATCCCTTCACACAAAGTGACGAGCAAAGCCCTTCTTTGTTAACTGGAGAAACTGTGAACATTTTGATTGAAAATGTCAACGAGCGAATTCTAGAGCCATCCTTTCAACTGATTTGTCGATGGGCGCAGCATTTCCCCGCGCGCTCATTAGGTTCAGGAAATGCGATTCGGACGCGTATTAATCAGAACTACACGATTTGATTGTGGGTCAGTTTTGAAAAAACCGACCCACGAGTAGATACCGCTAAGCCTCGCTTAGACGCGTTTCACATAACGAGCTAGAGTCGCTCGTTGACCAGCGTCTC
>JAZJZV010000158.1:0-2269 GCA_040389485.1 Chlamydiota bacterium
AGCTCTTCCGCAAAAAAAAACAGCAACCCCTCCGCATTAATACCGTTGCGCTGGCCCCACCCGTGAAAGTGGCCACACCTCCTGCTGCCAAACCTGCCGCACAAAAACAGCCTCCCGCAATAGCTAAACCAGCTCCTGCCCCAGCAGCAAAAAAACCTCCCGCCGCAGTGCCGAAACCACCGCCTGCCCCCAAAAAACCAGAAGTGAAAAAGCAACCTGCCATTGCAGATAAAACAATTCCTGCAAAACCTGCCGCAAAAGCTCCGCCACAGGAAAATCGCGCGAAAATTTCAGATGCGCTGCTCAAGCAATTGCAACAGGATATTGAAAAAATTGAGCAGAACCCCGATAAGGCAAAAGATGTCCCCAAGGGAAAAATGGCGCTACCCACTCCTTACGCACTACAAATCGACACGGCAAGCGAAGGCAATTACGCAGATAGCCTGCTGCATCATCTCCATGGGACACTAAAATTGCCTGAATTTGGAGAAGTCAAATTACAATTGACCTTGCGTCAAGATGGGACAGTCGCTAAAATCTCCGTCCTTGGAACGCAAAGTGAAGCCAATCGGAAGTACTTGCAGCAAGAACTTCCCAAGATGCGATTTCCCCGATTTGACCATGAATTAAAAGGCAAACACGAGCACGCGTTTGTCCTAACTTTTTGCAACGAGTAAACCCATGTCGCTCTTTTCAAAAGTCCTTTCCGCCCTCCTTCTCATCTCTCCCTGCTTTGCGGAGGAGGAAATCCTCGTCAAACTCAAAACGGTAAGCGCGCTGCAGCCTACCTATCTCGGCAAAATCCAAACGAAAAACGCCACATTCGATCCCGCTTACATCGCTGAGATCCAGTCTGTCCTCGATTTCGATTTCGATCACAACGGCTCGACCAAACTCATCGCTAGAGCCCCAGAAAAAGAACAGCTCCTCCAAAAAGCAAATATTGCCGAAGCCCTTAGTCCCGAGACGTGGAAAGGCTATGGCGCTGCATATGCGATCCGCTGTCAGATCACACAGCGCTCACTGACGATCTCCCTCCTAAATACACAGACAGGCTCACTGAAAACATTTTCCGATGTCGAACTCATGGGCGATATCAAACACGACAGACGCCACATCCACAAACTCTCCGACGTCATCCAGAAGGCTCTCTTTCAAGTGGACGGCGTGGCAAGTACCCGCATCCTCTATTCCTACCAAAGCAAAACCCAGCAATCCGACGGCAAGGGATGGCTCTCCGAAATTTGGGAGTGCGATTGGGACGGCGCCAATGCCCGCCAGGTCACCCATGACAACAGCTATTCCGTCACGCCCGTCTGCATCCCGGACCATCCGCGCTACAAAAACGACAGCTTCCTCTACGTTAGCTATAAGATGGGCCAGCCCAAAATCTACCTCGGCTCACTAAAAGGGGGAGAGGGCAAAAGACTCATCGATTTGCGCGGCAACCAGCTGCTTCCTGCGATCTCTGCCAAGCGCGACAAGCTCGCCTTCATCTGCGATGCTGGCGGCAGAACCGACCTCTTTCTGCAACCGATGGATCCCAAAACCGGCGAAGTGGGAAAACCGATCCAGCTCTTTTCCTATCCGCGATCGACGCAAGCCTCACCCACATTTAGCCCTGATGGCAGCCAAGTGGCATTCGTCTCCGACAAAGATGGCGGCATGCGCATCTTCATCATCCCGACAGCACCTTCAGAAAAGCGCGCCACCGCCCGGATGATCACCATCCAAAACCGGGAGAGTTCCTGCCCCGCTTGGTCTCCCGATGGCACAAAATTAGCCTATAGTGCTAAAACAAATGGTATACGGCAAATCTGGATATACGACTTCGCCACGCAAGAAGAATGGCAGCTGACGAGCGGCCCCGGCAACAAGGAAAATCCCAGCTGGGCTCCCGACAGTTTGCACCTCGTGTTCAACTCCTGCGATGGCTCCGAAACTGAACTCTACATTGCCAATTTGAATCAGCCCGAGGCCACCAAAATTAGCCGCGGCCACGGAAAAAAACATTACCCTTCGTGGGGAAAATAGAGAGGAAAAAATGAAACATTCACGTTTACTCATCGCAGCTCTTTGCGCCCTTGTCTGCGCAGTTGCGACAGGTTGCAGAAAAAACAATGGAAACGTCTGGGATGACAATTCCACAGCCGGCAACTATAAAGGAAGTGCACGCTCGCTCTGGGGCAATGATGAACTCGCCCAGGAAGATAGCTTCTTCAATCAGGCAGACGACGATTTCGTCGCCCTCAAAGATGAAGATCTTCGC
>JAZJZV010000158.1:2279-5066 GCA_040389485.1 Chlamydiota bacterium
CGCGTCCAATTTGTCGATGGCGCTATCCCGCAGCCCAAAAACTCTCCCGGTGAAAGAGGCAGCCGCATTCCAGGCGTCGATGGATTCCACACACCCGTTGGAAGCGAAGCAGCCATTTTCAAAAATGTCTACTTCAAAACCGATGACCACATCCTCCGCGACAAAGAGTACCTCTCCACCATTGAAAGGATTTCTGCTTATCTGAAGTCGCATCCCGACACTTACCTCTTTGTTTCAGGCAACTGCGACCAGAGAGGACCTGAGGCATACAACCTTTCGCTTGGAGCTAGACGCGCCAACTACGTGCGCACTCTCCTCGTGCAAAAGGGAGTCGACGCTGAACAGATCCACACCATTTCCTATGGCAAAGAGCGCCTCCTCGACACGCATAACAATGCCGAGGCATGGTCGAAAAACCGCCGTGCGGAATTTAAGATCTATCAAAAATAAAGGAAACGATGACGATGCGGCATTTCATCTCACTACTCCTAATGGCAGGTCCTCTCTTTGCCAACGCGAGTCCCCACGACCCCACTTTGGATGAAATCCGCATCGAAATTGAGGACATCAAGTACGCCCTCAAAACGACGCAAGTCGACATGAACATTCTCGATGAAAAGATGCGCAAGCAGGAGGCGGGTAAAACTCAAACTACCCCTCAGGCAACGCTCGAGAGCAGAATCTCTGCTCTCGAAAAAACCCTCGAGAAAGTGAGTGCCGACCTGCGTACTTTGAACACCACCACACACCAAGCCCTTACGAAAATCCAATCGCTCGAGCAACAATCAGCTTCCCACACCAAACAACTCGACAACGTCTCCCAGCTGAAAAACACCCTCACGACAATCTCGAAAGCCATCGGCCAAACTCCCTCAGCAACTGCCTCCTACAAAGTCAAGGCGGGAGATTCCCTCGAAAAAATCGCCAAACTCCATCAAGTTCCCGTCGATACCCTCAAAAAGATCAATAAGCTCACTAGCGATAAAATTGTGATTGGCCAGGAGTTAAAACTACGAGATGACCCCACCTAACCCATCGAGCAGCATTGCGATTTTTGATTCGGGACTCGGCGGCCTCACCGTTATGCGCGCCATCGAACAATTGCTCCCGAATGAAAAAATCATCTACTTCGGCGACACCGCGCGCCTGCCCTATGGCAACAAAACGCCAGAAACCATTCTGCGCTACTCCCTCGAAAATGCCGCTTACCTCTCCTCCTACGATATCAAGACCCTCGTCATCGCCTGCAACACCTCCTGCTCCGCAGGAGCTATCGCCAATATCCAGGCCCTTTACAACATCCCCGTCGTCGGGATCACTACAGTGGCCATCGAAGAGATCTGTGAGCGCCTCCCTAAAGGCAAACTCGCCCTCCTAGCTACCCGCGCCACAATCAACTCCCAAATCTACCAGCACGAGCTCCGCTCGCGCTGCCCTGAGCTCGAGATCATTAGCATCCCCTGCCCCCTCTTTGTTCCCCTCGTCGAAGAAGGGTACATCGAACACGCTCTCAGCACGATTGCCGTCCGCGATTACCTCCACCCTCTGGCTGGTCAGGGAATCGATGCTGCACTCCTCGGCTGCACCCATTATCCCTTGCTGCAATCGCTCATCCAGCAAGAACTCGGCTCCCACGTCCAGATCATCGATCCCTCCTACGCCTGCGCCGAGAAAATCCGCACCCTCCTCACCGAGCGCAATTGGCTCAACCCTGCCACGCAGCCTCCCCAGCACCAGTTCATCGTCTCCGAAGACCCCAGCAAGTTTTCATCCCTCAGCAAGCTGTTCCTCAGCCGCCCCATTGACGCCGTGCTGCCGCACACTTTTCACTAAACGGTAAAGAACAACGCAAAGCCGCAGGGACGCGGAGAAATTAGAAAATATTTTACCATGCCGATTCTTGAGTTGCGTTCGGCATACATTGTACAATCTTAAAATTCACCCTATTAAAAAACGTTTGTTTCAGATTACAATTTATCCATAAAAAAAGAGAGTCGAATAATGTCTACAATTTCTTTAGCAACGGCACCACCCTCATCGCAGATTCGAGAACGGTTTCTAGACTTCAAATATGCCTTTTGGGTCATCCTCAAAGAATCGGCGACTAAGCCCTTTCTAAGGCCGTGGGAAATTTACTGCCAACTGAAGTCCTTTGCAAATCCAGATCGAGCAGCCCTAGCAGACAGTGACCGAAGCGTAAGTAGGATCACGCGGGAAAGTATCGCATCGGGAAAGCTTTTTCCCTGCCATTCCGATTATGCAAAACTGGTTCCCTCTACTGACCAATTGCTCTACGCTCTCGATAGAGTGGAGACGCTCGCCCAAAAAATGGGGATAAAACAAGAAGTCCATCTCTATGCGGGACTTTTCTCAGAAGAAGGATCCTTCGGCGCCAGCCTTTTTGGCAAACCCTCCATTATCAAAATTGGCCCTTCCCTGCTTAACAGTAAAACTAACCCAGAGATAGACTTCGTTCTCGCCCATGAGTTGGCACATATCAAGCATCATGACAACGTGCGGAGCGTGGCTTTCATGGCGGCAGCAATGCTTGTCCAAACGGTTTTCTTTTTTGCGATTTCTCCCTTGGCACTACTCGTCCTGGAACCGGTCATTAACCTCAGTCAAAATTATCTCCTCAGCCGCTCTCAGGAAAGCAGAGCAGATCGGACGTCGATCCAAACCCTTCAGACAAACGCAGGAGCCATTCGCTATCTCTCAGAAGAAATTGGTTTTTGGCGATTTTTTAAAACCTCCACCCACGCCGACATTTTAAAGGTGACAATGCCC
>JAZJZV010000158.1:5076-6976 GCA_040389485.1 Chlamydiota bacterium
GAAATCAAGTGGGTTGCTGAGCGGCAGGAACAAATCACCTACTCCGGCGATAGCCGAAAAGATCTCTCCCATCCCCCTTTAACCAGCCGACTGAAAGCAGCCCTCGCGTTCCGTCCGCATGCTGCCAGCGTCTCCGCTTGATGCATTTTTTCTTTGAACGTTATTCAAAGAACTGAGTACGATCTCGTAAATCCAAACCCGCTATCGCTGTTGAGGAGGTTTTCATGAGTTTCATGCGTCAGTTCTCATTGGTTTTGTTCATTCCATTTTTCACACCCATTCTCTCTTTGCATGCGGAAACGATCGATCGGATTTACACAAAAATTCACCGATCTGCAGAAAAAATCCAAGCTGCTGTTGACGATATCTTGTCCACGCCTACCGAACAGCAAACGTTTGAAAATACCTTGAAAGCATGGTACGAAGCCCATTGTGAAATTGAAAACACCTCCTCGTTTTTAAATGCAGAAATAGAAACAGACTTTCCGGATAGAGAATTAGCTCTAGATGCCATCCAAGAATACCAATCCTTCGTCAGTACAATCTTCCTACATCTCCCCGAGCTTTACGATCCACTTTTCTTCTATGCAAAGAATGCCCTTGTAGAAGATTGCCTGCATACATCTTTCCACCGTCATCTCGCCCACCTAGTTGGCGTCAACTGCGATCAGTTTAAAGAATCAATGTCAGGTGAAGACCGCGAAGTTTTGTCTACCCTTATCAAACTCAAATCAAAAGCAAGAAAATCTCTCAAACAACCAATTTCCCCTATGTCCACTCATGTAAACGATGCTGTATTCGCAAAAGACTCTGTTGAATTGTGCGGAGAAATTTCCGCTGGAGCAAAAGCGGACACTGATGGAAAATCTTCGGCGGATATCTCATTGAGTGGAAAGTCAGATGATGGAAGATTTTCAGGGCGCATGTCCGGAGAAATCTCTCGCGATAGCGACGGAAAGGTAAAAGGATCTGTCGAAGCCCGAGGAACCTACGAGTTTAATAATTAATGGAAATGTTCAAACATCACAAAAAGAGAATTGGATTTGCCATTGTATTAATTGCCGGCCTGTCTACTATTTTGTGTTGGCAACTGTTCGATAGTCCAGCAACTTACAACCGTGTATTCGTCTCTTTAGACTCTGGAAACATTCCTTTTACAGAAGTTGAGATTCAAGGGCATAGCTATCCCTTGAAATTGAACCTTGGATCGGAATTCCCTCTCTGCTTAAGCAAAACCATCTTGGAGCAGTTAAAGAAAAAGGATGCTGGCAAAGTGCGGGTAGCAACGGGGAGTGAGGTTAGGTCGTATCGACTGAAAGAGGTGACTATTGGTAAGCTGACGTTTAAGGACGTGCTTGCAGTCGAAGCCATGGACGAAAGTGAAGTAGGCGTCATTGGGAGACCATTGCTTATAAAGCACAATCTTTTGCTCGATTTTCGCAAATCCACACTCATCATGTGTAACCGATTTAAGGATATCGAAAGGGTCGGTTATGGGAGAGAAGACTGGGTGCAAGTTCCACTCACATTGGGGCCGGGCGGGGTGGTTTTATCCATCGAAACTGATCTGGGAACTACGCGATTTTCGTTGGGTACCACAACCGGCAAAACACTTATCAAATCACTCTCTACCCAAGTTGAGCCTCCCTATTTAACAACGAGAACCTTTAGAATAGGCAATGACGAGTTTGGAAGCCCAAAGCTCTACCCATATCCTATTACAGTTGATACTTCCTCTGAAGTAGATGGAATCCTTGGGATGGACTTCCTTTATAGGCACTTGGTCTATATCGATTTTGAAAATCAGTGCGTCTATATCACTAAATAAAAGGCAAATGATGAAGAAACGGGTATCGATCATTGCCGCGATGGTTGTCCTCACAATCACAGGAGGACTTTT
>JAZJZV010000159.1:0-2414 GCA_040389485.1 Chlamydiota bacterium
TCTTCTCTCTGAAGATCTTCGGGCGTCACTTGTAAAATGACTGTGCCATCGCGGTGCAGTGAACATTCTTGTGAGAGCACCACAGGACGTCTTGTAATTGCGCTGATATCCCGATGAGTTTCCAAGAAGGGTTCAATGCCTTTGCCTTGATATTTTTCTGCAAATTTGACAAGTCTTTGGCAAGGATCGATTTCAAGCCAGGGGTCTTCAGTGAGTGAGACGCGGATGGTATCGCCAATCCCATCGAGAAGCAGGGCTCCGATGCCTACAGCTGACTTGATACGACCATCTTCCCCTTCACCAGCTTCAGTCACTCCCAAATGCAGAGGGTAATCCCACCCCAGCTTCATCATTTCTGCAACGAGGAGGCGATACGCCTGCACCATCACGATAGGATTGCTCGCTTTCATTGAAAAAATGATATCATGGTAGTTGAGCTTGCGGCACACACGCGCAAACTCAAGTGCGGATTCCACCATGCCAAAGGGCGTGTCGCCGTAGCGATTCATGATCCTGTCAGATAGAGAGCCATGGTTGGTTCCGATGCGCATCGAACGTTTGAGTCGAATGCACTTCTCTACAAGGGGGGTGAATGCCTCTTCGATCTTCTCAATTTCCGCTTGATAGGAAGCATCGTCGTATTCGAGAACGACAAAGCTGGCGCGCTTGTCTACAAAATTGCCGGGGTTGATCCTCACCTTATCGACAAAATCCACCACTCGCATGGCAGCAGGCGGGTAAAAGTGGATATCAGCGACTAGAGGGATATCATACCCTTTTTGAATCAACCTGTTTTTGATCCCTTCACAGCTATCGGCCTCTTTCATCCCCTGTACGGTCACCCTGGCAATTTCACAGCCCGAGTCCGCCAAGCGAATAATTTGATCCACTGTGGCTTCAACGTCCCTGGTGCTTGAGGTCGTCATCGACTGGATGCGGACAGGGTTATTCCCCCCCACTCCTACCTTGCCCACTTTCACTTCCCGCGTCTTCCACCGCTTGCTCTGATAGACCGCTTCACAGTACTTCATAGATGACCTCCAGACATTGAAGGAACATCTTAAAAGAATCTCCGATTCCTGGGGAGAAAAAAAGCGGTTTGGGGCAGATGTTAAAAAAATGATTAACTATTTAGAGGATGAGAGTCCGTTGAGCAATACATCAAAACAGAATCTATAGCAAAAACAACTTGAAGAAGCCCTTGAGTTACGTTCGATATAACAGGGGAAACACGCGTATGTTTCCCCTGAACCAGTAGATTACTGTTTGAATAAGTTCTTATTGATCGCGTTATTGAGCGCCTGTAATCGCACCGAGGCGAGATAGGACTCGTCGATGGGTTCTGGATTTCCAGAAGGCGTGACTGTTCCCTGGAAGACACCTTTGACATATTGGAGATCTCTCACGGTTGCGGGAGATATGTATAACTCCGATCTCAACAAAAGGCTGAATTCGATATAAACTGCTTTGGCAGCCTGGGTATTATCAAATTCTTTCAGTTGCTCGCCAAGTAGTTTGAGTTGGGGAACAACCTCTGGTTCGAAGGTGGAAAACTCTATCATATTTCCCAATGTCTCGGCTAATTCTCCGATTTTCGCATATGCGCCTCTTTCTCTCTCTGCGTCCACACTCAAGCTAGAGGTGCTGCTCGAAGAAGATGAAGAGCTGCTCGAATATGCTGAGGAGGAAGATCCTACTGTTTCACCCATTGAGTATGCTAGAGCCTGTACGAGCTCGTCATCATCATCGGCGAGCTGAGATGTCTGTGCCACTCCGTCTGTAGCTTCCTGTTGCAGTTCTTCGCGAACAGCTGCATTGAGCTCCTTCAACTTATCCAATAGTGTAGTTAAAGCAGCTGACTGAGCCTCAAAGGTGTCAGTTTTGTCCAGCTGCGCGGGTCCTTTCATCTGATCAATGGCAGCTTTTGTTGCCACAGCATCGTACTGTTTGCCTTGACCTGCACTCCATTCAGTGAACGGGCCAAATAGTCTCTTATTGAGTACGTTTCTTGGAAAACCTAGTCTATTGATAGCAATCTCATATTGCTGATCAATGTCAAGACGGGCAAATGCGGCGTTGATGCTCTCTTTATCCCCTCCTTCGATCGCTTTAGCCAGTTGAATTAAGCCATTAGAAGCTTCTGCTGCCGCTTTTTCTTCTTCTGCAGCAATTCTCAAAGGCTCAAGTTCCGCTTTAAGTTGCTCAATTGAATGAGCAAGGCGATCGACGAGCAGCACACACACCTCATCCCCTAGATCATCACCCTTTTCATCTGCTTCCTCAGAAAACTGCACCATTAGGTCTTGAGAAGCATTGACTTTCTCTAAGATCCCGTTGCTGCCTTGCATGATCTCATCAATCTTAGTGAAATAAGGTTGTAAAAACTCTTCTGTCCGCCTTTTGCGTGCGTCTTC
>JAZJZV010000160.1:0-4358 GCA_040389485.1 Chlamydiota bacterium
TGCCCAAGTTTTCAGAGAGGCTATGGACGACGGTAACGGTGGCATTGCAGTTCGGGGCTTTTTGCATGAGAAGCGCTGCCAGAGGTTTGCCGACGATATTGCTCCTGCCTACGATGACGACGTGTTTGCCGAGCAAAGGGATTTGGTAGTGGTGGAGCAAGACGTGGATTCCATGAGGGGTGCAGGGAATGAATCCATCGCGCTCGCCCATGAGCAATTTGCCGGCATTGATGGGGTGGAATCCATCGACGTCTTTTGCAGGATCGACTGCGGAGAGAATTTTGGGGAGGTTGATGTGTTCTGGCAAAGGGAGTTGGACGAGGATGCCATCCACTTCGGGATTGCGATTGAGGGCATCGATGTGCTTGAGAAGATCCTCTTCAGAGGTGGTGGCGGGCAGTTCGCAGTCAAAGGAAACGATTCCAACCTCCGCACATCGCATTTTTTTCATGCGGATGTAGGTGCGAGAAGCGGGATTATCTCCTACGAGAACAAAGGCCAGGCCGGGCTTGCGGTGAGAGGATGCGGCAATTGCTTCCGCGATGTTCTGTTCGATTGTTTGGGCAACACTTGTTCCATCGAGTAACATTTAAACCTCTTTTGCGTTCAGGTGCTTGATCAACAGGGGATGGAGTACTCCATTTGTTGCCAGAATCGTTTCATTGCAGAAGATTTTATGTGGCGATCCATCGTAATGAGATACTTTTCCTCCCGCTTCTTCGACGAGGAGTTTGCCCGCTGCCATGTCCCAAGGATGCAGACTCACTTCCCAATAGCCATCAAATCTACCAGCAGCAACATAGCTCATGTCGAGGGCTGCGGAGCCAATGCGGCGGATGGGGATTCCTTGCGCTTGCAACCGAGTGAAACTTTCGATGCAGTGGTGAGGGTTTTTGTCGACATTATAGGGAAATCCCGTTGCAAGTAGCGATCCAGAGAGCTGATCATTTTTTGTTACGGAAATCGGTGTTCCATTGAGAAAGGCTCCCATGCCTTTCTCTGCGAAAAAGAGCTCTTGGAGGAGGGGATGGTAGACGACGGCGCTGATAATTTCATTTTCGCAGGCGACAGCGATGCTGATACAGAACATGGGGACGTTGTGTGCAAAATTGACGGTGCCATCCAAAGGATCGATGATCCAAGTGTATGGGCTTGTGGATTTTTGGAATTGGCCGCTCTCTTCAGCGAGGATGTTATGGTCGGGGTAGCGCTCTAAAATGGCGGAGATGATCTTTTTCTCTGAGGCTTTGTCGTATTCGGTGACGAGGTTTTGTCTGCCTGGCTTAGATTCGATGAGAAATTGGGTGCCGAAGCCCTGCCGAAGCAGCTCACCTGCTGCTAAGGCGGACTGGATGGCGATGACGCTATACTCGGAAGCAGATGGATGCAGATCTTTCATAATTGAATTGTATTGGGCAGATCAAAAAACCGCAAATTTAATCAGAGCCAGCGCCTGTTTTGCGCTTGGGGATTTTGGGCAATAGTTTACGCAACTGGGCAAGGATATGCCTAAGACCTACACGCTTGCAGTGGGCATAGAGTAGGATGGGGCAGCTAAACCAGAGAAATGCATAGACGGCATCGACGAGCGGCATGGCGATTAAATCGGTAAAGAGAAGTTTTACCGTTAAGCGGAAAGCTCTTCCGAAAATGGAAGACAAAAAGAGCTGCACGACGGTGGAGACTGTGCTGATCAGGGCCGTGAATAAGGAGAGGGCGAGAAGTTTGTCTTCAAAAAAGTGCTTCTTTTGACGGTAGAGAAAGAGAGTGGTGATGCAGAAATTGAGCGCGTTCGTGCCGATTCTGAGCTCAGAGCTTGTCAAATCGAGGATGAGTCCGCACATTGAGGCGATCCACATTGCTGAAACAAGCGAGGTGCGGTTGTAGGTAAGAGCGAGGAAAGGGGAGAAGGTGAGGAGACGGATGTGGGGGAAAAAAAGAGTGCCAAAGAGTGAGGCTGTCAGAGCGAGGAAAAAAGAAAAAAGAAGGGGGACGGATCTCATTTCAGAAGGCTCCCTTGGGGAACACCAGCATGGGGATTGTTTTGGCGACGAGCCGCATATCGTAGAGAAAAGAGCGTTCCTTGACGTATTGCAAATCGAGTTGCACTCTGCGCTCAAAGGTGAGGAAGCTTCTTCCCGATGTCTGCCAAATGCCCGTTAGGCCAGGGCGGACAGAGAGCATTTCGGCAATTTGAGCGCCGATAATCTTGCGGATTGTTTCCTCTTCCCGAGGCAAATAGGGCCTTGGCCCAACAACGCTGAGGTCGCCGGCGAGCACATTCCAGAATTGGGGGATCTCATCGAGCGACGTTTTGCGCAAAAACCTTCCAATCCGGGTGAGGCGGGGATCATTCTTCAATTTGTAGTACTTCGCCCATTCTTTGCGCAGGTCTTTGTTAGAACTGAGCAAGTGCTCCAGCTTTTCATCGGCATCGCGGTACATGGAGCGAAATTTCCAGAACTTGAACAGCTTTCCGTTGCGTCCAATGCGCAGGCTGCAGTAAAAAATGGGGCCCGGAGAGCTGATTTTGACGAGCAAAGCAATACAGAGGAAAATGGGGATGCCAATCAAGAGAGCCAATAGGCTAAAGAGGATGTCGAACATCCGCTTGGATGCGCGTCCACATAGAAAGCGCTCGAGTACGGAGGGCGCCTGCTTTAAAATACTGGCGAGATCGGCATCTACTAGATGCCCGCTCGCGTGGGAACGGACTTTCTCTAGCAGTGCTGCCTCATCTTGTCGTTTTGTTGTTCGAAATACATTCATCAATTTATTCGCAGCGATATTGCATTTAATTGAAATTGTTCAGAAATAGGTGATTTTTGTCAAATTTACCGTTTGCGGCGGATCATTTGATCGAAAAGTTCTGTTAGTAGCGGAAGGGGTTGGGAGAGAGATTTTAGGGAGAGGTAGGCTTTTTGAAGGAGCTCTTCTGCGACCTCTTTTGATTTTTGAATTCCGAGAAGTGTTACGGCGGTGGGCTTGTGCTTTTGCGCATCGGAGCCCAGAGGTTTGCCGATCTCCAGTTCTGAGCCCTCTATATCGAGGACATCGTCAATGAGCTGGAAGGCAAATCCAATGCTCTCTGCAGCTGTTTGCAGATGGGGCAGGTCGGCAGCCGGCGCCTTAGCGATGGTGGCTCCGGAAATGACTGCGGCCACAATGAGCGAGGCTGTCTTATAGAGATGCATGATTTCGAGTGTGGCGTAATCGATCGATTTTCCAACGGAGAGAAGATCGACCATTTGTCCGCCGATCATTCCATGCGCACCTGCGTGCTTGGCGAGGGTGGCCACAAGGCTTAACTTTTGATCAGAAGAAAGGTGGGGAGCTGTCGCTAAGACTTCAAAAGCATAGGTGAGCAAAAAATCGCCAGCGAGCAGAGCGTGCCACTCGGGATACACTTTATGGAGTGTCGGCCGTCCTCTGCGCAGGACATCATTATCCATGCAGGGGAGATCATCATGAATGAGAGAATAGGCATGGATCATTTCGAGGGCACAGGCGGGAGCAAGAGCATGTTCTATTGGGGCTCCATACCCCGTAGCCACGATGCATGTCAGAATAGGCCTTAAGCGCTTTCCTGGACTGAGAGCTGTATACTGGGCGGCGCTGAATAGACTTGCGTAGGGGAGCGCGTCGGATGCGGTGAGTAGGTCCTCGAGTGTGCGATCGACTGCGCTGCGCATCGCGATGAGAGTTTGATCAAGCTCCATGGCATCCGCCGATGAGTTGGTGAGCGCTTTGTCCGATCGGAGGAATCCCAATTCCGTAGTAGTCGAACTCCAACGCGTTCATTTCGATGGGATTGTATTGGTTTCTGCCGTCAAAGAGGACCTTGCGCTTCAGCGAAGGGGCAACTTTTTTAAAGTCTACGAAGCGAAACTGCTTCCATTCGGTGACGAGGACAATCGCATCGGCGCTAGATGCGGCATCATATTCATCGTAGCAAAATGTAATTCCTTCTTTTTGCCCAAGGATTTTTTGTGCATTGGACATCGCTACGGGATCGAAGACGCGCACCACAGCTCCTTGAGATAGCAGATCTTCAATGAGGACGAGAGAGGGGGCATCGCGCATATCGTCGGTATCGGGTTTGAAGGCAAGACCCCAGACGGCAATCGTTTTTCCCGCAAGGCCGCCCAGTGGTTCGAAATAGGATTGTACTTTTTCACCGAGCACGTGTTTCTGCCGTTCGTTGACGACATCGACCTGTTCCAAAATGCACATCGGTGCATCAGCCTCTTTTCCCATGGAGCAGAGCGCGCGGATGTCTTTGGGAAAGCAAGAGCCTCCAAATCCAGCGCCAGCATAGAGAAAGTGTCTGCCGATTCTCTCATCGGAGCCAATGCCGA
>JAZJZV010000161.1:0-2776 GCA_040389485.1 Chlamydiota bacterium
GTTAGTTGTTTTGGTTCAAATGCTCAAAGAGTGCGCGCAACGTCGCGAGCGGATCGAGCTGCTCAACCAGGATGCCGAAGTGCAGAGATGGTTGCAAAAGCAGAGCTCCTGCGGCCACCTTTTGGAAGAAGAGGAGGTCATCTTCAAATCTTTAGTTGCAATCGGACAGCATGCACTCGTCGAAGGGATGGAAAGGTCCATCTGTCCGGAACTGTTGCCGGTAGAGACCTTTTATTCAGCCATAGGAGGGATCGTCGGTTACCACCAAAAGATGCTCTCCTTGCTCTCAGAGTCCCAGGTCGAAGCTAATTCAGCTCCATCAAAGCAGGCCTCCTACCATCGCCCCCAAGGGATCGATCTTTCAGAGCCAACTGACCACGTCAATTCTTTCATTCTTCAGGGGATTCTCGCATTGCCACTTCTCGGTGAAATCTATCCCGTTGGAGGCGCTGCTGACCGCTTGCGGTTTTGCGACGCGGAAACAGGACAACCGCTTCCGGCAGCGAAGCTGCCCTTCTGCGGCAGGACACTTCTCGAGGGGCTGATACGCGATGTCGAAGCGCGCGAGTACTTGTATTATCATCTGTTTGGCGAGCAAGTGCAGACTCCGATTGCCATGATGACCTCGTCAGAGAAGGACAACCATCGGCAAATTCTGAGCATCTGCGAAGAAAAGGGGTGGTTTGGACGCTCAAAAGAGCTGTTTCGCTTTTTCTGCCAGCCCTTAGTTCCCACGATGGATCGATTCGGTCAGTGGTGTTTGGGAGAGTCGGGGAGAATCCTGATGAAACCGGGTGGACATGGTGTCATGTGGAAAGTGGCCAAAGATGAGGGCGTGTTCGATTGGCTTGAGGAACTTGGCAGGAAGAAAGTACTGGTGCGGCAAATCAACAATCCCATTTCCGGTGTCGACTACGGACTCTTAGCATTCTGCGGT
Source organism: Chlamydiota bacterium (assembly GCA_040389485.1). GTDB lineage: Bacteria > Chlamydiota > Chlamydiia > Chlamydiales > Rhabdochlamydiaceae > JAZJZV01. The sequence goes on from JAZJZV010000161.1 coordinate 938, forward strand.
GTTGGATTTGCTGAAGACAAGGCATTTGGTTTTGCATCCTGTCCAAGACAGGTGCAGTCCGCAGAAGGTGTGAATGTTCTCATCGAAAGGCCGAAAGAAGGGAGTTTTGAGTATTGTCTGACGAGCATCGAATACTGCGACTTTCTGAAGTTTGGGATTGAAGATTGTCCCGTTGAGCAGGGAAGCGCATTTTCTCAGTACCCTTCCAATACGAACATCCTCTTTGCCGACATTGCTGCAGTGAGTGGGAAAGTGGAGTCCTCTCCGATTCCTGGGATGCTCGTCAACCTAAAGAAAATGACATTTGTGGGTGCTGATGGCGCCAGCGTGGAAAAAGAGGTTGTTCGCCTTGAGTCCACGATGCAAAACATCGCAGATAGTTTTATTCAGCAATTCGATCAGCCATTGCCCGCCTGCGAAAATGAAGCGCTCTCAAAGCTCAGCACCTACATCACTTATCAACATCGGCACAAGACGATCTCTACGGCAAAGAAAGAGTATCAGAGCAGTGGATCTCTCCTCGAAACGCCTGAAGGGTGTTATTGGGATCTTCTCAAGAATGCACGCGAGCTGCTAACACTCCATTGCGCTTTCACATTGCCGGAGCTGCAGAGCATGGAAGAGTACATTGCAAGAGGACCTAACTTTCTCTTTCAATACCATCCTGCTCTCGGTCCGGTTTATGACGTAATTAGGCAAAAGTTGCGCAAGGGGACTTTGCACAAGGGCAGCGAACTTCTGCTTGAAATTGCCGAGGTGAATGTCGAGGCGCTAGATCTGAATGGAAGTCTGCGCATCACCGCGCAAGATCCTTTGAAAGAAAAATGCAGCGATGGTTCTTCTCTCTATAGCGATCGCATAGGTCGTTGCCAACTGATTAACGTCACGGTGGAAAATGCCGGAATCGATCGCTCTGTAGCTAATGTCTATTGGAAAAATGAAATCCAACGCAATGAGTCGTGCGAGATCATCATCCATGGAAATGGAGAGTTCTATGCAGAGAATGTCACTTTCCGTGGCGCTATGCGCATTGAAGTGCAAGCAGGAACGCGAGTGACTGCGATCGAAAAAGAGGGAGATGTACATTTTTCAGTGGAAACTCTCAATTTTCTCAGCTGGTATTGGCTCTATCATCTCACGGAGGAAGGGGAGATTGTCTTGGAGAAAATTAACACAACCTTAATCTGCTCTTTACAATAATCGAGGATGAGCTATACTTTTGCGCAGTTTCAAGAGAACTCCAACAGCTGGAGCGTTCTTAGCAAACACTTAATGGAGGCGGGGGATTTCTCGAAAGGGGTTTTCCTCAAAATCGGTTTGCGTTATGCTGTTTGCATCAGAACAAATTCTCTGAGAGAAATGTTTACGACAACAAATTACTCTCTATCAGGAGGTCACCATGTCAGTTGCACAACCAGTTCAAAATAACAGCTTTTGCCAGAACGTCACTGCTTTCGCATCACAAGTAGGAACATCTTTTGCAAACTTCTGCTCTTCAGCAGCAGAAACAGCAAAACAAGTCGCTCAAAAAGTGGCTGAATTTGCTGCTCCTTACTTTGCAAAAGGAAAAGAATTCGCTCAGAACAACCAAAAAGAGATCATCGTCGCTGGTGCATTTTTGGCAATTGGTGCAATCCTCGCCAAGATTTTCTGCTCAAGCACAAAGCCAGCTGATGAAGCGCAAAAAGCGCCAGCAGCAGTAGCTCAGAAAGCATAAGCAGAGCTAGTTTTCACTTCTAAGGCAGCAGGCCTAATGCCTGCTGCCTTTTTTTTTGTGCATCTGGCGCGAAAAAAAGCATTTTCACTCATGTTTTCTAAAGGAGATGGTCATTTTTTAAA
>JAZJZV010000161.1:2786-3112 GCA_040389485.1 Chlamydiota bacterium
ATTTGGGAAAATGGCTCCTATGGAAACAGCAAGGTTCAGGAGATGGATTCATTTTTTTAAAAGAGAAGAAGGTGGCCGGAAGAGACATGTCGGGTGACGTGCGGCACGCCCACGTCCCCTGCGACCCCCGTTGAGCCTCACCTCGCTTTGCCAAATCGCGTCCTCGTCGGGGGGCCGGGCAAAGCCCTGTTCTCCCCCACGCCCCACCGTAGACCTTTTAGCAAAGGTCTATCGGGTGCGGGCTCTCCTGCGAGAGCGATTTTGCTGTGCGATCTGAGGCCGTCGGCTGCTCGTGCGCTCGGTTTCCCCCGCCGGACTTCGTCTCG
>JAZJZV010000162.1:0-9149 GCA_040389485.1 Chlamydiota bacterium
ACACCGCATAACGGTATTCGGCGGCGATCAGACCCGGCCCAATATTCATATCGATGATATCACGGATGTGTACTTGCATTTGCTGGATCATCCCGAACACACGGGAATCTACAACGCGGGATTTGAAAACATCTCCATTCTCGACATCGCACAATTGGTCACAAGACATGTCCCCGTTGAAATTGCTGTGACTCCATCCAATGATCCCAGGTGCTATCGAGTCAATTCAGACAAGCTGCTCGCGACGGGCTTTAGACCTAAGAAAACAGTGGAAGACGCCATTCAGGAGATCATTGCCAAATTCCAAGGGGGGATTTGTCAAGACGAAGACCGCTTTTACAATCTGAAATGGATGAAGCAAGTGGTATTGGAGGGAGCAACGGCATGAACGATCACGAGAAGCCACAGCACTCTTTTCAGCACTATTCACAGCGTTTGCAGGCGATCCTCGCTGCCAGCGACTGGGGTAAAGTCGAAAAACTTGCTTTTGATTTGCAGACATGTTGGGAAAGAGATAGGCAGGTTTTCCTTTGCGGTAATGGCGGAAGTGCAGCGAATGCGATCCATCTGGCAAACGATTATCTGTATGGGATCGGCGGTCATTCCCAGCTTGGGATGCGGGTGCATGCGCTCTCTGCCAACCCGGCCGTCATCACATGCCTTGCCAATGACATTGACTATGAGCAAATCTTCGCCAAGCAATTGGCTGTCTTTGGAAGATCGGGGGATTTACTGATCGCATTTTCCGGAAGCGGCAATTCTGCAAACATCCAGGCAGTCCTCCAAGAGGCAAAAAAAATGAACATCAAATCGTATGCCGTGCTGGGCTTTTCCGGCGGAGCATGCAAGGCCTTGGCGGATGTCCCGATCCATTTTGCTGTCGATGATATGCAGCTTTCTGAAGATTTACAAATGATCGTCGGCCATATGCTGATGCAATGGCTCTACCGCAATCCGCCTGAATTAGAAATAAACGATGAGGCTATCCATGCTGAAACTGCTAGTTATCGGTAGCAATTCATTTTCAGGCGCAAGTTTTGTGGATTTCGCCCTTTCAAAAAATGCCGATGTGACGGGGATGAGTCGCTCCAGCGAACCTGCAAGCGCCTTTCTGCCGTACAAGTGGCGCGCAAACGACCGTTATCATTTTCTACAGCTCGATCTAAACAAAAATTTGACTGAAATCCTTGATTGGATCGAGAGAGAAAGACCGGAATATATCGTCAATTTTGCTGCGCAGAGCATGGTAGCGCAAAGCTGGGAGCGTCCGCAGGATTGGTTCATGACGAACACGGTATCGACCATTGCACTCCACAATGCGCTTAAAAGGCGCGACTTTTTAAAGCGCTATGTCCATGTTTCCACCCCTGAGGTGTATGGAAGCTGTCCCGGAAATGTCAAAGAAGACTTTCCTTTCAATCCCAGCACACCGTATGCCGTTTCTCGCGCTGCAGCAGACATGAGCCTACGCTCTTTTTATGCTGCCTACCAGTTTCCTGTCGTCACCACGCGCGCTGCCAACGTGTATGGCCCGGGCCAGCAGCTTTACCGGATCATTCCTCGGACCATTTTATTTATCCTGCTCGGGCGCACTATCCAATTGCACGGTGGGGGAGGATCTACCCGCAACTTCATTCACATGAACGATGTCTCCGATGCCACGTGGAAAATTATGCTAAACGGCAACAATGGGGATACCTATCACATTGCCACTCCTGAAGTGATTTCCATTCGCGACCTTGTCGAGCGGATTTGCCACAAGCTCGATGTGCGGTTCGAAGACCATGTCGAAGTGGTGGGAGAACGTCTGGGCAAGGACAGCTCCTATCATCTCGATAGCACCAAGTTGAGAGTCGAACTAGGATGGCGCGACCTCATTTCGCTCGATCAGGGGCTCGATGAGTCTATCCAGTGGGTTCGAGAGCATTTCAATGTCCTGAGCTCTCAAAATTATGACTACGTTCACAAACAATAATATTGAGACTTCCCATATGAAATATCTGGTGATTTTTATTCTGGCAACTCAAGCCCTTTTTTCTTACGACGATCCAGAACTCACGGAACTTTGGTCTTCTATATCGAACATCTATGAGCCCACTTTAGCTGATTATCGACTGATTGAGTCATATTTGCTGAATGGGAAACGTCCCTATCTAGAAAATTTACCTGAAACCTCCTGGACGAATATTGGCGATGAAGTGAACATTCGCGTAAATATCATGCGCAATTTCAAACTCGTAGGCCCAAATGGAGAAATGCCCGTTTTTGAAAAACATGAGATCAATGTGACTGATGAAACTAAGGACCGATGCATACTGGTTTTCGGATCGTATAATTCCCCCTACCCCCAGAAAATTTCCCATATTCTTCAGGAATTAAGGGATGTAGGCTATAGCGGCACTTTGATGACCCTCATTGGCGGATACCCCAACCTATCGCATGGAGGACTTAAATCTTCGCCCTTTCACGGAAGATGGAAAATTGAGTTTTTCAAAGAGGCCAGAAGAATGGGGTATAAGAAAATCATCCACTTAGACACGCATATTCACCCTCTGTGTGATTTAAACCCCGTTTTCCAGATCATGGATGAAAGAGGAATGTTCATTTATGGAACGGATTCTTGGCTACTCGTCAATGAGAATTTCATGGACTTTGCCCCCTATCTGAATGTTCCTCGCGAAAGAATGCACGAGATTCACTTCCTTTGCGGCCCTGTCATGGGTCTGAATTTTGAGAATGCACAAGTTGTAGCACTATTTGATGAGTGGGAAGCGAGAATGGAGCAGGTTGATAAGTTCTATTGTATTGGAGTAGAAGAGATTACGTTTATGGCTCTTGCCTGGAAATATCATTTATGTGGTGTACACCAAGATACATATGTGTGCGGCGATTTCCCCATTGATATGAATAACCCAGACAATAGATGGGCCTATTTTTTCATTGATCATCATCGGGTGAAAATTAGGGATGGATGGGGAGCCCTAGATGATTAACCCGAGCCTCAAAATGGTTGACAAACAGCTGGCTGCGGCTTTGCCAGATGAGTTCTCCTCCTCTTGGGGCTATGTCCTTCTTCGGGCGAACTAATCTGGCTGTGCCTCGCTGCTGCCGTTTTTCAATGCTTGAATGAGAGGGGCTAGCTCTTCCGTCTTTTTGACCCATACAGTGGTTCCAACCCCTCTTGAAATGCGAATTTCTTCATAGTTTGCGGGCACCTGTAATGAGGCTAAACCGTAAGGATTCTGTTCCAGATAAGAGGGCTTTGTGTCATTCGCCAAGATCACAGGGATTTTTTCGAATAAGACTTGTACAATATCTGCTCGAAGAACCATTCCGGAATCCACAAATGCGACATCGATTGTGTTGTATTTAGTCAGCATCGAAAGGAAAAATTGCATTTCATTTTGATAAGATCTGTCAAAATCTGCATAGCTTTGACCTGTTAATATGAAAAAATAACGGGCTCTATAGAGAGCATCCGAACCATGATATTTGTAAGGAGCCCAAGAGAAATCTCCATTGAAATTAGAAAAATAGACTACAGGAACCCAATTGGAGGAACCTCGGTAAAGATTGAGACATTCTTTTATCCAATCGGTCTCCCAGGTTGTAGAGACAAATTCGACAGAAATCACTTTCGAGCACGTGTCGAGAAAGTATTTAGTTGAATACCCTAAGCCAAATTCTAAGAGAGTCCTCACTTTGATCGTTTCCAGGATTTTTTCAAAGACAGGGATGTGGTCGCAATCACCTGTCATCTCTCCTGTTTCTACAAGAAAGTCATAAGTGATGTTCTCTGCTTTTGTAGAATCACAGAAGAGAGTTGTTACGAATAACAAGGGGACAATAAATTTCATTATCCCAGTAAAATGGGCGATCAATTTTTCTTCAAGAACATTTTTTCTGCATATACCCCTTCCACCTCAATCGCAAGGGTCGATTTTAGCTTTGGCGCCACGATTTTAATGCCGCAGAAGCAGAACTTGTGCGCTGCTGCACATGTTCGATGCAAGCGGCGTTAAAGGGCCTTGGCACAAGGCCCGTAAGTGGGGATGCCAAATGCCAAAAGCGACTCTTGCGATTGAGGTGGAAGGGGTATGCACTACCTATTTTCAGAAGGCTTCGCTATTTTCGTGGGAAACTTGCAAAAGTAATCAGCCTAACTTTTCATTTTTGAAGTCCCTCTTGAGAGACGAGTTCTTTAAATGATTCTGTATTGCACTTAAAATCTTTCTTCCGCATCATTTAGCGCGTTGCAAGTTTGCTCAAACGTCGCTGTGACGGCTTTGCAACGCGCTAAATGATGCGGAAGATGAAAAGCCTAGAGGAAAAATATGGCCTATAAAGACTTTATGTCCGCTGTGCACAAAAGTACCAAGCGGGACTATCTAGCCCGTGTCAATGACCCCGATTATCCCAAGGCGAAGGCCGCAGAATTGGCAAAGAAGTGGGATTTCGACTATTGGGATGGGGACCGGCGCATTTGCTATGGCGGTTATAGGTACATGGAAGGACGCTGGGAGATAGTCGCGAAGGCTCTGGCCGATCATTATGGCCTTAAACCGGGAGATAAAATTCTCGACGTAGGGTGCGGTAAAGGGTTCTTGCTTTACGACTTCACTAAAGTTGTCCCTGGGCTTGAAATATGGGGGATCGACGTTTCGGATTACGCGATCGCCAATGCAAAAGAAGAGATCAAGGATAGGCTCCAAGTGGGCAATGCTGTTGCATTGCCTTATCCCGACGATTTCTTTGATCTCGTGATCTCTATCAACGCCTTGCATACTTTACACAACTACGATCTGGAGAATGCCCTGCGAGAAATCGAGCGGGTTGGAAAGAAAGACAAGTACATTTGCGTTGAGTCTTACCGCAATGAAAACGAAAAAGCCAATCTCCTCTATTGGCAGGTCACATGTGAGGCCTTTTGCACGCCAGAAGAGTGGGACTGGTGGTTCAAGCAAACGGGCTATTCGGGTGATCACTCCTTAATCTATTTTGAATAGGCCATATGGAAATCCCTCGTACAATCAAAGCAGCAATCCTCGTCAGTCAAGGCTCTCCACTTGTCATCGATGAAATCGGCTTGCCCGAGTCTTTGCAGGTGGGACAGGTGCTCGTCAAAGTGCATTTCAGTGGCATTTGCGGGTCGCAACTGGGCGAAATCGATGGTGTCAAGGGAGAAGATAAGTATCTTCCCCATTTGCTTGGGCACGAAGCTTCCGGAGAGGTTCTTTCGATCGGACCCGGTGTTACCCATGTCAAACCCGGCGATACCGTCGTCATGCACTGGCGCAAAGGGCTAGGGATCGAGGCCAAGCCCCCTGTCTATGAGTGGCGAGGAAAAAAATTGAATGCCGGATGCATCACCACATTTAATGAGTACGCCATTGTTTCGGAAAACCGCTTGACGCCGATCCCCAAAGAGGCTGACCTGGAAGTGGCCGCATTGTTTGGCTGCGCTGTCACCACGGGCTTTGGCGTCATCGTGAACAATGCCAAACTAAAAATCGGGGAATCGATCGTCGTCTTTGGTGCGGGCGGGGTCGGCCTTAACATCATTCAAGCGGCCAGCCTTGTTTCTGCTTACCCGATCATCGCCATCGATCGCTTTGATGCGCGGCTTCAGCTTGCACAAACCGCAGGCGCCACCCATCTGATCAACACGAGGGACCAGGATGCTGGCCAGTCGATCGCAAAGATTGCAGGTCCTCAAGGGGTCGATTGCTTCATCGACAATACTGGAAATCCAGAGATCATCAAGCTGGGATATCATGTGACAAAGCCTCAAGGGCGTGTTGTCCTGGTCGGCGTTCCTCCTAAAGGCAACGATATTTCCATTTACTCGCTGCCTTTGCACTTTGGCAAGGAGATCACAGGTTCTCACGGCGGGGAGGCGCTTCCGCATATCGACATTCCCCGTTATCATGCTTTGCTGCAGGCAGGGCGGATCAAGTTGAAGGAGTTCATCACCGCAACTTATCCATTGGAAGAGATCAATCAAGCCATTCAATCGATGCGCGATGGAACAACAAAAGGGCGATGCCTGATCGCCATGAATAGGAGTCTATCGTCGAATTAAGGCTTTCAGAAGCTCATTCTATTTGCCGATGCATTTGTCAAAAACCTACCCCGAGGTGTTCGCTTGAAAAAGAAGGACTCGTCCCTGATTAAGGAAATTCGTGGAAAAATAAAAAAGGGCAAGAAGGTCGCGTTCATTTCAGGGAATTTTAATGTGGTCCATCCAGGCCATATCCGCATGCTCAATTTTGCGGCCGAATGCGCAGATTTTTTGATCGTCGGGGTCATGCCAGATGGTCATCCCGATGCAATCGTTCCCCAAGAGCTGCGTCTCGAGGGAGTCAAAGCGATAGGCCTCGTCGATTTTGCCTGTATGATGACAGTGCCTGTGCAAGAATTTATTGCCGGTTTAAAACCTGACATCGTCGTTAAGGGAAAAGAGCATGAATTGCAGCCGAATGTCGAACAGGCGGCAGTGGAAAGTTACGGAGGGCAATTGATTTTTGCTTCCGGCGAGATCTGGTTCTCTTGCTTGAATCATTTGAAGAAAGAACTGCAAAAAACCCCTTTACATTCCATCAGTAAGCCAGCCGCTTATTTAGAGCGCCATTCAACGGATGTTAAAAAATTATCGCGCATTGTCAGCCATTTCCCCGATCTAAGGGTGGTTGTTTTAGGGGATTTGATCATCGATGAGTATGTTTATTGCGATCCGTTAGGGATGTCTCAGGAAGATCCTACGATTGTTGTCACCCCAATCAAACGGGATCTTTTTCTAGGGGGAGCGGGCATTGTTGCAGCGCATGCCAAAAGCCTTGGCGCACAGGTGGATTTTTTTAGCGTTGTCGGCAATGATGCCACGGCTAAGTATGCAAGAGGCAAGTTGAAGGAGTATGGCGTAAAATCCTGCTTAATCGAGGATGAGAGCAGACCGACGACCTTGAAGCAGCGTTTTCGTACGCAGGGGAAAACTCTTCTTAGGGTTTCCGAGCTTCGCCAGCATCATATGAACCACGAGCAGCAAGCGCAAATGATGGCTGAAATCGTCAAAGCGCTCGAAAATGCCCACTTACTTGTCTTTTCTGATTTTAGTTACGGCTGTCTTTCTCAGCCCCTGGTCGACAAGATCGTCGCATTTTGCTCTAAACGGGGGATTCCTATGGTGGCTGACAGTCAATCCTCCTCGCAGGTAGGTGATATCGGGCGTTTTAAAAACATGTTGCTGATCACTCCTACCGAGCGCGAAGCGAGGCTGGCGATTCGCAATCCCCATTCAGGGCTCATCGCAGTTGCCGATATGCTGAAGCGGAAGACAAATGCAAAACATGTCTTCGTTACCCTGGGGTCCGAAGGACTGCTCATTTACTCTCCAGAGAACGGGATAACGAATGTCAATACCGATGAATTGCCCGCATTTAATCTCGAACCAAAAGACCTCGCCGGCGCAGGCGACTGCTTGCTGACCTGTGCTTCGATGTCTTTGGTTGCCGGCGCCACGATCTGGGAAAGCGCCTATTTAGGTTCGATCGCCGCAGCCTGTCAGGTGGGCCGGGTGGGGAACTTGCCTTTAAGCCAAACGGAACTCCAAAAGGAGTTAATCCATTGAAAGCCCTTTTGCTCGCTGCAGGTTTAGGCACTCGGTTGAGACCACTCACGGATAAAGTGCCGAAATGTCTTGTTCCCATCCATGGGAAACCCCTTTTAGGCTATTGGCTGGACATGTTGTTGCCCTCAGGCATCGATCATATTTTAATCAATACCCACTATTTGCCAGAATGCGTACAGGATTTCGTACAATCTCATCGATGCAGCGACAAGGTAAGATTGGTCCATGAAGAAGTATTGCTTGGCACTGCGGGTACTGTGTTAAAAAATAGAGAGTGGCTGGAAGGTGGGCCGTTTCTACTAGCCCATGCAGACAACCTGACGCGGTTTGATATCCAGGCATTTTTGAAAGCGCATAGGAGCCGTAAGCAAGGCGTAGAGATGACGATGATGACATTCAAGACGGATACCCCGCAGAGTTGTGGCATTGTGGAGTGCGATCAAGACGATCTTGTCATCGGTTTCCATGAAAAAGTCCCTCATCCTCCAGGCGACGAGGCCAATGCCGCTGTCTATATCGTTGAACCGAGCGTCATTGAATTTATCGCATTGCAGGACAAAGAGATCCTTGACTTTAGCACCGAGGTTCTGCCGCATTATTTAGCCAGGATGCAGATCTTTCGCAATACGGGCTACCACCGGGATATCGGCACGCCGGAGAGTTTGCGATTGGCCGAACTTGAATTTGTATAGCCATTGTCACGTGTTTGGCACTCAGGTTGGATTGTGCCTTGCCACCATTTTAGGTCTGCATTAAATGCGGAAAATCATTCATTTTGAGAAGTAAATTTCAAAACAATCATCGGGTGGGGTTTTGGCTCTGGAATGATCTTATAGCTCTTTTCGAATTGCCCCTTTGTATAGTCAGTCACAACTTTTTCCCAGAAATCAATAGCTGCTTTGTTTTCTGGTATTTGCGTGGTTTCCCATACTCCGTGAAATTGGTTGAAAATTTGCTTTGCTACAGAACGTCCAACACCCTTTCCTTGGAATTTGGCAATGACAAAAAATTCCCCTATATTCCAATTAACTTCTGGGGAGCTTCCGATCTTGTTGACTAATACAAATCCTGCCAACTCATCATCCACTTTTATTAAAAAGGCGTGACGGTCTGGTTCTTCACAGTAGGAGCTCAAATCGATACATTCGAAAAGACCATTTGGAGGGGTTTCCCAAGTTGGTAAAAAACCGCAATACCTCGACATTTCATAGACGTAAAATCGACCGAGATTCTGGATGGTAGTCTTGTCTTCTTTGGTGGCTTTGTAGAGTGATATTTCTCTTTGCATTTTTGTCACTGTGGTGATTCCTCTGAAGAGAATTGCTAATGAAGTCAGCCAAGAACAAAAAGTGGGGCAAGCTGGACTTGAACCAGCGACCAGCGGGTTATGAGTCCGCTGCTCTAACCAACTGAGCTATTGCCCCGAAGAGTTCCCGATGATAGCGCAGCGGCCTTGAAGAATCAATTTCTTTGTTGGGAGGGAGGCTCTGACAATTATTTTTTTGCAGAGAAACGCTGGGTT
>JAZJZV010000163.1:0-5653 GCA_040389485.1 Chlamydiota bacterium
CGGTTACCCTCCTCGCCAAGACGGATCTGGCGGCTATCCACAACGCACCGGCGGCTACCCACCTCGCCAAGATGGATCTGGCGGTTACCAACAACGCACCGGCGGCTACCCACCTCGTCAAGATGGATCTGGCGGCTATCAGCAACGCACCGGCGGCTACCCACCTCGTCAAGATGGAGCTGGCGGCTACCCACAACGCACCGGCGGCTACCCTCCTCGCCAAGACGGATCTGGCGGCTATCCACCTCGCTCCACTGGACCTGGGGGCTACCCTCCGCGTACAGGTGGCTATCCACCTCGCCAAGACGGATCTGGCGGCTACCCTCCTCGCTCCACTGGACCTGGGGGCTACCCTCCGCGCACAGGCGGCTATCCACCTCGCACTGGAGGTTACCCACCTCGTACCGGAGGCTATCCACCCCGAACTGGAGGCTATCCTCCTCGACCCGGCGGTTTTCCACCACGCGATCAACAGACCGATCAGCGCCGGATGTCAGGACCTCCTAAAGACTTTCCTCGCACAGAAAAAGGCGGCAAGTCTCCATTAGAAGAGCGCAAGCCTATCCCTCAGCGAGATATGCGTGAACACAAACCCACGCGCAAATTTGAATCCGCTACTGGATTCGATGCACGTGACCGCCTGGGATTGCGCGATCAGCAAGAAGAACAGGGATGGCGCAAACGCCGCCCCTCGCACAAGATGCGCCCCGTCCAACAAGAAGAGATCATCCGCCCTAAAAACTTAAAGGTGCGCCTACCGATCACGCTGAAAGACCTCGCTGCAGAAATGAAGCTCAAGGCTTCCCAGCTCGTCTCCAAACTCTTCATGAAAGGAATGGTTCTCACATTGAACGACGTCCTGGATGATGAGACGACAGTGCAACTTCTCGGCCATGATTTTGATTGCGAAATCACTATCGATACAGCCGAAGAAGACCGACTCCGCATCACTGACCGCACAATTAAACAAGAAATTGCGGAAGTGGATCCCGAGCAATTGCAGTTGCGCCCTCCTGTTGTCGCCTTTATGGGCCACGTCGACCACGGCAAAACGAGCCTAATCGATGCGATCCGAAAGACAAACACAGCCCAAGGAGAAGCGGGAGCCATCACGCAACACATCGGCGCCTTCAAGTGCCATACCGATGCAGGCGACATCACAATCCTCGATACACCTGGCCACGAAGCGTTCTCCGCAATGAGAGCCCGCGGCGCGGACGTGACGGATATCGTTGTGCTCGTCATTGCAGGTGATGAGGGAATCCGCACGCAAACCGTTGAAGCAATGGAACAGGCTCAAACTGCTGGAGTCCCCATCATTGTCGCTTTGAACAAATGCGACAAACCCAATTTCAACGCCGAAAACATTTATCGTCAGCTCGCCGATAAGAACTTGCTCCCAGAGTCATGGGGCGGACAAACAATCACCGTCAATTGCTCTGCTGTCACTGGAGAGGGTATCAAGGAATTGCTCGAAATGCTTGCCCTGCAAGCAGAAGTTCTCGAACTGAGAGCCAACGCTAGCATGCGCGCTCGAGGTACTGTGATTGAGTCTGAGATGCATAAAGGAATGGGTCCTGTCGCCACTGTGCTCGTCCAAAACGGCACGCTCAACCTCGGCGATGCCATTGTATTCACGCAGCACTATGCACGCGTCAAAACAATGCAGGATGAGTTAGGAAAAGACCTCAGCACTGCAGGTCCATCAACGCCTATCAAGATCACTGGACTCTCTGGACTGCCTGAAGCTGGAAGTGAATTCATCGTCGTCAAAAGTGAGAAAGAGGCGATGGAAATTGCCGAAAAACGCTCTGAAGGCAAAAGGCACACTCTGCTGCAAACCAAGCGCACCGGTCTTGAAAGTCTGCTCGCAGATAAGAAAACCTCCCTCCCCAAAAAGATCCTCACCCTCATTTTGCGTGCTGACGTACAAGGATCTGTCGAGGCGCTCAAGACATCGCTTCTTAAAATCGCCACAGAAAAGGTGGAACTCAACATCATCTCTTCTGCCGTTGGTGAGATCTCCGAGTCTGACGTCCAACTGGCCCATGCTTCTAAAGCGACCATTGTCGGATTCCATACTCAGATCGAAAGCCATGCCGAGAGCCTGATCAAGGAACTCAAAGTCACGGTCAAGCTCCACGACATCATTTATCACGCCGTCGATGACATCAGAGTCCTGATGACATCCCTGCTCGATAAAATTGCACAAGAGTCCGATACGGGTACAGCTGAGGTGAAAACGATATTTAAAGCCTCCCACCTCGGCGTGATTGCAGGTTGCATGATCACCGATGGCACCATCAAGCGCTCTAACCACATCCGCCTCATCCGTGACAAACAAGTCATTTGGAAAGGACCGATTGCCTCGATTAAACGTGGCAAAGAAGACGTCCGCGATATTTCCAAAGGGTACGAGTGCGGGATCCTTCTACACAATAATAACGAGATCAGAGCCGGCGATATCATGCAGGCATTTGAGATCACCTACCTCCAACAAGAGCTCTAATACACATGGTAAAAAATCGGACCCTACGTCTCAATTCTCTTCTCAGAGAAGTCATTTCCGAGGTGATCCATCGCGAAGTGCGCAACCCGCACGTTAGCCAGTTTGTCTCCGTGACAAGCGTCGAGATCACCAAGGATTTGCAGCATGCCAAAGTCTTTATCAGCGTGATTGGCACGCCCCAAGAAAAAGAATTGACGATCAAAGCTTTGCAGTCCGCTGGAAAATTCATCGCAATCAACTCTTCAAAAAAAGTGGTGATGCGCTATTTCCCTGAACTGACATTTTATCTGGACACATCCGTCGATAAGCAAATGCGCATCGACGCGATGCTCGGAAAGATTAAAGAACAGGAAGTAGTCCGCAAACCCAACTCTGAATCGATCTCTGAATGAGCACAGGAAACTTCTGCACTGGTATTCTCCCTATTTCCAAGCCAAAAGGGAGTACATCCTTTAATCTCGTCTCCATCTTGAGAAGACTCACCGGCATTAGGACCATTGGCCATGCCGGCACTCTTGACCCCTTCGCTGACGGGGTCATGATCCTTCTCATCGGCAAACAATACACCAAACTCAGCAATCAATTCCTCAATCAAGACAAGGAATACATCGCTGACGCCCGCCTCGGAATCGCAACCGACACCTATGACACCGAAGGGCAAATCACCTCCACTAGCGATCTCGTTCCCACTCTTGAGCAAATACAAGCAACACTCCTCCAGTTCCAGGGAACCATCCTTCAATACCCCCCGATGTTTTCTGCAAAAAAAGTGGGTGGCAAAAAACTCTACGAACTCGCGCGCAAAGGGATCACGATCGAAAGAGAAGCCGTTCCTGTCACCGTCCACATTGAACTCCTCAGTTACACCTACCCCAGTCTCAAATTCAAAGTCAAAAGTTCCAAAGGAACCTACATCCGCTCACTCGCCCACGACATCGGAAATACTCTCGGTTGTGGAGCTCACCTCTCCTCACTCACTCGCACGCGCAGTGGCAACTTTTCCCTCGAACACTGTTGCGATGGTGCACTCTTAAACGACATCAGCTATGATTGGATGAAATACTTACAATCATCGCTGCCATGCACGTAAACGACATCACTGATCCCTGCGCCCTCACTATCGGCACCTTCGATGGCGTCCACCTCGGCCACCAAATGCTCATCGGCCGCCTCAAATCCGTTCTTCCTCCGAGCGGCATTCCCGTCGTGTTCACTTTCTCCAATCACCCCTCGCACCTCTTTACTCCTTCTTCCCCCATTCCGCTCATCTGCACCCCCGAGCACAAATCCCAACTCCTCACCTCCTGCGGAGCCAAGCACATCCTCATGGTTCCCTTCACCCAAACCTTTTCAGAGACACCCTTTGCCGAATTCCTCACAGAGCTCCATTCCAAACTCCACTTCACCCACCTCATCCTCGGCGAAGGAGCGACCTTTGGAAAGAACCGCGAAGGAGATGAAACTCACGTCCGCGCGCTCGGCGACAAGCTCCACTTCCAAACCGAATACATCGCGAAAAAATTCCTAGGCACCCGTCCCATCTCATCTGGCAGAGTGCGCATCGCTATTGAAACCGGCAATTTTGAAGAAGCTGCTCTCTGCCTTGGCAGAGAATACTCTCTCCTTGGCCGGCTCCATCCCGAAAAAGAGCATTACCTCCTTCCCATGGAAAACATCTGTCTACCCCCTGAAGGCATCTACCCCATCCGCATCAAAACCCCTAAAGAAACCCTCCTCGGAAGAGCCCATGTGAATTCCCGCCAGCAATTCATCCGGATCGATCCCCTCACGCCCCTGCTATCCCCCCTATTGGTAGAGATCATTTTCTAAAATCACAACAACCTCACCATCAAAGATTTACACTTATATTAAATTAACAAGCTACAAATTGAAATTATTATTTACATTTATGTAATTTGATGATAAAATATATTTATAAAACAGTTACTATTATGAGGTTTTTATGACATCCTATTCCGGACCCTGCTCCAGCAAAGATCTCCGCATGGACGATTTCTTCATGATTGAAACCTGCGTTTCTTTTGATCCCAAGGATCAGAACATTAAACCCACGGCCTCTCCCATGGCCATCCTAAATACTAATGGCCCTGCAGATGAACGCAATCTTAAGCCCTACGAAAAGCAGATAAAAGAAGACTCTATTGTAACTGCCAGAAAAGCAAAAGCAATTGGGCAGCACGTCCTCGGAGACGATGCACTTGCTAAACTTTTCTATCAAACCTCCCACCACCCCAAACCGTGGTACCATACGGACAATATGCAAGGCAACGGCTTCCAAATCACCAACACCCCCTGCAGCCTCTATGAACGGCTCTACTTCCACCACCTTCCTGTGGAAACTCAAACAAAAATCCGAACGGCTTTCCACAAGCAACTGGGCTCCCCTTTAATTCAGCCACATGACCCACGCATTGACACTCTCTTATTTGCAAGTAAAACCCATTTTGATTCCGCCTGCCGCTCTACTTTAGGAAAGGAAGCCGTAGAACAGCTCAATCAGACAGCAACCCACCTCACTGGTCTCAATTCATCAGCGCGCGGAGCACAGAGAGTCTTTGACGAAAGATTAGGCAAAAAAGAAGGTCGCGAAAAAAACATCATCCGAACCAACGTCGCTATTGAAATGGCAATGGAAAAAGACACTGGTGTACTCGGGGGAAGATGGAGCCGCCTGCAAGAGTATACGGAAATTTCAAATGCGGACCACGCAGTTCCACCCCCCTCCACATTACAAGAGAGAGTCCACTTTCACACTCTGTCTCCCTCTCAACAAAACGATATCCGCACGCGCTTATTTCACACGCGAGCCAACCACACCCAGCAGACATTGACCGATCTGAAAATCGACACCGAAGAGAAGCTATCGACTCAAACAGGCGGGAAATACACCCAGTATGCGCAGTTGGTATCCGACGACATGCTCTTCAGGGATAGAACCGCCTACCGCGAAGCCGCCGTGCATTACCTCCCCTGATTCACCCCAAATAATGCATCCACCACACGCTTCGCTCAAATAGCCCCTCCAGAATGGCCTTGCGCAATAGCTTCAGTTCCCCTATAGTTTTCCCATCAACTACATACAAGTATAAGATTTAATTATGGCTGGACTATCCTGTGGCATCG
>JAZJZV010000163.1:5663-17168 GCA_040389485.1 Chlamydiota bacterium
ACTTCCCAACGTAGGCAAGTCGACCCTATTCAACGCTTTGACGCGCAAAGGCGCCCAAGCGGCAAACTACCCCTTTTGCACAATCGACCCCAACGTAGGCATCGTCGACGTCCCCGATCCACGTCTCGCCGTGCTTTCCAAAATCTCCAAAAGCAATAAGCTCATCCCTGCAACGATCACGTTTGTCGATATCGCAGGCCTTGTCGCAGGCGCTTCGAAAGGAGAAGGACTGGGCAACCAGTTTTTAACCAACATCCGCGAAACCGACGCGATCGTCCATGTCGTCCGCTGCTTTGTGAACGACGATGTGATCCACGTCGCCGGCAAAGTCGACCCCATCGCCGATATCGAAGTGATCAACCTCGAGCTCGTCCTCTCCGACCTTCAGATGGCAGAAAACATTCTCAATCGCCTCGAAAAGCAAGCTAAGGGTAAAAAAGAACTCATTCCCGTCGTCGAGATGCTCCGCAAAGCCACCGAGCACCTCAACAAAGGGCTCTCCCTTCGCACGCTCGAGACAACAGAAGAAGAAAGAGGATATCTCAAAGACTACCCCTTCCTCACCGACAAAAAAGTGCTCTACGCATGTAATGTTTCCGAAGATTGCCTTCCCTCCATGGAAAATGAATACGTGCAGCGCGTCCGGGAATATGCAGAAAAAGAAGGCAACACCATTGTCACCATCTGCGCCAAACTCGAAGAAGAAGTTTCTCAACTCTCCGACGAGGAAGCTCTCGAATTCCTCAAATCGCTCGGCCTCCAGGAAACTGGCCTCAACCGCCTGATCAAATCGGCATTCAGCATGCTGGGACTCATCACTTATCTCACGACAGGTGAAATCGAAACGAGAGCCTGGACCATCGAAAGAGGAACCAAAGCCCCCGAAGCCGCAGGAAAAATTCACACTGACCTCCAGAAAGGATTCATCCGCGCTGAAGTCGTCGCTTACGACGACATGGTCAAGTACCAAGGGCGGAGCGGCGCTAAAGAAGCCGGCAAAGCGCGCGCTGAGGGCAAAGACTACACCGTTGCCGATGGCGACGTCATCCTGTTCTTCCACAACTAACCAGAAGCCCCATGAACGAACAATCCCTCTTTATCAGCTGCGCGGAACACCTCGAACCCCTGCTATTGCAAGAACTCGCTCAGCTCGGCATCGAAGAGGGCAAGCAAAGTTTCCGCGGAGTGTTCATCCCCCACTCCATCGAAAACATCTACAAAGTCAATTACCTCAGTCGCATCGCCACCAGAGTCTTCTCTCCCCTCGCCCAATTCTCCTGCCCCCATAAAGATGCTCTCTACCACGAAGTCAAAAAAATTGATTGGACACTCTTTCTCGACGAGACCAAAACCTTTGCCATCGATGCCAACATCACGCATCCGCAAATCCGCCACTCCCTCTTCGGCGCCCAAGTCGTCAAAGACGCCATCTGCGATCAACTCCGCGAGAAAAGAAACGGCCTGCGCCCCTCGATCGACGTCAAGAACCCCGACGTCCAACTCAACATCTACATCCAACATCAAAAAGCGATCCTCAGCTTCGACACCTCAGGAGCCCCCCTCTACAAACGGGGATGGAAACAGGAAAGCACCGAAGCCACCCTCCCAGAAACACTCGCTGCCGCCATCCTGATGAAGTCGGGATACAACGGCCAAGACGTTCTCTGTGACCCCTTCTGCGGCTCAGGTACATTCCTCATTGAAGCCGCCTGCATTGCCACACGCACTCCCGCCGGTTACTTCCGCGAAAAATGGGGATTCTTCCATCACCCCGAGTTCCGCAAGGAAGAATGGGATGCCTTTAAAAGCTCCTGGGACCAAAAGCGCGTTCCCATCCCCGCACACCACATCATCGGCGCCGACCGCGACCCCAGAGCCATCGCACTCTGCAAGGAGTACCTCAAAAAAACCGGCTTCAGCAAAGAAGTTGTCCTGATCCATAGCCCCATTACCGAACTCACACTGCCCAAAGCGCCGTCTCTCATCGTCACAGATCCTCCCTTCGGCAAGCGCCTTGAGACCAACGCCGACCTCTACAAACAGTTCGGCCAGTTCCTCAAGAAAAAATGCACCGCAGCTCCCTTCGCCTACCTCATCTGCCCTTCATTTTCCCTCGTCAAGTCGACAGGCTGCACCATCCTCTCCGAACAGCCCCTCTACCACGGCGGCCTCAAAATCATCCTGTTCCAAGTCCAGATCTAATTCGATTCTCTGGACTCCCATTCGGCATTCTGTTTTAAAGATTATAAACGCGGAGTCGCAACGTCGCAGAGACGCAAAGAAAAAGACGAATTGAATGCGATACATTCTAGTCTTTTGCAAAACCGAGGATGCGATAACGCACAAAGCGTAAATAAGAAACCCATTTTAACAGGCGCGTTGGCCATGCCATGGGGCTCGGTGAAGGAAATAGATCCAGGAGAACTGGGTAGGTCGGGAGCGTATTTGCTGTGATATCTCTGTCGACGATAAGACGCAGATTCGCAGCCCGCGCCATCGCAAGGTAATCGCCATCTAGCCAATCTCCGCCCAACTGGCCGTAACCTTTCTGAATCTGCCGCCCCATCGCATTTCCGATCCAACTGCCGGAACCATTGAGCTTTCTTGGAACGAAGTCAGAGAGAGCCAAACGCCCACCTGGCTTAAGAACACGAGCGGCTTCTTTCAAAAACCTCAAACGAGAAGGAAAATGAAAGATACATTCAACTGCCAAGACGCGATCGACAGAACATGCCTCAAAAGGCAACTGACAGGCGTCTGCTTCAACAAAAGAAACTCCAGGAACTTGTTGACGGGCAATTTCTAATTGGCGCGCATCGATGTTGACCCCTACCAGGTTCATTTCGCTCCAGCGACTTTGAATCCCAGCTAATGTACCACCAAAACCGCAGCCCACGTCAATGACTGTTTGGCGGTCCTTGAGATCAGCGACTAAAAGCAGCTCATCATTGAGTCGTTCCATGGCAGCAAGGAAATCTTCAAGATTTCGAGTGGCTTTCTCTGGATTTTTCCAGTAGCCCCAATGGACGAAACGCTCAAAGACTTGGGATGCCTTATCTCCGCGATTGCGGGCATCTAGCAAAAGGTCAAAATAGGGAAGGTCAATCATCGTTTAATCGGTATAAATTTATCTGATCGAATAATAGCTTTGCTTCATGGATCTGTGCAAGACCATTTACGGCTTGACTAAACTGTCCCATCTTCAGCACGAAACAGAAATAAACCTCAGGACTGCATCTGAAATTGGCCCTGCGAGTCGACGCGAGAAGGGACCCGCCAAGAGGACGCACGTCCGGCGGGAAGTGAGCGCATGAGCAGCCGATGGACTCAGATGGCGCAGCAAAATCGCACCGCAGGAAAGCCCGCAGGGCGGGGGGCGATCAGTGCTTTGCACGGCCCCCTTCCGAGGACGCGATTTGGCAAAGCCAGGTGAGTCTCAAAGGGGCCAGCGGGGCGATCAAGACACGAAGTGCTTGATCCCCGACATGTGTATTGTTGGCCCTAACGAAAACCAAACCATCCTCTCTTATCTCTTCCCTTTTTGTACTTCTTCCTTGAATTAAGAGGAGATCTGCTATAGAGTACAAGGGGTCGGAATGACTCTGGATACTCCAAATAAATGGCTGAAAAAACAGAAAAGGCGACCCCAAAGAAGCTGCGCGATGCGCGGAAAAAGGGGCAAGTCGCCAAATCTCAGGACTTCCCCTCTGCCTTTACTTTCATCACCTCAATTGCGACGGTGATCCTACTCTCGCGCCATTTGTTTGAGACATTTGCGTCATATATTATTGCGATGTTCAAACTTTCGAGTAAAAACATCGACCTGCAAAACCAGGCGGGCAACATCTTTTCGGCAGCCATCCAGGTAATCTTCAATACGAGCATGCCCATCCTGGTGATCACGAGCTTCATCGGGATGCTGACGAGTTTTCTCATCGTCGGCCCGATGTTTTCGGTTGAGGCAATGAAACCCGACATCAAAAGACTCAATCCCGTGTCGAACTTAAAAAACATGTTTAAGTTCAAAACGTTCTTTGAACTTCTCAAGTCGATCTTCAAAATCTCAGGCGCCGTGGTTCTGATCTATTCTGTCGTCTGGAACAGTATCCCCGAAATCGTCTCCGCTGCCGCCCTCCCCTCTATGGGCGCTGCCATCATCTTCTCCGACTTCCTCATCAAAGTGATCATTCGCGTCGGAATTTTCTTTATGGCGATTGCCATTTTCGACCTCGTTTTCCAAAAAAGAACTTTGCTAAAGAAATGAAGATGGAAAAATTTGAGGTAAAACAGGAATATAAGGATACGGAGGGGAATCCGGAGATTAAGGGGAAACGGCGACAGGCTGCGCAAGAGATTGCCTATCAGGAAGGACCGATGTCGGTCAAGCGCGCCAAAGCGATCATCACGAACCCAACCCACATTGCGGTCGCCATCGAGTACCACTCCGACGTAGAACCTGCACCCCGAATCGTGACCATGGGCAAGGGATCGATCGCCGACATCATTGTTAAGAAGGCGCAGGAATACAATGTGCCCATCATGAGGAATGTGACTTTGGCACGAACGCTTTTTGAAAAAGGGAGAATCAGCGATTATATCCCTGAGGAAACTTATCAGGCGGTAGCGGAGATCTTGCGCTGGCTGGAAGGAATCGAAACATTGGAGACATCTGGAGTGGAACTGTTTAAATGAAAAATTTCTTTGAAAAGGTCGCCCGCTCATTAGGGGGACAGCGCGCCCTGAAAATCGTCAATGCCGCCAGTGATATCCTGTTGGCTCTGTTCATCGTCGTCCTGATCATGATGATCATCATCCCCGTTTCCCCGGACATTTTGGACAGCCTGATCGCGATCAACATCACCGTCTCGCTCGCACTTCTGATGGTCGCTCTTTACATCCCAAAAGCCGTCCACCTTTCGATGTTCCCTTCGCTGCTCTTGATCACCACTCTTTTCCGCTTGGGGATCGAGATCACCGCCACTAGACAAATCCTTCTGCACGCCTATGCCGGTGAGATCATTCAGGCATTTGGTAACTTCGTCGTCGGGGGTAACTTCGTCGTCGGTGGTATCATCTTCTTAATCATCACCATCGTACAGTTTATCGTCGTCACCAAGGGTGCCGAGCGCGTTGCCGAAGTCGCCGCCCGCTTCACTTTGGATGCGATGCCCGGAAAGCAGATGAGTATCGACGCTGACATGCGCAGTGGTGTCATTGATGCTAATCAGGCGCGCGACTTGCGCCTGGCCCTGACAAAAGAGAGTCAGTTGTACGGAGCCATGGACGGTGCGATGAAATTCGTCAAAGGGGACGTCATCGCCGGTATCGTCATTGCGATCATCAACATTATCGGGGGTCTGATCATCGGGGTGTCGATGCACAACATGACGGCGTTGCAAGCAGCGCGCACCTATACCCTCCTCTCCATCGGCGGCGGCCTGATCTCCCAAATCCCCTCGTTGATTATCTCCTTGACTGCCGGTATCGTCACTACACGCGTTTCATCTGAAAAGAAAGACTCCCACCTCGGGAAAGAAATCACTGGCCAGCTGCTGAGCCAACCTAAAGGGTTGATGATGGCCGCAGGCGTTCTCTTCCTGATGGCATGGATCAGCGGGTTCCCAAGAGGGACCTTCCTCGTGCTCTCTGCGCTCCTCTTCGGGGTTGCATTCACCGTCTGGTACAACACTAAAAGAACGGCAAGCAAAGCAGAAGCGGGAATTTCTGGAACCAAGGTAGAGACCGACGTCGAAGGGCACGCCGTGATCCGCGGCGGCGTGAGCGAATACGCCCTCACCCTCCCTGTCATTCTAGAGGTAGGAAAAAGCCTTTCGAGTTCGATCCGCAAAGAGCGCCAAGGATCGACGTTCATCGAAGACATGATTCCCAAAATGCGCCATGCCCTCTACCAGGACTTAGGTGTGCGTTTTCCGGGCGTCCACGTCAGAACCGACTCCCCCATATTGGAGACGGATGAGTATTCGATCTCCCTCAACGAGGTTCCCATCATCCGCGGGAAGATCATCGAGAACGCTCTACTCACCACTGAATCTCCTGAAACACTGCGCCGCTTCAACATCCCTTTCTCGACGACCAAAAATAACATTGGTCAGCCCTCCGTTTGGGTCGACAATAAATATCTGGAGATCTTGCAAAAGGCGGGAATCAAGTTCTGGAAACCGCTCGATGTGATGATCCTCCACCTTTCCTATTTCTACCGCACGCATGCGGCTGATTTCATCGGCATCCAAGAAGTGCGCGGCATCCTCGAATTCATCGAAAAATCGTTCCCCGACCTCGTCAAAGAGGTGACACGCCTGGTTCCTCTGCAAAAACTCACTGAGATCTTCAGACGACTTGTTCAAGAGCAGATTTCGATCAAGGACTTGAGGACCATTCTGGAAGCGCTTGCCGAATGGGCACAAACAGAAAAGGACACGATCTTGCTGACGGAATACGTGCGTTCTTCCTTGAAAAGATACATCAGTTACAAGTACTCGCAAGGACAATCGATTCTGTCAGTTTACATGCTCGATCCTGAAATTGAAGACATGGTGCGCGGCGCGATCAAGCAAACTTCCGCCGGCGCTTACCTTGCGCTCGACCCCGATTCCGTACAGCTCATCTTGCACACCATGCGCACAACGATCGTCCCCACACCCGTCGGGGGCCAACCGCCTGTGCTCCTCACGGCGATCGACGTCCGAAGATTTGTGCGCAAGTTAATTGAAGGAGAGTTCCCCGACATGGCAGTCGTCTCCTTCCAGGAAGTGGTTCCTGAAATCAGAATCCAACCTCTGGGCCGCATCCAACTCTCATAGGGGGAGAAAATGAGCGACGACCTTTCCACCTCTGGGATCTCCCCTGCGCAGCACGACCCCACGCGGGCAGAGCTTTCCTCTGCCCAAAATGCCCTCCGTAGAACTTCCCTCAGCCAAATTGCAAGTAAAAATGGGTTCGAGGCATGGATCGACCAGGGCGCGTTCAACACCGGTAACATCACGCGCAACTTCCAATCTCTTGAACTTAAGCGCAAACGCCCCGAGGCGGAGCAAGAACTCGAGCAATCGGGCTCTGTCCAAGGAGAAATTGCCGAAGTACAAAAAGGCGAAGAGACCGCCGAGAAATACCACCGCAGAAATCCCGAGCTTCAGCCGCGCTCCCTGCTCCTCCTCAAATCGCGCGTCCAGACAGGCGACACGAAAGACGAAATCCTGCGCAAAGTCCTCGAGTCATACCCCGATTACTATCTCGCGGATGAAGCACTCGAATACTTGCTGGAAACAACCGACAAAGACCTCAAAAAAGAGGTGCAGCAAGCAAGACATGAGTTTAACGGCGTCTATGAAAAAGACATTAAAGCTGGCAGAAACATTTCCCAGCACGCCAGAGATTTCTCCCAACAAGGATTGGGCTCTCCCACAGGTTTGCGCAGTTTGTATCGCGAAGTGACCATCAATCCGCGCGACTCCAATACTCTTTTCAACGAACTCACCGGCCAATTTGATTACGAGAAGATGAAAACGGTCATCGATTTTCTCTTGCACTCTCTTGGAAGCGATCTCAAATCGAAAGGGCCCTCCATCGATAGAGGGGAGCTACACCGCCTCGTTTCAGAAACGCGCAAGCTGCAATCGATCCTCAGCATCTTCCGCTTCTTTAAATCGCGGATGAATTTAATCACTGGCGCATTCGGACGCAATGGGTTGATCCTTCCCTCTCGCGTCACCTTCGAATTCTTGGCGAAACAGTTCATGCGCCTAGTTCAGGAGCGGTATCCCTCGAGTGATAAAATTTTGCAGTTCGCCACACAGCTGGCCATTTCCGAAGAGCTGCTTGCCTATGTGATCATCCTCACTCAAATGCGCGATGCGATGCGGCAAACAGCGCCCAAGCTCTTTAGGTCCGATCAACAAAGGCTCGACCTTCTCAATGCCTTCCTTGATGCCATTGAAGATTTGGATGAGCGCATTGAAGAGCAGGAAGAACAGGAAGAGAAAAAAGAAAAAGACGACGAAAAAGAGGAAGAAGAGCAGTAGCCCATGGAAAAATTCACACGCCTTCTACACGAATTGAGCGAAGAGCTGGATCTAGACCTCTATCCCGATCCCCACGGCGCCTGCGTTCTTTTGCTCGACGACCGCAAGCAGGTCCACCTCGAATGCGATCTTTCGCAACAGCACCTTTTAGTCATCACATTCATCTGCGAAATCCCTGCCGGGAAGTTTCGGGAGAACACCCTGAGAGACGCGCTCAAAGCCAATTACCCCCATCCGCTGAATGGGACCCTCTCCTACTTCGAACGGGAGAACCAACTCGCCTTATTTGCCCGGCTGGACTGCGACCCCTTGAACGGAAAAAAATTGGCCGAATTCCTCAACGCCTTTATCGAAAAATCCAAAGAATGGCGCAAAGCCATCGAATCGGGAAATACGTCTCTTCTCGTTGCTTCCGCCAAAAAACATACCGATGACATTTTCTCGATGAAAGCCAAACAACCCTAGCGTATCCATGGATGACCTCAAGACCTCCCTTCTGCAATGCATTACATCTACAGCGTGGCAAAAGGTAGGGACACATCCTCATCACGGCATCAATCTTCCTCTCTCAGCGCTCCATACCAAAGACAGCTGCGGAATCGGCGAATTCTTCGATCTCATCCCGATGATCGATTGGTGTGAGAAGCTCGGTCTCGATGTGATCCAACTCCTTCCGCTCAACAACTCTGAAGGAGATCCTAGCCCCTATAACGGCATCTCTTCTTGTGCCATCAATTTTGCTTATCTCTCGCTCCATCTCTTGCCCCACATCGAAAAGCTGCCTGAGCTCCAAGAAAAATTGAGCAGTTTGAGAGCTCTGAATCAAACGGAGCGCATTTCCTATATCGAGGTCCAAACGCACAAATTGAATTGGCTCCGCGGGTATTACGACGAGGTGGGCAAACAAATCATCGCCACCAAGGCGTTTGAAAAATTTATCCTCGAAAACTCCTGGGTCAAACCTTTCTCTCTCTATAAAGCCCTCAAGACAAAACTGGGCAACACTCCCTCCTCCAGCTGGCCTCCTGAACTCCAGCCACCACTGGACGATGCCCTCTATGAACTCTACGAAGCTGAAACGCGATTCCATCAGATGCTCCAATACCTTTGCTACGTTCAATTCAAAGAGGTCAAAGAGTATGCACACGAAAAGAAAATCTTCCTCATGGGAGACATTCCGATCCTCATCAGTCGAGAAAGCGCCGACGTCTGGCTCTATCCCGAATATTTCGATCTCAACCTCAGTGCAGGCGCTCCCCCCGACTATTACACTCCCGATGGGCAAAACTGGGGATTTCCCATTTTCAGATGGGATGCGCTCCGCAAAAAACGGTTTGATTGGTGGACCCAGCGCCTTCAGTACGCTCAGCATTTTTACGATCTCTTCCGCATCGATCACGTGATTGGTTTTTTCCGCATTTTTGTCATCCCCCTCAACCACTCCCCTAAAGAGGGCTCTTTCTTCCCCGAAGATGAGACAAAATGGGAAGCCCAGGGAAGAGAAATTCTCGAAATGATTGCCTCCGCCACGGACATGCTTCCCATCGCAGAAGATTTAGGTATCGTTCCCGATTGCGTAAGACCCGTGCTTATAGAATATGGCATCTGCAGCACCAAGGTGATGCACTGGGAGAGCGCAAAAAATGGTGAGCTGCACTACACCCCCATTCAATACTATCCCCCCATCAGCCTCACGACTCTCTCTACACATGACTCAGAGACAACTCCTCAATGGTGGGAAAAATTTCCCGATGAGGCGACCTCATTTGCTCAGCAAAAACGCTGGGAATATGCCCCTCGCCTCTCCTTTGAACAACACCAAGAAATCCTCTGGGACAGCCACCACACCTCTAGTCTCTTCCATATCAACCTCCTCCAGGAATATCTTGCCCTCTTTCCCGAGCTGGTACACAGCACTCCCGCTGAAGAGAGAATCAATATCCCTGGCATCGTCCTTCCCTCTAATTGGACCTATCGCTTTAAACCGAGTGTCGAAAAAATTGTCTCTCACGAAGGACTCTTTGAGACGCTCAAAAAAATCATCCACTCCCCTACGCCCCAATGAAAATATTCTTTCTTCTTCTTCTTTCTCTCTCGATCCCCCTGCACGCCAAAAAGAAACTGGACCCCAGGCAAGAACGCGAGCTCCGCCCGATCGAAAATCCCCAGTCTTCACTCAAACCTCTCCTCAGCAGTTTAGATCGCTACTCTATCTCCCAGCACCTTGCCTTCTACGACCTCTATCCCGAAACGGGCGAGGGAAAACAAGCGTTGAAACGCGCTTGGGAACTCATCGGAGGCGATGTCAACGCCTTCGACACCACTATCGCCTCCCTTCCCCCGTTTGATCTCCAGGCCGTCATTTCGCTCGTCACCCGAGCATCCACAGACACTCCCGTTAAACTCACCCCCGATCAGCTGCAGCTCATCGATGCCATCTCCAGAAATTTGGGGAACCGCTCTCTCAAAGGACAGAGAGTCTGGACAAAAGAAGCCGTCCTGGAGCTCACTCCAGAGGAGGTCGATGTCTCGCGCGCATTACTGATTTTTCAATTCGATGAGATGGAAAATCCCAAACAAGAAATCCTGCAATATGAAGCTAGTATCGATATGATGGCCCTTCAAATCGCGGCGCGTCTGGGCAACCAAGCCACGAACGAGGATAAAATCCGCGAAATCAATCGGTTCATCTTTCAAGAAATGCAATTCCGTTTCCCCCCCCCGTCACTCAGCGTCACCGACATCGACCTCTACACATTCCTCCCCTCCGTCATCGATAGCCGTCAAGGCGTATGCTTGGGCGTCTCCATCCTCTATCTCGCCCTTGCCCAAAGGCTGAATCTCCCGATGGAGATCATTACCCCCCCTGGACACATCTACGTCCGCTACCCTCAAGGCGACTCTGTCATTAATATAGAGACAACCGCGCGCGGTATCGACCTCCCCTCTGAGGTCTACCTCGGCATCAACACCCGAAAACTGCAACTGCGCAATATGAAAGAGGTCGTTGGCCTCGCCTTCATGAACCAAGCCGCCGTCTTTTGGTCTCGGCAAGACTACTCAACAACCTCCCACCTCTACGAAACAGCCCGCCTCTTCCTGCCGAACGATCCCTTGCTAAAAATGTTTATGGGCTTCAACTATCTCTTTATCGGCAAACACTCAGAAGGCACAAAGCTCTTGAGAGAGATTCGCCACATCACTTTTGATGAATCCGTCTCGCCTGAAACCATCCCCGACGATTATCTCAGTGGAAAAATCGATGCCGAAGGGATTAAGGCGGTCTACCTCCCCGTCGATGAAACCAGAGAATCGATTCTCCTCAAACTAAAAGAGCTGAAACAGATCATCAAGAGCCGCCCGAACGTGATCCTCTGCGGCGACTTCAATATTTTCCGCGGACGCAAAGAAATCGAAAGTCTGGCCCGTGACTGCAACCTCCAGATCGTCAATTCTCCGTCCGAGG
>JAZJZV010000164.1:0-707 GCA_040389485.1 Chlamydiota bacterium
CGACCAGTCTTGGATGTGGTACTTGTCGGGGTCGAGGTTGGAGAGCAGCTGTTTCACGTTTTGATGGTCGGGCAAGAGGATGGAGATGTCGATGTCCCAGTCCCAAGGGATGATGCCGCCGTAGCGGTAAGAGCCTAGGCAGGTGCCGCAATCGATCCACCAAACGATGTTGTGGGCATCGAGCACTTCAGCAATTTCTTTGAGTGCCTCGATTTCGATTTTTTGTCTTTTGAGGAGGTTTGAGGGGCGTTTGTGTCCTTGGCAGGGGATGTATTCGTCCGTGTGGAAGGAGTCGATGCCTTTCTCGGCATAGGTCTCGAGGTTGGACCTGACGAGGGTGGATTTTTGAGCGCGTTTGATCTGTCGATGTCTTTTTCTCACTTCAGGGGAGAGGTAGGCGAGTCCTTTAAAGGTGGCTCCGAGGACTTCGCTGACGGGAAGGGCGATTGTGGAGAGAACCGCTTTGAACCAGTGCATTTTTTTGTAGTGGAAGGAGGAGTATTCCTGGAACTCAAAGGATTGAGAGTCTTCAATTTTGATGGTTTTGCCGTCGAAGAGGTAGCGGGAGGGGGTGAGGAAGAAGTTTCCGAGGGACTCTATGAGGGTGGCATCTTTGACTTTCGTATTGAGAAAGATGTTTTCACGGATATTGTGATAGGCGGAAACAACGGGCATTCCAATGGGCATCAGCACGTCTCTAGCAAAGC
>JAZJZV010000164.1:717-4327 GCA_040389485.1 Chlamydiota bacterium
ATTTGTTTTGTCCCCTCATCTTCTTCTGCCAGCACTTGGGTGACAGGCAGTGCAATGAGTGCAACTGCAACAAGAGAGAGGATTCTCCATTTGCGATTGTGAATGGTGACGAGCATAGTTGCCAACCGTGTTGTTAATCATAAAAGAACCTATTCCAGCCAGAAGGTCAAAAACCGACGCTAATGGTTCCGGAAGCGGCTCGAGGCGCCCTTTTTATTGGGACGCAACCCTTTCGCCACCTTATTTGAGGGGTAACTTTTTCTCAAATAAAAATTTATACATTGAACCAATTTCAGATTTGCAGCTCACGAAGCAGTATAGAGGGAATTTGTGGTGTGAATATTTCGAATGATTGGCATGATTGATGCTTCAAAGTTGATTATGGTTGTTTTGATATGAGTAATCCAATTGATCTAAATCGTTGTGAGCGAAGCTATGAACAAGGGCCACCTGAATTGGGGCCTGCCCGTTTGTGTGCAATTCTTAAGGAGGATTGTCCTGCAGATTACATTGGATTGGCCCATTGGTTTGAGGGGAAAGAGATTTTTCGATTGGCTTCTTATCACTATGCAATCGCAGGCGATCTTCATAAGGATGAGAATGAGCTTAAGCCTGCTGCGGATGCCTATCTTTCTGCCATTTTAAACCATTTCAAGACTCCACCAAAGAATAGAGACGATGCGATTCTCTTGTGGACTAAGTATATTGTTGTCCTTTGGAGGTCCGAGGTGCCAGCGTCTCAATTGAGCCATTTTTACAAAGTGCAAGACTTTAACGAATTCAGCGATTTTGTGCGGGGATGGGAAACTGCATATCGGCAAAGACTGGAGTCGGAAGCGCACTTAAACAACGAACAGAAAGATGTGGAAATTGCATTCGGTTTTTACGCGAACGCCATTGATTTTCTACTTTCAGGAAAACCGCATTTTAGTGGGGTCGAGAAGCTAACAGCTCTCTATTTTGAGAAAATGCGCCAATTGGTTGGAAGGGATCAAACGGAGCGTTATTTTCTCGATTTGATGCATACCTTGAAGCATCGAAAGGTGTATAAGTGCGCGAAGGCATGGGATTTGAAAAATAAAATCAGTGTGGCTGGATCCTCTTCAGCAAGCGCCGATGATTCACTCGGCTGCTTGATGGTGTTGGTGGCAATATTCAAGAAGATGCGACAGTATTCTATTGCGAGTACTTATGAGTCCCGTGTGCGCACCTACAAGGTCTCGCGCAGTCTCTCCCATGGGTGACTTCTGCTTCCCCTATTTTTTTCTTAACAGCTATTTAAATTTGCGTTATTTGTTGTGGCGCTCTCATTTATATCCCGCGCCGTTGGGAATGGTGTATTTGAGTATGCCAAACGGTGCAGGGAACAGGAGGGCGCATCAATACTGGAGTTTGGACTAAATTTTGTCTCATGAAACGGTGAGTTAGTCACTATTCGCGGGGCATAAGTTTAGTCCAAACTCTGGTCAATAACAACGGAGACCGCAAATGACTTCAACACATATGAAGAAGGCCGTTTTGTCCATTGCATTGTGGAGCAGCGCGCTTTTTCCTTCGCTCAATTCAAGTGATTTCTCTTTCGATGCAACGATTCCAGTAGTAGATATGAACGAGTACTTCAATCCCGACACTAAGCAAAAATTCATCTCAGAGTTATCAGAGGCTTTGAAAGAGGTTGGTTTTTTCGCTGTCGTCAACACGGGTGTCGATGCCGATGTACTCGAGCAGGGCTATCAGGCTTGTTTTGACTTTTTTGCACAACCAGCAGATGTGAAGTTTCTCAGCTACCGTCCCGAGTTTCATGGACAAAGAGGCTATTTCCCTGGCGAGTCTGCCAAGGGAGACACACGCATAGATCTCAAGGAGTTCTATCACGTGGGAAGAGAGCTTCCCGATGAAGACCTCGCAAGGCTGAAATTTTGGAAGAATATTTGGCCGGAAGCGATGGACCTCAAGACTCCACTCATGGGTCTTTTCGACGCCTTGCAGGAGTACATGGTACCTTTAGAACATGCATTGGCGGAAGCCATTGGCGCTCCGGTTGAGCTCTTTGACGAGATGACGCGCGAGGGAGATGTTTTGCTAAGAGCCCTTCACTATCCAGCTAACCCACCCAAAAATGCGATTTGGGCGGCTGAACACACGGATATCGATTTATTTACGATCCTGCCTCATGCGACAGCAGAAGGGCTTCAAGTTAAAAATAAACAGGGAGAGTGGATCGATATCAAGGTTCCCGAGGGGGCATTTATTATCAATGCGGGAGACATGCTTGAAAACATCACTAATGGGGAGTTCCGCAGCGGGCTGCATCGCGTGGTTGCAAAAGAAGATGGGTACGAGAGGTATTCTATTGTTCTATTTGTCCACCCGAAGGCTGTTGACAGGCTGGATCCAATGCATAGAGCGCACTGGGGGTGTACGCAAGTATGCCAATGCCAACAGGATCGAACTTTTATCGGAAAGGCTTGTGGATTTGGGAATTGCCTCGCCGCAGATGATGGAGGATTTGGCTGCGAGTGGCTTGATGGAGCGCCTCATCGAGGTGGGAAGAGCGAGTCCGAAAGCAATGCAAAAACTTGCGGATGCAGGGCTAGCTAGTGATGCGGTTCTGCAAGAGCTAGAGTGTCTTAAGCAGTAAGCCTACCCTTTTCTTTCTAAAAAAGCCGCTTTATTAAGCGGCTTTTTCTTTTTTAATTTTACTTCTTTAAATAATCTGGTTTGTTGTTATTTAACATGATGACGTGTATATTGTCTGGCAAGAAAGGGAGAAATTAACATGTTATTATCTGGAAAAAATAATTGTATGCGTTTTTGGGCTAGGCTATGCGATTATTCGCTGCTCTTTCTCGTCTTAGGCGCGGTCACCTTATTCCTTCCACTGTTCTATGACCCACTTTTTTACCTATTTTTGGCTCTGGGGACTCCCTTATTATGGATGCCACTAGAGGCCCTTTGCTTAAGCAAATGGGGGACTACTCCAGGAAAATATTTGTTTGGCATCACTGTTCTAGAGGGAGAAGGCATCAAACTTTCCTTTAGAAAGGCTCTCAAAAGGGCCGCCTTTATTTCAGAGAGACCTGGGCTGCTGTCTCAAAAAATTCTTTCCTTTAAGCGCAAATGTTTGGCAATTGTCATTTCTCTTACGACGCTATGTGCTGGGTTTTACGGCAATGTGCTGACGGAATGGGGAACGGGGATGAAGGGGGGGATTTCTGCTGAGGG
The DNA here is from genome assembly GCA_040389485.1 of Chlamydiota bacterium. Lineage (GTDB taxonomy): Bacteria > Chlamydiota > Chlamydiia > Chlamydiales > Rhabdochlamydiaceae > JAZJZV01. The sequence goes on from JAZJZV010000164.1 coordinate 3,943, forward strand.
TTGGGTGCAGTTTGAATCAGAAAAGGAAGGGTTCAAGATCAGCTTCCCGAATGACTATCAACACGAGTCGAAGCAGATCATTATCCCCAATACCGGGAAAGTGCTCGACTACCAAGAGATCACCAGTGAAGAGAGTAAAAAAGTGCAATACTCTCTCAACTATATGAATATTCCAAGGAAATGGAAGTTAGCCGGGAATGCCACCGTGCTCAAGTATGCGTTAGATGCCATCGTTAAAAACACAGAAAATACCTCGCTTCTATCCAAAGAATTCACCCTCCATCAAGGCCATCGCTCACTGGACTTCATCCTTCAGCAAGGAGAGAACCAGGTGAAGGGCAGAATGGTCATCGTCGAAAACACTCTCTACAAACTCATGATCGTC
>JAZJZV010000164.1:4337-5184 GCA_040389485.1 Chlamydiota bacterium
TCGAACCTTGGCCGAACGCCTGCACCTCCCGACGGCGGAAGAGATGCAGGAGAACCCCTTCATCGATACTCTCGATTTTTCGTGAGACCCTCTTTCACAGATCTTTAATCCAAAAGCTCATTTGCTTGTCTGAGGGGTGAGCTTCCCCAATAGCTGTCCACTGAAGGGCAAATTTCATCTCGTGATGGGGAACATAACCCCGTTTTCTCCAAAAATCAAAAAGCGGAAGGGTGTCTTCTGGTTTCAGTTCCATATTCTGGGCGATATCGGGAATATAGAAGCAAATGTGCTTGTATTTCTTGTTGTAGGAGACATGCGCTTCCCTGGCATCGAAGAAGTGGTGTCCAATCCCGCGGCTGCGGTAGGACTTGAGAAGAAGGGATTCAGTGAACAAATAGTACGCGTGGATGTCGAGATGTTTTTCTTCAAAGGGCTTGATGACGGCGGGCTCCTCAAACTCTAGGGGATAGCCGAGCGCAGATCCCACAAGCGTAATCCCATCAAAGATTAGGACCCCAACGGACTCTTTTAAAGAGGCAATTCTTCTGAGGGCCTGCATCTCGCGGTAGAGATCTGGTTCTTCGAAAAAGGGATACTCCTTAAAAACTTCCATTCTCAGTTTGGCCAAGCTGTGTAGATAGGGCTTTAGTGCCGTGCCTGTAAACGTTCGTACGTGGATGTCTGTCATTAGCATTGCGTTTACCTCGTGAGGTCAGTGATTCGTATTTTATGGAGGAACTAGAAAAAAAATTAAAGGAAAATATAGCGAAGGAGCAACGCGTAGGTATAGCTCTTGCAGAAATCCGCGAGATAAAGTATACCGTGGTGTGCGCAAACTGGAGGAATT
>JAZJZV010000165.1:0-1277 GCA_040389485.1 Chlamydiota bacterium
ACCGTTTCACGAGAGATTGTAAGTAGGAGATCTGCTCTTCGGCAGTGCGCTGAGTGCTCGGCTGGCCCGCTTTCTTTTTCTTCTTCTCTAGATAGATGTGAGTGGAAGGCTCGTAAAATTCGGAGGCGGCGCAATCGAGTGCGATCGAGACTTGTTTTCCGGGCTGGTATCCGGCTTTTTCGATGGCGTGCACGATGAAGTCGAGCGCTTCTTCGTTGGAAGAGAGGCGCGGGGCAAAGCCGCCTTCATCTCCCACGCTCGTGCTATTGCCTGCATCGGCGAGGAGTTTTTTGAGGGTGTGGAAAATTTCAGAGCCCCAGCGGACGGATTCTTTCAAGGAGCCTGCGCCGATGGGGCAGATCATGAATTCCTGGAAATCGAGAAGGTTGTCGGCGTGGGCGCCGCCGTTGAGGATGTTCATCATGGGAACGGGGAGCAGCACGGTGGATGGCTTTTGCTCGAGAGAGAGGTAGAGTGGAATTCCCTGAGCTACAGCGCTGGCTCTGGCAACGGCGAGGGAAACGCCTAGGATGGCGTTGGCGCCATAGCGCGCTTTATTGGGAGTGCCGTCGGCTTCGATCATGCGCATGTCGATGGCTCTTTGATCAGTGACGGATGTGCCGATAAGGAGTTGTGCTAGGGGTCCGTTGACGTTGGCAACGGCTTTGAGCACTCCTTTGCCGAGATAGCGTTTCGGGTCGTTGTCGCGGAGCTCAACGGCTTCATGCTCTCCTGTGGATGCTCCGGAGGGAACTGCAGCTTTGCCCATTCCTGAGGGCGTGTGGACGATCACTTCGAGTGTGGGATTTCCGCGGGAATCGAGAATTTCGAGGGCATGGACGCTGAGGATTTTGGGCATGGTGAAACCTATCTTTGACGGTGTTCTTCCGAAAGAGAGGTCATTAAAGCGCAATAAGAAGCAAAGCGCAAGTGAGAAATTTCCCCTTCCTCGACGGCCTTTTGTACAGCGCAATCCGGTTCATTCATGTGCGAGCAATCGGGAAATTTACAAGAGGCGGAGTGTGCGGAAATTTCAGAGTAGTAGGCAGCGAGATCTTCTGGTCCCAGATCCCAAAGTCCAAAGCTTTTGATTCCGGGAGTGTCGATGCAGAAGCCTCCGTTGGCGAGGGTGAGTAGTTGAGTAGAGGTGGTTGTGTGGGAGCCTTTTTGGGTGCTATGGACGATTCCTCCCGTTGCCAGAGAAGTGCCAGCAATGGCATTGATGAGTGTTGACTTGCCGACGCCCGATTGGCCTGAGAAAACGGATGTTTTCATCG
>JAZJZV010000165.1:1287-1785 GCA_040389485.1 Chlamydiota bacterium
CCTCACTCGTTTCTGTGCTGACGGCGATTGTAGTGATGCCGAGGTCGCGGTACACTCTCAGCAGTTCCTCATACAGCTCTTTTTCTTCTTGCAGCTCCTGCGGCCCAATTTCAGAAGGGGGAGAATCAAAGAGGTCGATCTTGTTAATGAGGAGGATAGGCTCCATGTTCCCTTTGTGCGCGGCGATGATGTAGCGATCGATCAAAAAGGGTTTGAGGCGCGGGCTGACAACAGATGCAGTGATGAAGACTTGGTCGATGTTGACGGCGATGAGCTGCTCTTTTTTTCTCGACAGATTGTCTGCGCGGGAGAGGATCGATTTGCGCGGCTCTATTTTGGCAATGCTTCCCTCTCGCCCAGCGGACTTTTCAAAACGGACACAGTCCCCGACGGCGACCAAATTTTTCATCCGGCTCTTTTCCTGCTTCAGCGCGCCTTTCAAGCTGCAAAGAAACTCTCCCTCTGCGCTAGAGACGAGAATTCCTTCAGGAATGATCG
>JAZJZV010000166.1:0-681 GCA_040389485.1 Chlamydiota bacterium
GAGTCGACGTGAGCCAGGGACCCGCCAAGAGGACGAACGTCCGGCGGGAGGCGAACGCGTCGAGCAGCCGATGGACTCAGATGGCACGGCAAAATCGCAGCGCAGGAATGCCCGCAGGGCAGCAGGGGCAGCGTGTACCACACGCTCCCCTGACGAGTACGCGGTTTGGCAAAGCCAGATGAGTCTCAAGATGGTCGCGGGAGGGGCGCCTTTGGACGCCCCATCCGACATGTCTTTAGAAGCCATAAATAAATCCTAAAAAACCAATCTTCATGTCTCTTCATGATAAATAAACCCTCTCAAAACTTGATGGGAACGAGGGGGGTGGGGTAAAATGATGGAAATGGGGGCGATGATGATGAAGTTTGTGATGGGGGTTGTTTTTTTGTGTGCAAGCTCTTTTGTCCACTCGAGTCAAAACCCGCATGACAGCGTTTGGCTGGCATCGACCCAAAAGCACAAACTAGTGCTCTATTATGCTAGCTACTGCCCTTACTCTCAGAAAGTGCTGACCTATCTGGAGCATATGAACTGGTCTATCCCGATGAAAAACGTCGAGAATAGCCGGAAGGCAAAGGATGAACTCAAGACGGTTGGTGGGAAATTGCAAGTCCCCTGCCTGGTGATCGATGGCAAGGCACTTTATGAATCTGACGCCATTATCCAATGGCTCTCTGAACA
>JAZJZV010000166.1:691-3579 GCA_040389485.1 Chlamydiota bacterium
AAACGAGCGCGAATAGAGCCTGTTGCCGCATTTCGACAACAGACTCTTAGGAATCTAATTAGCAGCCACCTTGTTTCTCGTGGTGTTTCACAGGATTTTGTTTTTCGTGTGTTCTTGGCTCTTGCTCTTTCTGCCATTTAGCAGGCTGGGGTTGTTGTGGTTGTTGTGGTTGTTGTGGTTTGTTAGGGTGTTTCATATTTTCTCCGATGTTGGTCCCCATTGCAGCTCTAGATGTTGTGCTTTTGCCTATCCGCCAGCCAAAACACGGCATCTATGAACAATGAAGAAGTTTTAAACAATTAAAGCGAAAGAGGTTAAATGATTCATCAATCACTCCCCTCTTTCAATTATTAATTTATAACTACTGTAATTAAAAATAAACAACTTCATTCCTCGGATGGATCTGTTAATTGCTCAAGCCTCTGATTTAGAAAAGAGGAGAGCTTCGGAAAAAAACTTTGAAACTTAAAGCCTGCTCCCTAAGATGGGCAAAGATAAACAAGCAGGCAGGTGATGGAATGCTCTCAGAAAAACCGCGTAGAGTGATCAGTATCTTCATGTTAGCGATGTTAAACGTCTCGATCATGGCAAGTCTGCGCAACCTCCCCCTCGTTGCAGAATATGGTCTGAGCGCCCTCTTCTTTTTCTGCGTGGTCGCCCTTTTGTTCCTCGTCCCCTGCGCATTGATCTCCGCTGAACTAGCGACGGGATGGCCCAAGTCGGGAGGGATCTACATCTGGGTAAGGGAAGCTTTCGGGGACAGATGGGGGTTTTTTGCCATCTGGATGCAGTGGGTACACAACGTGGCATGGTATCCTGTGATAATGTCCTTCATCGCTGCAACACTCGCCTTTATCATCTCTCCGAACCTGGCAACCAACAAGCTCTACATTCTCTCTGTCATCCTGGTGGGCTATTGGGGCATGACGCTATTAAACTACTTGGGGATCAAAACTTCCGGGTGGTTCAGCACAATCGGAGTGATCTTGGGAACAATTGGCCCCGGACTGCTGATCATCGCTCTCGGCTTCAGCTGGGTCGTCTCTGGTAATCCCGTACAAACGCCTCTGACGTGGGGAGCGTTCGTCCCCGATCTCAGCAGTTTGGGCAACCTCGTCTTCCTCTCTGGACTTTTTCTGGCATTTAGCGGCCTGGAAGTTTCTGCTGCCTACGCAAGCGATGTCCAAACTCCTCAGAAAAACTATCCCAAAGCCATTGTTTTGGGAGCTCTGATTACATTCGTCGTGTTCCTTTTAGGCTCTCTTTCTATCGCCGTCGTCATTCCCAAAGAAAAAATCTCTCTCGTCTCCAGTTTAATGGAAGCGTTCCGCGTCTTTTTTGAGCATTACAATCTGAGCTGGTTCCTTCCCATCATGGCGTTTCTCCTCGTGATCGGAGCCATTGCGGAAGTGAATTCCTGGATCATTGGCCCTGTGCGCGGGCTGTATGAAACTTCGCGGCACGGCAACCTGCCTCCCTTTTTCCAAAAGAAAAACAAACACGATGTTCCCGTCAATCTACTCCTTTTTCAGGCCATCATCGTCTCGATCACTTCCCTGGCCTTCCTCTATATGCCCACTGTTAGCAGCGCTTTTTGGACTTTGACTGCACTCAGCGCGCAAAGCTATTTGATCATGTATATTCTGATGTTTTTAGCCGCGATCAAACTGCGCTACAGCAAACCCCACGTTCCAAGGGCCTACCGGGTTCCCTACGAGAAGAAAGGGATTTGGGTCTTTAGTCTGTTTGGAGTTGTCGCAGCCTCTTTTGCAATTGCTCTCGGATTTGTCCCCCCTACTCAAATCAACGTGGGTAATCTGTGGGTCTACGACTTGACCCTGTGCGGAGGGCTGCTCTTTATGTGCGCCATCCCGCTCATCATCCACTGGAAAAGGGAACCCCACTGGATCCGATAGGATTATCGCTTGAATGTTTGCAAAAAAAGGACTACCCTTGTCTGCTATTTAAGGTAAACCCATGACAAAGAAAATTTCGCTATTCTCGCTTGCCATTCTGATCATTGCATCAATTGATAATATCAGAAACTTGCCCGCTGCCGCCCTTTTTGGAAGTGCGCTCATTTTCTTTTTCGTCTTTTCGGCGATTGTCTTCCTCATTCCGACCTCGCTTGTGGCTGCTGAACTTTCTGCTGCCTTTCCTGAAAAGGGAGGGGTTTATCAATGGGTCAACATGGCTTTTGGAAAAAAATGGGCTATGGCAGCGATTTGGCTTCAGTGGATCAATACAATGGTCTGGTATCCGACGATGCTCTCCTTTGTAGCAGCCACGATGTCCTACCTCATCAATCCAGAACTAGCGCAGAACAACACTTATCTGATCGTCACGATCCTAACCATTTTTTGGGGTTTAACGCTTGTTAACCTCAAGGGGCTGCACATTTCGGCGATGATCAACAACATCTTTGCGACGTTGGGAATGATTGTCCCCCTCCTCTTTTTAATCGTTTTGGGCGTCTGTTGGATCGTCAAGGGAGAACCCCTCCAAATCAAACTCACCGCGCAAACGATGATTCCCTCTTTAAGCGACTCGACGAACTGGATCTCCCTCATTGCCATCATGGCCTCTTTTTTAGGGATGGAGCTCTCTGGAGTGCACGTCAATGAAATCCGCAATCCTCAGCGCAACTTCCCAAGAGCCGTGCTCCTTGCCTGCGTCTTCATTTTCTTGACGATGGTCTTCGGCTCACTCTCGATTGCCTTTGTACTGCCAGAGAATCAGATCAATCTGGTTTCTGGGGTCATGCAGGTCTTCACCAGCTTTTTCAAGGCCTTTGGGATTGAAGGGATCTCCGTCTATCTCACCTTGGCAATCGTCATTGGTTCCATTGGCACCATCCGCCCCCGCTGGCCCCGGCACTTGCGAGACGA
>JAZJZV010000167.1:0-5135 GCA_040389485.1 Chlamydiota bacterium
GTGTGGCCATCTCAAGAAGTGCTAACAACTCGCAGTGCTGAGGGAAGGTCGCCTGTCTCCTGGCCCCACCATCCAGATGGGCAAATAGACAGCCCAGACCCAACGTCATCACCTTGAGTTTTGGATCGGTGAGTCTCTCCGAACTTAGAAGATCCTGGTAAAGATGCATGAATCGCAACGGAGCCGTTGCCATATCATCTTTGTAAAATCCCCCGCACTCTGCTGCACTCATGAAACGACCCCCAACAAGTTGATTACTATTTTACAACTAAACAAACTAAACAGCTAAATTAAAATTATTACTTTGCACATGTTGTGATTTTTATGAATAAATTAAATTTAAAAGATAATTAATTTGAATAAAAGCAAGTTGAATTCATAAATATAAAAGCGTACTTTCCCTCTAGGCGAGCAAATAAGCACCCCAGACCCAACGACAGTCTCTTACAATCGATCACACTCATCTCAACACTGTTGGTTATCAGTTTATAATAAAAACACTTCAAAATCAAAGTTAAGATTAAATATTTACATAAATTATTTAAGTTTAAATATTATAACAGAAAAACTAGCAAAAATAAACAGAATGTGATATAATGTCATACAAACAAAACGAGGTTTAATATGGCTGCTGGAGTATCAAGTCCCACTACCCCCTGCTTAGGAACTTTTGCCGGAGTGCCTTCCTATTCACCTGGTTTAACTGGCGAGTTAACCTACACAAGAACATACCACTCTTTCGCAAAAGTTCCCCACCGCGATGAATACGGTCACGTTGAGCTAATGGACGCAAGAGAACAAATTGCGAGCATTTGCGCTGTCGGACACGATGACTATCTCCCTCACGGAATGGGCTACAGCTATACCCCAGAGAGGAAGCGGGATGGCAGAGCGTTCGGGGCTGAGCCATTTAAAACATATCAAGGTGGGGGTTATTTCCTTGTTGCTCATACCTACGCAGATGATGATCAGAGTCGCTTTACGAGTGGCTTAAAGTATGCAACCCAGGTCTTTGCGAAGAGAATTCAGGAGCAATACAACGAATCGATCCACCAAGCGGCAGGATATTCTGTAAGCCGGGGCTTTAATGAATTTGTCAGAAGATACTTCGATCCCATCCCTTCTCCTGAAGTTCCCCAGGATGGAGATCTCGCAGTTTATGAAAACCCACCCAAGACATTATTTATGCGCGGGCCAATCAGAGATATCAGTGGAACGGCTCATGCGGGAATCTACCGTGCCACTGAACCCAATTGGAATTCTTCCAAAGGCGGCAGTATCGAATCGAAGTGGGGGTACTTTTTCTCTAAGTACGTCTACGATCACGAAGTCTTTTTGACACCTGACTACTTTGGAGCCACAGTCAAGTTCTACCGTTTCCGCGAAATTGTAGCGCAAATCCCTACGGGACATGATCTCGAGCTCAAGCAAAACCAGGTCTTTGAATCCTATTCACAAGAGGAAAAGAACCGCGTTTACTTCCAAATTTGGGAACTCTCCGGACGTCCAATGGGCGACCCCCGATTTGGACAGAACAATATCTACGTCGTCAAACGGGAGATATTCTTGCAGGCCATCGCCGCTGCCGGCCTCGATTTGCAAGCAGAGGTTGAACGCTTGTCGCACTAAGAAGGCGATGAATGATTGTTGAAGATCCCGCACCACTTCTTACAAGTGGTGCGAAACTTTTTCCTTACCTGACGTGCTGTCTCAAGAAAGCGAGGATATCATCCTGCAGTTCAAAATCGATCCGAAGATCTGCTCTACTGATAGGATGGCGGCATGTCTGACAGTTCGCACGGCTTCCGTTTGAGGACAGCCAGCTTTCCATACTCACAGAATCCAAAGTGTGCCGCAACGATCGATTGGCCAGCTTTTCGTCTCGCTCTGTCCCAGCGGGTAGATTCAGGGCATCCTGAATCGCGGGGTGGGAAACGGAGAAGACGGGAAGCGCCATGATTTCAAAGGAGATGGGGCACGAAAACTCCGCTGGAGTGGCAGGTGGGTTCGCAAGAGCATAAAATCGCACGCTCAATTCAATGATTTCCCTTCTTTTTGCTGTCACTTCGTTGGGAATGGCCGTCAAGGTATACACGGCAGTTCCTGGGACTGTAGGTCGTGCGTTAGCTGCTGTTCTTGCCGCTGTCGATGGGGTTAATCTTGGATTGACAGGAGTGCTTGCGCGAGGAGGCTCTCTCGTGCGAAAGATTGTGGGAACAAAATCGCTAAGCCGCGATCTTGGCGTAGGACGAGGGAGCAGTTCTTCTTCTTGCGGCGCACTCGTCGTCGTTGCTACCGTATCGGACGTGGGTGTTAAGGTCCCAACATCGTCTGTTTTGTCATCATAGACAACAGTTTCAGAAGTGGTGCCTGGAGAGAAGAACCGGGGAACGCTGGAGGCAATCTGCGCAAGGGAGTGGGCAATCGAACGCACTGTCCTAAATGCTTCGGCAGCAAGATCAAAGGGATGGAGCATCTGCTGGAAGACATAGGCGCGGTCACTGCGGGCAATCAATTCGTTTTTCAGTCGCTGTTTCTCAGCAGGCTGCATCATAAAGAGGTATCTTGCAAACAAACCGGGGTTTCCGACTGTGATGATCTCTCTAGTTGTGTGGTGAAGCCGGTAATAAACGTATTGAATGTGGCCATCGTCGCGCGACTTGAGTGCAGTAGTAAATTCGCGGATCTCCGCTTGCCTGTTTGCTCTAAAAACGGTGCTGGCTCCGGCACTGAGAGTCATGAGAGACTTGACACACTGACGCACTAGGGTACAGGGAGAATAGAGATTCATGACATGGGTAGTGGGATCGATCGCTTTTGTTAAAGTAGAAGTTTGAAGGTCGGCAAGACCACCGCGATTGAGTAAACTCTGAGCGGTAGGAGCAAACGATTTCAAAGGGGAAAAAGGTTCCGTGGGTCCAAGGGGATTAAGCATAAGTACTCCTTACTCTTGATAAAACATCGGCGAAGTGGTATACCACAAACGATTTCAAAAGGAAACTTTGTTTTTTGTATGTCTATTCATAACGCGACTCCAGAAAAAATTGGGCAATACCAAATCCTCCGCAGTTTGAAAAAGGGGGGCATGGGAGAGGTTTTCCTCGCCTATGATCCTCGCTGCAGGCGGGAGGTTGCCCTCAAGGTGATTCGCGAGGATTTGAAGGACCATGCGGTCATCAAAGAGCGCTTTCTTCGGGAAGCGCACGTCGCAGCTCAGCTCGCCCACCCTTCCATCATTCCCATTTTTTCCATTGACACTGCAGAAGATAGAACCTTTTACACCATGCCCTTTGTCGATGGGGAGACATTAAAAGAGATCTTGAAGACGACCTACGATGAGGATAAAAAGGGCGAGATCAAACACCCTATCGGGAGCTCCATCCACGCCCTGACGCGCATCTTCCTATCGATCTGCGAGGCGATCGCCTATACCCACTCGAAAAAAATCATCCACCGCGATCTCAAACCGGACAACATCATCGTCGGCAAGTATGGCGAGGTGATGCTGTTAGATTGGGGCCTGGCCGATTTTGCAGGGATGAAAGAGGCTGTCTTTGAAGAGCCCAATACAGGAGCGGATTACAAAGACCTCACAGACCCGGGAAAAGTGCCCGGCACGCTGAATTACCTTGCACCTGAGAGAGTCCGGGGAGAGCCTTCGGAAGCGTCGATGGACATTTACTCGCTCGGAGTGATCCTCTACCAACTCCTCACGCTGAGAATCCCCTTCCAGCGCTCGACGATCAAGAGCTTCCGCAAAACGATGCATTTGGAAACGCTCATCGATCCGGTCGAGGCCGCCCCCTACCGCGACATTCCCCAACACCTTGCAGACATCGCCAAGCGTTGTTTGAAGTTTTCCCCCGAAGAGCGGTTCCCTAACGTCGATGAGATGATCAGCGAGCTGAAGAATTTTTTGGAAGGGCATCCCGAATGGATCCCCACGACGATTGTCAAAATCGAGAGCAAAGAAGACTGGGAATTTCAGGAAATGGTTCTCTTGACCAAGCATTTGGCGATCACAAGGTCCCCCGAGGTGATGGAGTGGGTGTGCATGATGATCTCACGCGCTTCTTTCACAGGAAACACCAAGATGGAAACGGTGCTTCAACTCGGCGAAGAGTGTCAAGGGATCGGTTTTCTATTGGGAGTTCCCGACGCACAAGAAAGAAAAGGAATCAGCGCCGGCTATTGTTTATGGCTCGGTGAGGAGTCCTGTCTGATCCATAATAACGTCGAAGTGATGGCGATCCCAGAAGGGCTGATCAAAAACGGTGTGCAGCACCACATTGCGATCGAGAAAGTAGAAAATGACTTCAATCTTTGGATCGACCATCAGCTCATCTGCCGCTACATCAGCCACGTCCCTTCATTGGGCACGCATATCGGCATCTTGTGTCGGGATGCCAATTTCGAAATGGGACCGATCAAAATGAGTGTTGGAAGTCAGAATGCGACGGTGAACTGCTTGGCAATCCCCGATGCCTTTTTGGCCAATAAAAATTTCGCGAAAGCCCTTCTCGAATACAGAAGGATCGCGAACTCCTTTGCGGGAAGAGTAGAGGCAAGAGAGGCCATGTTTCGCTCGGGGATCACCCTGATTGAAGAGGCCCTGACGCGCAAGAAAAAAGAAGAGCGCGAGAGGCACTACTTGCTTGCACTCGAAGAATTTGGGAAGTTGCGTTTCACTCCGGGTGCTCCACTCGAGTATTTGGGCAAATCGCTCGTCTACAAAGCAACAAGGGAAATCGAAGAAGAGGTCAAGTGTCTCGAGCTCTGCGTGCGCAAATACCATCGGCATCCGCTGCTGCACTTGATTCAGGACCACATCGCCTTCCGGATGCACGAATCGGCATCGCGCGATCGGATGGCTGCGTACCATTTTGCACTACTTGCTCTGCGGCAACTGCCTCACATCTTTGGGCGCAAGGACCATGAGCTCCTCATCGATAGCCTGAAGAAACACCTCGAAACACCCCCCTTCATTTCCTCGCAGTCATTGGCGTGTCTGATCGCATTCTGGATCCCGAGGCCGATTGTACTGATCGAGATGATCGAATCTTCCGATGATGCAGCTCTGACAATGGATGCTGCATATGCACTACTCTCATTGGGCTTTCATCGCTGGGTTAGCG
>JAZJZV010000167.1:5145-7098 GCA_040389485.1 Chlamydiota bacterium
TCATCTCATGCCAGAGAAAGAGGAAATCGCGATTCTGCTCAAACTCTTCCAAAAGAAACCGACGCAAGCACTTGACGCCTATTTTAGCACCTATCCCTCTTGTGAAAGACCGCGCTGTCTCTATTTTATTCTCGACCAGCTACTTCTCGAAAATCACTTCCAGGAGATCATTCCTTACTTTTCTCAGTTGCCAAGTACGCAAGAATTCGATGCATTGCGCATAGAAGCGTATCTCTTCGCAAGCGATTGGAAAAGTGCAGAGGAGATCTTCGACAAGTACCCCGCGGACGCACTGACGAGCGAATACTCCCTTTTCTATCCGCTCATGGGCTGTCTGCTCCGTCACACCGAAGGCAAAGAGATCGCCCTTTCCCACTTCAGCGGTTGTATCGATCTCCCTTATCCGCCGACGAGTATGCTGCTCAGTTATTACGTGCGCGGCAAGATCACCGAAAAAAAGGGGTGGATCACGGGCGCCTTCCCCTGGGAAAAGATTCAATTGTACAGACAGCTTCGACTCTATTACCACTGCTCTGGCAAACCCCACGAGAGCGCGCAATTTTTCAAACACATCAAAAAAGAGCTAAGCCATGTCCGAAAGAAGAGTTCCTATCCCTGAAATCGTCCATACCGAAGTCGTCTATCGGGGGTTTTTCGATATGCATGTCGATGAGCTGCAACTCCCCCATGGTCCCAAAATGCCCTACCACGTTCTCGACATCAAAACGCATGCCGCCACGGTGCTGGCGAGAACTCCAGAGGGCAAGTACATCGTCAACAGAGAATACCGCCATCCTACAAGGAAGTGGCTCTTGAGCTGTCCAGGAGGAAGGATGGATCCGGGTGAATCTCCTCTCGAAGCTGCGCGCCGGGAACTATGCGAAGAGACGGGATACACCAGCGATTCCTTCACCTTGCTGGGATCTGCCTACCCCTTTCCTGGGGTCACGGAACAGTTGATCTACTACGTCCTTGCGGAAAATGCCATTTGCACACACACACCTGCTCTCGAAGCGTTTGAGCTCATCCACACTGAACTCAAAACACGAGAGGAGTTAATACGGGAAATCGCCTCGGGAACCGCCGTCGACGGCATTTTATGCACGGCATTGCTACTGGAAGAGCTCCGATGATCGATGCGCTCATTATTGGTGCAGGACCAACGGGACTGACCCTTGCCTGCGAATTGCTCAAGCGCGGGATGAAGGTGCGCATCGTCGACAAGCTCTCTCATCCGATGCTTGAATCGCGCGCGCTCGGCATTCAATCGCGCACGCTCGAGCTCTTTGAAAAGATGGGGCTGATCCAGACCTTTTTCAAAAAAGGGCAAGTCCTCCAGCACGCGCACATCTACTACAAGAAAAAAGAATTTGCATCGATTCATTTTAAACACATTTCCGTTCCGTTTCCCCTCATCCTGATCATCTCTCAAGCTGAAACCGAAAGCATCCTCTCCTCCCATCTAAGCGAATGCGGAGGGACGATTGAAAGAGGAGTTGAATTGATCTCGCTCAGCGAAACAAAAGCAGTTCTTCAGAATGCAAGCGGAAATCTGGAAACAATAGAGGCGCGTTGGATTTTTGGGTGCGATGGCGCGCACAGTGCCGTTCGCCACTTCCAAGGCATCCCCTTCGAAGGTGCGCCCTTCCCAGAAACGTTTGCTTTAGCTGATGTGGAAATGGAAACGGAGCTACCGCATGAAGAGGTCTCCTCCTTTATCGAAAATGAACAGCTGTGCGTCTTCTTCCCCCTGCCGCGCGAAGGTTGGTTCCGCATCATCGTGCAAAATAAAGAGATCGATGCCAAAAACAAACCCACATTGAGACCATTGCATAAGTCAGATTTTCTGGAAAAAATAGGCGATTTCGATGAGATTTCGCATTTGAGCGAGCCCGCATATGCGGGACGCCCCATAGAGGGCGAGCGAAAATCGAAAGATCGCGGAATCGCCAT
>JAZJZV010000168.1:0-6490 GCA_040389485.1 Chlamydiota bacterium
TGAAGTTTGTAAGGCCTGGAGCCAAACCTGTAACTGCATAGTCAAGACCTTGGAGGTCCGCTCTCCAGTAGATGTACTCTGCTGTGATGAATGGATCTGCCGCACGCTTCACAAGAGGATATGCAGGAGGGGTGATCTCCTTCATTTCTTGTGGAGCTGGTTTGCCATTAGATTGCTGCTGTGAGTTGCCTGTATGATCTGCGAACATCGGTGACATCACCGCGCAAAGTACAGGTAGACAGTATAGAGAAAATCTCTTCATACGACCTCTGTTGAAAGTTCATTAGACATTCGTCATCATATTCAACCAGAAGATTTATTCAAGGAGTTTTTTTACGCGCAAAGTATGTTGTGTATTAATTGGAAATCATCAATATAAGGCTTTGGAGGCGTCTTATGAGAAAACATGTTCCCTTTTATATAGCAATCCTTTCTTTTTGTGTATCATCTCCCCTATGCGCAGACATCCTTTTGGACAACGTCATGACCAAAGAGGAACAAAAGAAAACGGGAATCACTAGCTTGAGTTTTCAGCAAAAAGTGGCTCTTGAAGCATGGCTCAATAAGAACTGCATTATGAAAGCAGAGACACTGGAAGCTCCGAAAAAAGGAGGACTATCCATGTCGATCAATATCAATAACGGCCAGAAACTGATGCTCTCCGATAACAGTCTTTGGGAAGTCAACCCCAACGACATCGATGTGGCCTCTGTGTGGATCACCCCTTTTCCCATCCAAATGTCTCCCAGCAATGACCCCCAGTACCCCATGCTTCTCACAAATACTCTCACCGGGGTTAGCGTGAGGGCGCGCAAATCTTCTGAGAATGCAGAAAACCCACCTTCTCCCACCGCACCCGTCCCTCCCACGCTCCCCACTCCGGCGCAGTAAAGTTCACCCGCGTCCTCTGGACGCGGGCTCCTATACTTTAGATGACTGATCACTTTGAAGATTGCAGGCAGAAGCCTCAATTGACGACAGGCCGCTATCTCTACTGATCGATGTGTTGTCGCAGGTAGTGCCACTTCTGTAGAGTGACCGCCGTGTGTACTATGCTCATCGAAATGGGCTGCACAGAGAATGTCCGCCCATCATTCACGTCATTTTCACAACTTTCGATAGATTGCTTCACCCCGCGCCACTTTTGCACTGCATCTTGGCTCAGTGGAAGAATCGTGTCGCGGAAGGCGAGAATCTTGCGCAATTCAGGCGCACTTAAATCTGCTGGAGAATAATCATCTGTTAACGCTTTTCTCAGCTCCCGTGCGCGTCCATCTCTCGGAGATTCCTTAAGGCGTCTAAACATTTTCCCCAGCTCTCCCGCGCGCTCCGAGATCTCATTAAGATAGAACTTATTGACCTCATTCAGAATTCTAAGAGTGCTACGGCTGGATTCCATGGCCAGAACTTTTTGCCTTTCATACTTTGTACGCAATTTTTCAGCAGTGACCGTGCGGGTACCCTGACCTGAGCATTGGACCATCTCTCCCCCACGCTGCATTAGCCTTTTTTCAGCTGGAGAGAACCGCATATCTAGATAGAGCTTAGCGAGTCTTTTTTCTGTGTCTGGGCGAGAAATTTGGCCAAGCTCATCTAGCGCTGCTCTTGCTGTTTGTACAGTTTCTGCAATCAGCCCACGCTGCAAATGAACTCTGTCTATTGCTGTGAATTCTCGACGAAACATAGACCTGCTGCTGGGATTTTGACTTTCGGCAATTTTCATTTCATAACGACTTGGAACATGAGTAACTTTCGGCATATTTTTAAACTCCATTTATTGTTTCATTAATAAATGATATCAAGAAAATAAGATAAAGTCAATAAACATTATATAGTACTATCACTTAACACTACAATAGATTAAAAAATTTCTTTAACCAAAGAAGGTGACTCTAAGTAAATAAAATATTTTAAAATTTTAGCTTTGAGTCAAAAGAATTTATCTCACGTTCTGCGGAAAATCCATGTCTTCCCGATATAGATACACCCTCATACCCAACAAGAAAAAGACAGAATTGACAATTGTGACAAACAGCGATTATGATCACACCCTATGTCACAGCAATTCACTGAAAGCATAAGAGAAGCTCTTGAAAAAGCGTTCAGCAACGCACAAGAGCTACAACATACCGAAGTCACAGAGAATCACCTTCTGCTGGCCTTCTTCGAAGACCCGCAGGGCTATTTCTCCACGATTGCGCGCTCCCTCAAGCTCCCCATAGAGACGCTCATTCCCGAGCTCAAGAAAGCGGTCGGGAAAGTGGCTACATTTAGCGGAACCCCTCAGCCGCCCGCTTTCAGTGCCTCGCTGCAGCAGAGGTTTGCCGAGGCACAAGCTCTTGCTAAAAAGTGGGGCGACACCTACCTGGGAAGCGACGTCTTCTTTTACGTCTTATGGCAGTCTTCCACAGAACCCTTTGCATCCTGGAAAAAAAAGACCGGGACCACACTGAAGCAAATTGAAGAATGCATCAAACACATCCGAGGATCAGCACATATGGACTCCCCTACAGCAGAAGCCAGTCTCCAAGCCCTAGAGAAGTATTGCAAAAACCTCACTGCCCTTGCCAAAGAGGGAAAGCTCGACCCTGTCATCGGCCGCGATGAAGAGATCCGCCGCGCGATGCAAGTGCTCAGCCGACGCACCAAAAACAACCCTCTGCTCATTGGCGAGCCAGGCGTCGGAAAAACCGCGATCGCCGAGGGACTTGCCTTGCGCATCATTCAGGGAGACGTTCCTGATTCTCTAAAAAACAAACAGCTTTTTGTGCTCGATATGGGAAGCCTGATTGCCGGCACCAAATTCCGGGGAGAGTTTGAAGAGCGCCTCAAGGGGATTTTAAAAGAGATCGAAGAGAGCGAGGGTCAGATCTTGCTCTTCATCGACGAAGTACACACCCTCGTTGGCGCAGGAGCCTCTGAAGGGGCGATGGATGCTGCCAATCTGTTGAAACCCGCTCTTGCGCGCGGAACGCTCCACTGCATCGGAGCGACCACGCTCAGCGAATACCAGAAATACATCGAGAAGGATCCCGCACTGGAAAGACGCTTTCAAACGGTTCTCGTCCAGGAGCCCTCTCCCGAGGATACGATCGCCATTCTTCGCGGGCTGAGAGAGAGGTATGAGATCTTTCACGGCGTCCACATCACTGAAAGCGCGCTCCATGCCGCTGTATTCCTCTCGAATCGCTACATCACCGATCGGCGCCTTCCCGACAAGGCGATCGATTTGATTGACGAGGCCGCCAGCATGATCCGTCTGCAAATCGGCAGTCTTCCCCTCCCCATTGACATCAAAGAAAGAGAGCTCTCCAGCCTGTTTGTGAAACTTGAAGGGCTGAAGAGAGAAGACACTCCACTAGCGCGGACCGAGTCAGAAAAATTACAGGAACAGATCGCCAAAGCAAAAGAAGAGCTCGCCCTGATGCGCGAGAAGTGGAATCAGGAAAAGAAATTGATCGAGCAACTCAAGCAGAAAAAAAATCAGCTCGAAACCCTGCGTTTCCAAGAAGAGGAAGCGGAGCGCGCCAGCGACTACAACAAGGTCGCCGAGCTGCGCTACAACGCAGTCCCCAAGGTCAAGCAAGAGCTCGAGGAGGCGCAGCAACGCCTTGCCGGCCAACCCGACCGCCTATTGCGAGAAGAGGTCGACGAGCCCCTCATCGCACAGATTGTCGCCAAGTGGACCGGGATCCCCGTGAACCGCATGCTCGCTACGGAGGCGCAGCGCTTGCTCGACCTGGAGAAAACACTCGGCGCGCGCGTCATAGGACAGCCTTTTGCCGTTCAAGCAGTGAGCGAAGCAATCCGTCGCTCGCGCGCTGGACTCAACGACCCTTCGCGCCCTGTGGGTGCATTTCTCTTTGTAGGGCCCACGGGAGTCGGTAAAACGGAGCTTGCAAAAGCACTTGCCGATCAGCTCTTCAACCAAGAAGAGGCGATTATCCGCATCGATATGACCGAGTACATGGAAAAGCACAGTGTGGCAAAGTTGATCGGCTCTCCCCCAGGCTATGTGGGATACGAAGAGGGAGGCCAGCTCACAGAAGCACTGCGCCGCCGTCCCTACTCTGTCGTGCTCTTTGATGAAGTGGAAAAAGCGCACCACGACGTTTTTAACATTCTCCTACAAATCTTTGACGACGGAAGGATCACCGATAGCAAAGGACGCACCGTCAATTGCAAAAATGCACTCTTCATTATGACCTCAAACCTGGGCTCTGCAGAACTGCTCGAACAGATCCGCACACGCTCATCGGGATGGACAAAGGAAGCCGTGCTCGGCATCGTCGAGCCCGTCTTGAAACAGCATTTCCGCCCTGAATTCCTCAACAGGCTCGACGACATCCTCCCCTTCCTTCCTCTACAGGAGAGCGAAATGGAGAAAATCGTTCTCATCCAGCTAAAGCGCGTCACTCAAAGACTGGCTGAGCGCAATTGTCAGCTCGACTGGGAAGCACCTGTGACTGCCCACTTGGCAGAACGAGGGTATGATCCATTCTATGGCGCACGTCCGCTCAAACGACTCATCCAGCAAGAAGTGGTGAACATGCTCTCCACCGCCATTCTCAAAGGGGAGATCCAAGGAAATGACAAGATCACTCTTTTCATGAAGACAGAGAAAAAGGCAGAACCCTTACTGGCATTTAGACGAGAAGCTCAATTAGCCTAGTGCAAAAAGTCGGAAAAAACGCAAAGGCGCAAAAAACCCTCTTTTTCTTTGCGTCCCTGAAGTATCAGACAGCTTCTTAGAGCGATTTGGGTTCGACAGCAGGCTCTCGCATCTTCTTAAACAGATGCAGCGCGCCATAGAAACAGAGGACTCCTCCTAGCATGAGGACGGGGACGGGTCCCAGCACATCCGCCAAGATTCCCCCTGTTAAAGGAACGACAGCGCCCCGCAAGCCCAGCATCAAGACATTGGTGCGGGTATATGCGGTGCTGTCCTGATCGCCAGCAAAAATGGTTCCCGAAAGGTTCCAGATCAAATGGCTTCCCGCTTGAGCTACGCCATAGAGAAAAAAAGAAAAATAGAGAAAAGAAAGATGGTACTGGGCAAGCAGCAGTACGAGTGGATATGCCCCAAAGCCAATCAGCACCCACCAGGTGAGCCGCAAAATCGGGAGGCGCGCCAGTCCTCTTCTCCACAAAAACGTCGAACCTGCAACGCCAATCGCCATAAAAATGAAGCGGGCCGTCGTGATGTTGGTGTAGCTGAGATTTAACTTGTCAGCATAAAAACTCGCTAGCGCTGGAGCCATCAGCATCAGTGCGGAGCCGCCGATCATAAACACCTTCTGAAATAGGGCAAAATCCACCTGCCGCCCCATCAACTGAAAACTTTCGCGCAAGGGATGAGTGATCCAGGGACCAGAGACACTTCTCTTTGCTCGGTTGGGCATTTCGGGGACATGCAATCGGGAGAAGAGCAAAATGCTACTCATTCCAATTACCGCCGCGTAAAAAAACAATTGCTTCCAATCGACATAGTGGCCATCCAAGAGCTGTCCGAAGAGAATCCCCAAAATCCCGCTTTCGACAAAACTCAGCAAAAAGTAGAGCGAATAAACATCCTCGCGCGGTTTCTTAGGGATATTGCGTTTGAGAACCTCGATTAGCGAAGGAACCGCTGCCTTACTAAACAACTGGTATGCCGCAGAGGCAAAGAGCAAGTACCAAAAATTGCCTACCCAGGGAAAGAAGAGGAAGGGAAGGTAGGCCAGAAATGAAGCGCTTACCACATTGAATATGAGCGCCTTCTTGCCCTCTTTCAGATAAGCGCTCCAATAGAAAGAGAAAACAGAAAGCACTGGCCTTAGCGAAATGAATAAAGAAATTTGAAACAGCCCCACACCCAGATCCTTGCGCAGGATAAAGGGAATCAGCGTATAGAGAGCAATCAGAGGCTCCGAGGCCAGATTCATCCAAAGCAGGGCAAAGCGCGTCTTCTGACACCCTTTCAAATCATCTACAACTGCCATCCTTCTCCTCTTCGCAAGAGCCTCTGAGCCCAAGGGCAGTATAACACCCCTGGCTGGTTTCGAGCAGCTAATCTTTTGACTTGATCCTAAACGGATGCGGGTACGATACTCATTCTTTTGAGGATCAACATGCACCGCTATCTCAAAACTGCCCTTAAATGCCTAGCAGGGGCAGCAGCCCTCGTGGGAATTAAATTTTTTTGTGACTTCCAAACGAAGGGTTTCCGTCCCTATCTCATTCTCTCCAATCTTCCCAACGACCCCCGATGGGAGGTCCCTGCGCTCAGCGAAGATGAGCAGAAGACCGTACTTAAATTCTATAAACACTCCCATTTGCTTCCTTCCACTATCCGTAGAGAATTTTCCTATGAGAAGCTCCTTCTGCGCGCAGCCCCTTGGCCAGAAAATGCCCCCTATTTCCAGGAGTTCAACTTCAAGAGCTGCGTGCTAATGTATCAAGAAGCGAAAGAGCGCACAGGACTCCTCTATGTACACCTCAACAAGACAGA
>JAZJZV010000169.1:0-6174 GCA_040389485.1 Chlamydiota bacterium
TTTGTGACATCGGTGATATGAGAATTGCCATTGGTCAATTTCCAGGTGAGATAGGTGTCGATGGTTCCAAAGGCAATTTCACCGCGCAGAGCTTGTTCCATTGCGCCAGGGACGTGATCTAGGATCCAACGAATTTTGGTTCCGGAGAAGTAAGGATCGAGTAAAAGCCCCGTTTTTTGTTGGAAGAGGGGAGCCAGACCCTCTGCTTTGAGTTTCTGGCAGTAGTCTGTCGTGCGTCTATCCTGCCATACGATGGCGTTAAAAATGGGAACGCCTGTTTTCCTGTTCCAGAGGACCGTTGTTTCTCTCTGATTGGTGATACCAATGGCAACCACTTCTTGTGGGGTGATTCCAGCGTGGGCCATGACCTCTGCCGCAACAGAGGCTTGAGTCGACCAGATCTCTTTGGGGTCGTGTTCTACCCAACCAGGGGAGGGGAAAATTTGTCTAAATTCTCTTTGGGCCACTCCTTTGATCGATCCATCATGCGCCACAAGTAGCGCTTTCGAGCTCGTTGTGCCCTGGTCTAATGCGAGAACGTATTTGTCCATTTTTGGCCCCTGCAGGCGATTTGTGAGTCACATAATTTATCTTGATCGTTTTTGCCATTTTTGGTGTAGTCATTTTATTAATTCTGGGGGAAGGATGAATATTTTCTGGGGTGAGCTCATTGGAACGATGCTGCTAATCTTGCTGGGCAATGGAGTTGTTGCCAACGTATTGCTCAAACAATCGAAGGGATATCAATCGGGTTGGATCGTGATTACGGCGGGATGGGGCTTTGCAGTTGCTGTTGCCGTCTATGTTGCTGGTTGGGCAAGCGGCGCGCATCTGAATCCGGCGGTGACGCTGGGATTTTGCTTGAGCGGAATCACTGATTGGGACCTCTTTTTCGTCTATGTGTCCTCGCAGATGATTGGGGCGATGCTTGGAGCACTCGCCGTTTGGTTGACTTATTTTCCACACTGGAGGCTGACGGAGGATGCATCGCACAGACTGATGTGTTTTGCCACTCATCCCGCCGTGCGCAATTACAAATGGAATTTCATCACAGAGGTGATTGGGACTGCCGTCCTACTCATTGGAGTGCTCGGCATTTTTAATGCGCACAATCAGATTGCCTCAGGGGTAGGTCCCTATGCTGTTGGGATTTTAGTCTTCAGCATTGGACTTTCCTTGGGAGGACCCACCGGGTATGCGATTAATCCCGCGCGCGATCTAGGCCCTCGTCTGATCTTTGCGATCTTGCCCATTTCGAGAAAGGGCAATGCCGATTGGCCCTACGCCTGGGTTCCCGTCCTAGGACCTCTATGCGGCGCTGTTTTGGGAGCGCTTATCTACAAGTATGGAATCGTTTCCCTTCAAGCTCTTAACGGTCCCGGTCTCTGATGCCTATCTTAGTGCAAAACGCGAGGGGAGAGTCCTTTCCTCTTGCGTCTCCTGCGGAATTTGAACAACGTTTGGGTGTGAAATACCTTCCCCATCTTGCATTTATCGACGAGAAAACCCGAGCGAGCGTAGAAAAAAGGGTGTCCAGAGCACTCGGCAAGGGATGGATCACTCCCCATCAAAAGTGGCTGGGTCAGTACTACGCCAAAGGGATCCGCAATCCCTCGGGACTCGATCTCACCATCCGCTGGATCGACGATCGCATTGGTTATGGAGTGTGTACCAATCGGGACATCCCGGCCCAAGCTTATATTGGGGAGTACACTGGGATTTTGCGTAAGAGGCGTTTTTTTGGGAGATGGCAAAATCACTACTGTTTTGCATACAACATTGGCGAAGCAAGACATACGCCATATACGATCGATGCAGAAAAGGAGGGGAACTACACCCGCTTCATCAACCATAGCGAGGAGAGGAACCTTGAGGCAGCTTCTGTCTACTGCGATGGACTAATGCACATCATTTTTTATGCACTCGTGCCTATCCCGGCCAATGCACAGCTATGTTATGACTACGGTCCTGATTACTGGAAGAAAAGAAGAAAACCAACGAACCTTGATTAACTCAGACTGCTGTTAACGCAAAGACGCCATACTGCGCGTCTTTGCGTTTGCCCTATTAAAAATGGGACTATTCGTTGATCCCGAGCAGCTCCATTTCGAAAATGAGCGTGACATTGGGTCCAATTTCGGGGCCAAATCCATTTTCTCCATAAGCGAGGTAAGGAGGGATGAAAACTTGCCACTTGTCGCCGACGTGCATTTTTTGAAGAATTTCGCACCATCCAGGGATCACTCGGTTGAGCGGAAGAACGGCAGGCTCGCCGCGCTGGTAAGAACTATCGAACACGCGTCCATCGACAAATGAACCTCTGTAATGGATCTTTACGGCATCAAGAGGGGTGGGGTGTGCAGAATCCGTTTGCCCCGAAGTGATCACTTTATACTGAAGACCGCTAGAGAGCGTGACGATCCCCTCTTTCTCTTTGTTTTCCAGTAAGAATTTCTCGCTTTGGTTTTTGTTTTCTTCGGAGACCTTAGCGTAATATTGGCGCTGTTGAGTTTCGACCTGGTTTCTGAGGGCAATGAGGATCTGCTGTACTTCTTCCAAAGGGATTTTTGGGGTTGCGTTGGTGAGCGAATGATTAAAACCTTCAAGCAAACAATTGAGATCCATGTCTCCAAACTGCTGACGCAGGTTTCTTCCTGTCTCAAGACCAATGCAATAGCTGACTTTCTCTTTAGTGGTATTCATCTGGAAATTCCTTTTAGCAGGGGGTTACTATCGGGTCATGTATACCCAAAGTGAAATTGAACGACAAGCTTTTTCCCCGCCAAAACCATTTTTTGAATCCTCTCGAAGTCGAGTCTATTCCAGTAAAATTTTTTAATCGATAAGAGTTTGTCCACGAACTAAGGGTTCGTGGACAAACTCAAACAGCTTCTTAGAACGAATTATGTTCATTCTAGATCCTGTTTTTGATAGAATATCCCGTGAACATGGGGCCCAGTATGAAAATGACAGTGGTTAGTGAGAATTGCCTTTTGGATATCCTGCAGGAGCTGGCTCCCGATAGTTCAAAAAATACATTGCGTTCCTGGGTTCAGATCGGTCGAGTGACCGTCGATGGCCGTAGAGTGATCAAAGCCAATGAGTTGATCAAATCTGGACAAGAGGTCGAGATCGGTCACCGAATGCACTTTGTTGACGGAGGCTTGAGGATTTTACATGAAGACGAGAGCATCGTCGTCATCGAGAAACCCGAAGGGCTCTTAAGTGTCGCAACCGACTTTGAAATCAAGGCGACTGCCCATGCCCTGCTGAAGCGCAGGTTTTTTAACAAGAAAGTATATCCCGTCCACCGTTTGGACCGCGAGACATCAGGAGTGATGATCTTTGCCTATACAGAAGCGGCAAGAGATCATTTGAAATCGCAGTTTGAGCAGAGAAATGTGGACAAAGTCTACTATGCCATTGTGGAAAATGAAATGGGTGTAAAGGAAGGGGAGTGGGAGTGTTTTCTTGAGGAAGACGACTTCTATTACGTCAAAAGCAGTTCTTCTGAAAGGGGGAAGCTTGCCAATACTCATTATGAAGTGATGAATACCCATCGAGGATATACTTTCCTCAAACTCCATCCCAAGACGGGAAGAAAGAACCAGTTGCGTGTCCATTGCGCCGAAGCTGGCTATCCCATTGTGGGCGACAAAAAGTATGGCTCCCATTTCAATCCGATTAAGAGGCTCTGCCTCCATGCACAGACGATCGCCTTCACGCATCCAAAGACGGAGCGTCGCGTCAATTTTGCGGTTCCTTTGCCAGAGTCGTTTTACAAACTCATCCCTAAACTCGTTTCAGACAACCACTAATTCTATGTCCATCGAGGTATCCCATGTTAAAAACTGCGCTGTTTTGCTTACTGCTGTGTTCAACTACTATTTATGCTGATGAAAAGAAACCCGTTCGCGTCTATGCCGACATCGTAGGCGATCTATTCCACGCCGGACACGTCGAGTTTTTCAGAAAAGCTAAAGAACTGGGCGATCAGCTGATCATCGGAGTCTTATCTGACGAAGATGTCAATTCCTATAAACGCGTTCCCATATTGACATTAGAGGAGAGAGCTGCTGTCATTGGCGCCTGCAAGTATGTCGATGAAATTGTACTAGCCCCCCCGTTACGCTTAACCGAAGAGTGGATACGAGAGCATCATATTGATCTGGTTGTTCATGGAGACGACTTTAATCAGGACCTTCTCATGGATCAATATGGGGCGTCGATTCAAATGGGGATATTTAGGTCTGTACCCTACTGCAAGGGGATTTCGACCACAAATATCATCCAAAGAATTACTGACCGCTATGCAAGGGTATCAGAAAATCAATATTCAGACTGAGGAGATGAGCCCCTAAACCAATTTCAAAATTGGGTTGGGGATAGATTAAATTTTTACATAGTTAGTTTCTGCGAATTAATCCATAAGTCTTTGCATGTTAGATGGATGTGATTAACGGGTGCGTACGTAAGACAATTAAGACTGATGATGGCGCTTGGGTTATATACATTTTTTGACTAAACTCAACGGGTTGACGATAGGTTGAAGACAGTCCACTTGCTAATGGTTTTTTTACTGGTGCATTTTTTCTTGGAAACAATTTTTTGAATTTTCATATCAAATATTACATGAATTGAATGTTTTTTTTGTGTTATTGAAAACTTCAATCGAGGTGAAGTATTTTTTTTGTATCTGTTTTCAATAAATTTTGCTACGACTCTTATTTTAATTAATTTATGCTATTCAATTAAAATGATATTCGTGTTAATATAATTACACTTTAGGAATTGTAACATTTTGATTTCTGATTATATCTTTTATTATGAACTTAATGCGGCGAGGTGAATTTTGAGTATTGAGAGATTTTCAGGTATACACAGATATTTGGACCGTATTCAAACGGCCTCTCGCCAGGGACCAGGTCAGCTCAACGGCTATATTAATGGTTACAACGGGTTGGTTCAGCCTATTGATAGACGCAAAGGTTTATTGCCCATTGAACTGCTCTCTTTACAGATCATGCAGGCATCCGAGAGCTCCAAGAGGTCGTTCTTGACTTTGACGGGGTCCCCATCTCCTCGCAAGGAAGCGATTGAAATTTTAAATCGAACGGATCTGATTGAAGTGGTTAGGGACACCTCTTCTTTTGGCAGTTCTTCTTCCTCGACCCCCATAAATGCAATAGAAGGATTGGAGATGCTCGATGTGCGCGTTCAAGAAGAACTCGCACTACACTTGTGCCAACTGCTTTTAGATGGAAAGCTCTCTCGTGTTACTCCTGAGCTCATGCGGGTTGAGGGCGGTAAGGTCCAAGTGATAGAAAGTGAATACGAATTTCCAACAGATCCTGACCAAGCTGTATTGCGTTCACTCTGCGAGATGAGAGACTCCTTTGCCATCCTTCCCAGTTTTCATATCACGGCACTCAACGCGATTGCCCTCTTTAATGATAGGGGAGTAGGTGATCCTGCTGAGCTGCTAAAACTTAAAGAGCTGCGGGTCCAATTAGAAATCCTTAAGAGTGATCCCAATGCATCTAAGGCAGCTGCCATTGAGCTCTATACCAGTCTGCACCCTAGCTTACGCGAAATGTTTGAAACCCTGGTTTGGGTCTCGAAGGGAAAACCTCTCGATTGGTACGACGGATATTCCAAAGCCTCCATTTTAAAAGAACCTTGCGTTCTTCTCGATACCAACGGCTTTCAGAAGCTTCCATTGATGAGTCAGGTGATTGACATTGTGGAACTGACGCAGAAAGTGCGAGTCACTAGAGAAAAGCTCTTAGAATTGAAGCGTTTACTCGTCGAGGGAAAAGATATCTCTGCAATCAGGCAATCGCTTTATGGGGACAAGGATGAATGCCTTTCTCTTGTGCTCGAGTATTTAAAGACAACCATAGAAACTAAGTGCGCTCGGGTACAGAACATTGAAGGCATTAGTGAGGAATGGGTCAAAAGATTTAGCCAGGCTGTTTTGGAACTTCAGTCTCCCTATTCTCCCCTTTGCCTCATCGATGAATTGACCTATGTTTTACAGCTCATGCGAGAAGAACTGACGACATATGCGGTGATGGAAAAGCACAAGAACTTCGATGCGTATACTTATGAGCAGTTCCCCGTACGCCCATCCATGAGACAATCGGTGGATGCTACTCGCTTTTCCCATACCCT
>JAZJZV010000170.1:0-14602 GCA_040389485.1 Chlamydiota bacterium
ATGTTCTCATCTGCTTGGATGCGGCCAAAATAATCCCAAAAATCGACGAAGCCTGAGTTCGCAGACAGCTTCTAAGGCTAATATAGACTGCCGAGGGTTTCAAGGACAATAATGATCATCGAAAAAGTACTCATCGTCGACGCGGAAGAGAGCGTGCGCACTACGCTGCAAGCAATCGTGCGCAAAAAAAGGGGCGAGCCGTTTCTCGCTGCGAGCAATGCCGAGGCGATGGATCTCTTAGAAAATCACCTCTTCGACCTCGTGATTACAGCAGTAGGTACAGGGGATGTGCAGGGAATCGAAATCCTCAAAGCCGTCAAGAAGCAAAGCCCTCAAACCCTCGTGATCCTAACGACTTTCTATGCGAGTATTGAAGCTGCTGTTGAGGCGATGCACCTCGGAGCCTTTAATTACCTGATCAAACCCTTTTCAACTGAGACGATCGAGGCAATGCTAGCCAAGGCGGATGAACAAATCGCCTTGCTGCGCGAAAACAATTACCTGAAAGAGGAAATCTCAACTCATCCCGACCGCAAGAAGCGCCTTCTGATCGCTGAGAGCGAGATGATGAAGAAGATTTTGTGCGATGTGAGTAAGATCGCGAGGAGTAGCTCCTCAGTTTTCATCAGTGGCGAATCGGGAACGGGCAAAGAGGTGATCGCCCACGCCATTCACACGCAGTCCCATCGCTCCGGAATGCCCTTCATCAAAGTCAACTGCGCAGCCATCCCCACTTCTCTTCTCGAATCGGAATTTTTTGGACATGAGAAAGGGTCTTTTACAGGGGCCATCAATCGAAAGCTGGGACGCTTTGAGCTCGCGGACAAGGGATCACTTCTGCTCGATGAAGTTTCTGAAATCCCCCTTGAGCTACAGGCAAAACTTCTCCGCGCTGTCCAGGAAATGGAGTTTGAAAGAGTTGGCGGAGTTCGCCCGATCCAGGTCGACATCCGGCTGATCTCTACCTCCAACCGCTCGATGAAAGAGGCCGTAGAGCTCAAGCATTTTCGCGAGGATCTCTACTACAGACTCAACGTGGTTCCGATCCACCTGCCTCCTCTGCGCGAGCGCAAAGAGGATATCCTCCCCTTGGCGGAGTTTTTCTTGAAGCGGCTTTGTGAAGACAATCTGAAACCCATCAAACAACTCTCTCCTTGTGCCCGAAAAAAACTCCTGGATTACCACTGGCCGGGCAACATCCGCGAGCTGGCAAATGTGATTGAGCGCACTGTCGTCATGAACGCAGGTCAGATGCTCGAGGCGGAACACTTCGTGCTCGATTTACTCGTTGCTGCTAAAGAATCTACAGAAAATTCCCTGCCTGTCGGCATCACTCTGGAAGAGCTAGAAAAAAGACTGATCCTTGCCACCTTGGTCAAGGAGAACAACAACCGCACCAAAGCGGCAAACACTTTAGGCATCAGCATCCGCACGCTGCGCAATAAACTCAATGCCTACAAGCTTATGAACCTACCTCAGTAACATTTTTCGCCGGTTTTTGGAGGATTTTTGGTCAATTTTCGATTCAAAAAGCCCCGAAAAAATGACTGAAACTTTTTACTGAGATAGGTTCAGACTCTGAAATACGAGAATCTCGGCATCGATCATCTCTTTCCACTGCCTCCACTTGGCCAGCTGCTTTTCGATGGCGGTGCGCTGCTTGTCTTCCTCTGAACTGCCAGTGGAAGAAAAGAAGGCGCGATCGAGCAGGCGGCTCAAAGCAGGTCCTACCGCAGGAAATAAACACTCGAATGCAATCTCCTCCTGGAAGTCGATCTCGAGGATCGCCAATTTTCCACTTGGCAGATTGCGGCTCGGAAATTGTTCTTTGATTCTGCCGAGCTCTTCCAAAATCCCCTCCGCAATGCTCCCCAGACGCATCAGGCTTTCTTTGACGGCCTGCATTTTGAGACGCAAAGAGTGTGTGAAATTTGGAAGCTGGAGCTGCTGGATTTCCGCATGGACAAGGCCGCGCAGATCGAGCGTTTCGGTCAATTCGGATTGCAAAAGGTCAGCCAAAGGAGCGTTGGGGATGTCCGCAAAGCCGAGACCATGGGAAGAGACGTTGTAGAAGCGGTGGCCGGGGTGATTTTTTGCATAGGCGGCAATGCAATCGGACTCCATCACCCACTTCACTAAAGTATAGACGTAGTGGCCATGGATATTCTTGCGTTTGAGCATTCTCTCGGGAGCAGCTCTTTGCGCGCGCATTTCACTCGTTTTGACCTCAGAACAGGGCATGACGCCTTCTGCATAGCGGCGCATGCCGGTGTAGGCGAGGTCGATCCCATTGAGCAAAATGGGATTGCACCCCATTTCAACGGCAAGGGCAATGGCCAAAGTGGTGACGGAGAGCGCCTCTGATCCGAGTTCAGGACCGATCGGTTTTCCTTCGATCTCCATCACTTTTTCAAAGTAGGTCTCGCAAGGCCCGCCCGTGTCTGAAACGAGATAACCAAACTCTGCATTGGTCGTGTTGAACACATCAGGTTGCAACCTGGTGGCGTAGATAAGAGGAACTTCATAGGAGGAGGCGATTTTTAAGCGCTCAAATTCTTCCGGATTGGGATCGAGTGCAATCCCTAAGTGAGGGAGGATGCCTCGATTGCTAAGAGCGGCAATTGTGGAGCCTCCTGCGATGATGAGCGCCTTGTCTTCGAGCTCTTTGAGGTAAGGTAAACTGTCCGACAGAGAAGGCCCTGCTCCGCAGATCACGGCTGGGACATTCCGGAATTTTCCTTTCAGTCCTCCTGCGAGGAAAGAGCGGGGCCACCGCTTGATATTCCTGAGGAGGTTGGGAAGGAGTTTATGCGAGTAAAGCGCCTCTGTCATAAGCGCGTGATCGACAGCGCTGAGACGCAGCACTTGCATGCGGATGTTCAGGTACTGCCGTTTTTTTCGCTTGTGGTAGAACTCGATCGGCGCAATCTCCACCCTCTCAGAGGGGTAAGTGGCTACGAGCATTTGCAAGTGGGTATCCCAACTCTTGGGATCGGTGTTGAAGTGGAAGATGACTTGGGGATCGTCCAGAAGAGAGGCGCAATGCTCTGAGTGCTGCAGCGCGGAAACCACTCCCAAATCTTCTTCTAAAATGATGAGCCGTCGCTCTCCCTTGGCATGGAGCCATTCTCTGAGCGCTGCATAGTGATGTCCCAGTCCCACTCCATAGAGGTAGAGAATATCGACGGAATTCAAATCGAGCTTTCGCAAAAACCGCTCGATTTCGAGGGCGATGTCTTCGGCGTGCAGCAGCTCTTGCTTTTCAGACAAAGCGTTGCAGCTGCCATCGGGGTTCTGGCAAAGTGTGAACGGAACAAAGGGGGTGTAGTTTAAAAGTAAAAGCAGCTCGGGGTGGCTCTCAAAAGAGTGCACGAGAGCTCTATTTCCATCGGATGCGGCCATCTTCCCAAACTCCTTTGCGCACTTTAGCCCCATAGGGCTCCTGATAGGTCTTTTCCGTATAGGTGAGATCGGGAGCAAACACTCCCTCTGAGAGCAGTTTGCCTCTTGCATCCCACACCTTGCGATCAAAACGCACGGGCGTATGGTAGCGAAGCTCTTCCTTCACTTTTCCATCGGAGAAGAAGTGGCGGTGGATCTCAACGGGAGCCCCTTTCTGGTACTGCCCCTCATCGATGAGGATTCCCTTTTCATTCCACATCCGGTCCCAACCCTGACGCAATCCTCCCTCGTACTGAACGGAACGCTTTCGAGTACCCTGGCTCTCTCCTCGCGCAGGTTCCCAATAGAGGAGCACCTCGCCATGGAGTTTGCCTGCAGAGAAAGGGATTTGACACTTGAGAGCTCCCTCTTCATAGTAGTAGTACTGCACGCCCTCCCACTCACCTTCTTTATACGACTGGACGCTAGAAATCTTACCGCTGGGATAGTAGAAGTGGGCTTTGCCCCATTTTTTCCCCTCGCAGTACCAGGTTTTGGAGAGAGTCTCTCCCTTCGCAGTGAAAAATGTCGAGGGGCCGTGGAGCTTGCCGTGCAAATAGAACATCTCGGCGAGAAGTTTGCCCTCTTCAGAAAACTTACGACACTGTCCGTGGCGACGCCCATCGCGCGTCAGATAGACGGAGAGAAGATTGCCATCGGTATCCTTTTCGCGGATCACCTCGGGAGCAGAAGGGTCAAGAGGAATCCTCGGTAAATTAAAAGGGGCTTTCAAGTCGATGCCAAGTTCCTGATCGCAAATGATCAACTGATCTTCTGTCAATACATACATGCATCACTCCTCAAGTAGGAAACATGGGCTTCGAGCGCCCTTTTAAAAAATAACAGACGGTGGATGTGTTGCTCTAAGGG
This sequence comes from Chlamydiota bacterium, assembly GCA_040389485.1. Lineage (GTDB taxonomy): Bacteria > Chlamydiota > Chlamydiia > Chlamydiales > Rhabdochlamydiaceae > JAZJZV01. The sequence continues at coordinate 4,312 of JAZJZV010000170.1, forward strand.
ATGAGAGGCTCCGCGCAGAATCGGACGGCTCCATACATTCCAGAGCGGAAGTAGAAAATGGCGGTAGCATGGCTGTTGTTCCAGCTCAACCTCGAGCAGCGCATAATCTCCCTTCTCAAGCGGAGAGTGGGGATAGTATTTCTCCCACACCTTGAGCAGATCATCGCACGAGGAAGCGCACTTTTCAAAACTCGATAGCATCTTGTGCCGCACTGCTAACACCGTCTCATCAGAGACTCCCGAGGGCGCAGCACGCGTCACGAGTGCATGGGCAAGTCCCCCGATATCCACAGACTCTGGCAAGCCTTTTACAGCCTCTGGCAATGAGCACGTTTTAAACCCCTGCAGCGGAATTCCCCCTTCGGAAGCATTAATCCACTGCAGATGCGGGAACTTCAAAGCACAGGAGCCCATCCATTCCGCACTCATTACCCAATCCTTTTTGGAAAACACTCCGGGTTGTACCTCAATCAATTCCTCGGCATTCTTTTCCGCACTAAGACCCGACGCGTATACGGTCTCTTTGCCGCACGCAAAATCCATTCCGATGCAAATGATCGGGCTGCATCCCAGATGCGCTGCCAAGGAGGCTGCGACATTCGACACCGTCCATCCGCTATCAAAGGGCTCTGTAAAAATGCCGCACTCGGAAGCAAGCCAATTTTCCAAAGGATAGCTGCCGCTATCTGGGATCCACACCAAAGGCCCCGGGACCATGTCGAGCAACTCCGAAGAGAGACGCCCCTGATAAAAAAAGGGCTGGGAGAATTGATCCTGTTCCAAAAATCGACGGTAGGGAGGTTCGGGATCCACATTGAGGTAGAGATGGGGAGTCACTCCTTGCGCGTTCAAAGCCTTCACGGCAGACCCACCGGCGATAATCAACGCGCGGTCTGCAAGATCCCCAAGCAGCGCAAGCGCAGCATCGAGAGAGGGACCCGCTCCGCATAGAATCGCAGGGATGCCTGCACAGGTGTTCTTCAGAGAGTCGCATAGCTTGGATCGGGGGAGGTGTTTTAAATTTGCATAGGCATTCTTGAGCACCTTCACTCCCATGTCCTGACTATCAGAAGCGAGTAGATCGACACCTCGATGGAAATGCTCTAAGCGCGCGAAGAAAGCAGATGCCCGCTCTTCCCGCTCGGGATCCTCGCAGCAGTAGCCAAAACGCATCAGCACGAACTCCCAGGAAAGTTGGGAATAGATCTCCTCACTCAAGTAGAAGAGGCGCACGCGCTGACTGGAGAAAAAGGGATTTTCTTTCGCCTTGAGAAAAAGAGATTCCTCTTCTTCGACAAAGACGAGATAGCGCGTTTCATTTTCTTTCAGCCATTTGGAAAGGCGCCCCTGCGCGGCAGATCCAAAGACAAAGAGAACGTCGGTATCACTCAAAATTTCTGAAGAAGGAATTAACGTTTGACCCACTCGATTAGCTCCTGATATTGGGGCAGCGCGTTCCCAAAAATATACCTTGAGGAAGAACGCTCCCGACAGCCCACGCGAATTTCCGCATCGCATGCGATAGCGATGAAGCTGGCCTGCACGCAATCATTATAGCCGATCACCTGTTCGAGTGCACGATCAAGAAAATTTTGACACGTTTTTGCCCCGCTCTGCTTGCACTCAATGAGGAGAAGGGGATGGAGGTCTCTAGAATAGCACAGGATGTCGAGTCGCCTGTCCGGAGGATTGAGGTGCTGCAAGTGAGGGAGCTCTTTGAGCTCCTTCTCTACCACAATGAGTTCCCTGGGGAACCCGAGCTGGTGGATCATCCGCTGGATCCACCACTGCCTCACTTTTTCTTCCGGCGTCGCCCTGACCCAACACCTGCGCACCTCGTCATAGACCTCTGTTTCATTCCGGCTGGATGAGGCCATAGTTGCCGTCTGTGCGCACATAGAGCACTTTCAGTTTCTGGTCTTCTTCCGAGCGGAAAATCAGGAACTGATCTCCGGAAAGGTCCATTTTCATCACCGCTTCGTCGAGCGTCAGCGTCTTGAGCACTTTCGTCTCTTTCCCGATGATTTTGGCGGCATTATAAGCCTCGATCTGTTTCCGGACGTTGGCAGCCTCGATCTCCGCGTTGATATCCTCCACCTCTCCAAAGGGGCGCTCAACGACGTTGATTTGCATGTCGACGACGGAAAGTCCCTTTTTGTGATGATCTTGGATGCGGCTCTTGTAGCGCGCCAGCTGCGTCTGCAGGCGATCGATTGCACGATCCACGGTCGCATACATATCAGAGCTGGAAGCCTGTACCTTCACTTTAAAATGGTCGAATTTCGCCACGATGATGCAGATGTGCTCCAACTTGGCAATTTCCAGTGTCATGTGAACGTACATGATGTGATTGTGAAACCGCTCAATTTTAGATAGCTTGTCCCATACGTATGAGCGAATGGGCTCTGTGATTTCCAGATTTCTTCCAATGATGTCGATCCGGTAACCTTGAGCGTCTTCTTCTTTGAATTTGTTTTTATCGACCATATTTTTGCCCCCTGACTTAAGTCACAAAGGCATACTCTACTATAAACAACTTTCTGCGCCAAATCATTATTTCTCGCATTAACCTAAATAGCTTACAGTAAGCGCTTTGAGCGTAAAGAGAAGAGCGCTACACTATAAAAGTATCAGTCGGTTTTGCTGAGGGATTTTTGAGAGACATGCTGTGTCAGCCTACTCAAGAACAGCTTCGATCGGATACACAGCGTCTCAGGAGTGCTCAACTGCTCTAAATTGGCCTCTAGAACTCTTAGATTGGCAAAACTCCTGACATAGCGCAGGTCTGTGACATTTGATGCGTAGAGCATATCGACCGAAAGAGATTGGCTTTTCAGCACCTCGCAAAGAACACCTATAGAGGATGTATCGACAAGATCCATGCGCAAAAAGACAAACTTCTTTGCATCGAAGATCTTCTTAATCTTTTCAAAATTCTCATCCTTCGACAGCCAGCTACGCCCTTCTGTGACGCCCTTGTCAAAATGTGCCACTTCCGACTTGGCCACTTCCGCTGGATCCCGACAGGAACTTCCACAAAAATAACGCTCTTTTTCATTCTCGAGCAAACCCCTCACTTTATCGATCACCTCCATACGAACAGATGACTCGCCCATGATTCTTTCCATCTCCTTCCAGAAATGCTCGATGCGCAGGCTGCAGTCGATGAGGACAATATTTTCGATAGTCGAAGAACCCTTGTCAGATCTTGCGGCAACAGCATCCAGAAGGAAAAAGCCGGACACTCCGACGGCTGTATTTCCGGCGACTGGCTTCTCAGACAACATCTGTAAAGTCTCTTCTTGACAGTCTTCATTGGAATGCAAGAAGACGCGATACTTCCAGCTGTCTTTCCCTTCGCATAATTGGATATCACTAAATCCATTTGCTGCCATCAACACCTCAAATTAACTGGAAATAAAATATCATAAAATGACAAAATGAAACAGATTAAAAGGAATTAAGAATGAACGTAAATAACTTTGTGGATGTTCAAAGAAACAACTTGATCATCGACCCCTTTCGCGATGGCGCTCAAAACATCGTCAAAGCCTTCTCTCCCAATGAGACAAAATGGGATTGCGACTCCTCCAAGAATGCACATATTCAAAGAAAATTAAACCTTGTCGATCGCGTCGAGTTACTTGCGGCAGGAGCCGGACTACTGATTCCCGTTATCAACATCGTGATTTATTATGCATTTAAACATTTTGGAACGATCGCTCTTCCCGTCGCCCCAACCCACACTCAACAGACAAGTCATACACCGACACTCTTTAGCGCTTCCAATCACGCCCGCAAAACGAGCCATACAGGAGCCGGAGTGCTCCCCTACTGCATTCAAAATGGGGAAGTCTATTTTCTTCTTTCGAAGGAAGGCTTTGGATCAGATGCACACACTTGGTGCGATTTCGGCGGCGCAAAAGATAGAGGAGAAACAGCACTGCAAACGGCAGCGCGCGAGTGTTGGGAAGAGAGCCGTGGGATTTTAGGAGACCAAAACTCCATTACTCAATCCATCGCGAATGCTCCTTCTCTAGGAAACAGATACATTGCTTATCTGATGCCCATCGATCAACCATCCCACATCAATAACGCATTGTTCCAAAGCAAAGTCTTCTCCGATTTCTGCCGCATGGAGAAAACAGATATTGCATGGGTAAGAGCTGCTGATGTATTCAATGCGGCCAGAGGCGACCGCTCCCTTTGGATTAACCACTCGAAAGAGCGCATGCGTGGCTTCTTTGCCGACATCTTGAGAAATGCCGAGAATTCTCCCGCAATCCAAGCCCTCTTCCGCTCCGCCGCACAAAGCCAGCAGCAGTGCGCCTAATGCGCGTTTGCGACCTCGATCAGATTCGAGTCGGGATCGCGAAAATAGACGGAAATCAATTTCCCTGTTGCGCCGGTGCGCTCGACTGGCCCTTCTTCAATGGCGATGCCTCTTGTCGTCAAGTCCGCAACCACCTCATCAATGGGCATCTTGGTCAGCAAGCATATATCTAAAGAACCTGGCGTTGATGCTGCTGCTCTGGGGATGAATTCATTACCCACTTCGTGCAAATTGAATTTCTGAGATCCAAATACAAGCGCCTTCCTCTCTTGATTCTTTCCAAACTGAACGCACTGCATCCCCAAAACTGAGGTATAAAATTCCACCGTTTTTTCAATACTTGCCACCGTCAGTACCACGTGATCAATTGCTTCGATTTGCAAACAACTTCCTCCTCACTTCGACATTTCCCAGCTGTCCACATGCAGCCATGATCTTTTGTCCCTTCGTTCCCCTGAGCAAAGTCAGAACGCCCAATGAACGCATCTCGTTAAAAAAAGCCTCGCGCGTCTCAAGTTCTGGCGGCGCAAAGCGATCGCGCGTTTGCGGGTTGTAGGGAATGAGATTCAACTTCACGCGCAATCCCTCCAAATACCCCGCGAGCTGCCGCGCATGATCCAAAGAATCGTTCACTCCCTGGATCAACACGTACTCAGCAAGAATTGTTCTCCGCGGATGGGAGCAATACTCGAGCATCGCCTCTTTTAGGGTCGCCATGTTCGCCTCCCGATTCACCGGCATCAGCCTCCGGCGCACCTCGTCGCTCGGCGCATTGATAGAAACTGCCAGATTGAGCGCGGGATCCGCTTCTCTTGCCATACGCACAATCCCCTCTACCTTGCCGCTCGTGGAAATCGTGATCCGGCTCGGCCCAAAACCCATCCCCGCCGGATCCGTCAGCACAGCCACAGCCTGCATCACCACGTCGTAGTTGTCAAATGGCTCTCCCATTCCCATGAAAACAATATTCCGCACATCCTTACGCAACCTTGCAATAAACACCTGCGCGACAATTTCCTCGCAGCTCAAGTGGCGGATCAGCCCCATCTTCCCCGTCTCACAGAATGTACACCCCATCCGACATCCGATTTGCGACGAAATGCACAGCGTCGTTCCCGACTCCATCGGAATCAACACCGATTCGCTCTCCAAACCATCGGTGAATTGAAGCAAAAACTTGGCAGTCTCCCCCTCCTCCCTCCAAGTCACCATCTCGGGAAGAGAAAACTCCACCGCATCGATCATCTTCTGCACAAGTGGCATCGCCTGCGGCTCTACCCATTCACGGATGTCATTCAAATGCCCTTTGCGGTACCATTCAGCATAAAGGCGCGCAGCGTGCTGCCTCCCCTTGCCGCACAGGGCAAAAAGCGCATCCACGAACTGCTCTTGCGTATGAGAATAAATAGAAATCTTAGACATATACCGGAACCGGTTGAAAATGCACCGAACAGGACTTGAACCTGTAACCACCCGGTTCGAAGCCGGGTACTCTATCCGATTGAGCTATCGGTGCAAAAGCGGATTCGCTAGGATAATCACTCGAAAAGAAAAAGACAATCGTTAATGACAACCGAAGAAAAATTTGAAGGGATCGTCCTTCGCTCACAGGACTACCAGGAAAGACACCGCATCATCACCCTCTTTTCCGAAGAGGGGATCGTCACCCTCATCGTCAAAAACATTTCTCGAAAAAACGCCCGCATGCTCTCCCTCTCCACAGTCTTTACCCACGCAGAGTACCTCGTCAAACGCGGACGCGGTGAAATGTACACCTTCGCCGACGCCACCCTCATCGACGAGAACCTTGCCCTCAGAGGATCCCTTGCCAGCATCCAAACCGCAGCCTCGCTCACACAAGCCATCCTCGCCTCACAGCTCCCCGGCAAAACCTCCCCCGCTCTCTTCCATCTTTACAAGAGCTACCTCAAACAAGTCCCTGCCTTCCCCGACCCGTCCTCGCTCCTCGGCAGCTTCCAGATCAAACTCCTCAAACACGAAGGACTCCTCGCCCCCTCAGAAGAAAACCCCTGCACTACTCGCTTCTCCCCCGAAGAATGGAGAATCATCGGAGCGCTTCACCTCGCCCAGCAGTTTTCCCAACTACGCACCCTAGCTATCCCCCCTTCTGTCAGCACCAAAATCACCACCCTATTCCAGGAAAGCCTCACACTCTAAGAAAACCATGCACTGGAAAGAAGCCTTTAAACTCAGCCTCATCAACCACCGCGGCGCCTACCTCGCCTACATCGCCTGGGCCTTCAACGTCGAGGTTAAACTCATCGCAGAAATCGGCGTGAACAAGGGAGAAACCTCCCAAATCCTCCACCACCTCTTCCCCACAGCCCACCTCTACCTCATCGACCCCTGGGAGCTCAATCCCACCTATATGCACAGCGCCACTCCCATCTCCCGTAAAAACAAGCACTACGCCAAGGCCTACGATACAGTTGTCTCCCAATTTGCAAATGCCCCCAATGTCTCCATCCTCCGCACCACCTCCCTGCAGGCGGCCCCCATAACCCCAAACAACTTCGACCTCGTCTTCATCGACGCCAACCACGAGTACACCCACGTCAAACAAGATATTTTAACCTGGCTACCCAAAGTGCGCCCAGGAGGAATCCTCGCCGGACACGATTACGAGCCGGAAATTCCCATGTTTTCTGGAGTCAAAAGAGCTGTTGATGAAATCTTTGGAAAGCAAATGATTCTTGGAAAAGACCGTCTGTGGATCCACAGACTTCGTGACTAATGCGAGAGGGGGGACTCGAACCCCCACGAGAAACCCCACTACCACCTCAAAGTAGCGCGTCTACCAATTCCGCCACTCCCGCGTCGAAGGAAAGTAGAGATCTTACCGAATCGCTGAAATCCCATCAACAAAATTCCCAAAATTATTATGGGACTACCCTCCTAGCATCAAATGCACCAAAAATGGCACACCTTACCACAATTAGGAACGCTAGATGACGCAGCATAACCCAATACCTGTCGTCTTTTACAAAGAAGCTGGCAGCCAAAAGATCACACCGCCGGGACAAGGGCACAGACCTGAAAAGCACATCAGAAGACTTAAAAAAGGAGCTCGTCAATTTCAGAAAGAGCTTTAAGATCAATCAGGAAAAAATGATGGCCAATAGCGAAAAACACCAGCAACAAAAGAGCTGAACTCTCGCTTATTACTTTTTAAGCAAAGGCTTCATAACCTTCATCTTCGCTTCCTCATAGGATTCTTCTGCGAGAAACCTCAAGTTGAAAGCGTCATCATCCTTCGGAGGCGGCTCCAAAGTTTCGTAGAGGAGTTTGCCATTTTCATGCAGAACGGTTGCTACATTTCCATTAGGATAATGGTCGCCCTGATAGTTTTGGAACTCAATTTGCATTCTCGTTTGACTGGCAGAAAAGGGATAACCCTTTAGGTGGGTCCGCAATGTTTCGTCTGCGTTGATCATTTCCACTAACTTTTCTGTTGCCTCGATCTCAATAGCTCGCGCGCTTTCCAAACGCAATTTCTTGGAGCAAATGAAACTGAAACCAACTTCCTCAATACCATCGGCGAGCTTCCCTCCGCGATTAACGCAAACAAGGCCAAATTTTTTCCGCATCTCGTTGGAATAACGATCCAACAGAGATTCAATCTGAGTTTCATAGGAGGGAGCGGTATGTGAGAAGAGCCCTCTCTTGGAATCGCTCGAGTTCTCTACGATTTTGACGGCTTCTACAAAAGGTTCATCATAGAAATCCTCTAAACCGGAAATGACATCATACGTATCATAAAAAACCCTACCTCTCGACAAAAACACAAATGCAACTGAACCATCAGAAAAATGCTTACCATTTTGATCTAAACCCGTCACTCGCACACAAATTCTTTCCGGAGTGAATGGGTACTCTCTCAAAAAAGGCCTCAGCTGTTCGTGTTGGTTGATCATTTGGAGAAGTTTCGTTACCAAGTGAACTTCAATTTCTCTCGCCTCATCAAGTGTCATTTTTCGACTAGTGGAAAAATAGACGTCAACTTGTTCTACATCATGAGGCATTACACCCCCTCCTCCAATACAGTGGAAGTCGAACGCTTTGTCGATTTCTCTTCCAAAAGAGTCTCTAATGTCTCTAACGTATTGGGTATATTCGTTCGATTGCAATTCAACTCCCAAAAAGCAAAAACCGCAGAACAGAAAAATTAATCTAACGATCCCTACCATCATAAAAACCATAATCCTTTCGAGTGTTCTTAAATCCATCTTCTATCAGGGAACCGTAGGTATTTCCCAACATTGCATGATCTGCAATATAACCTGTTCTTTGCGTAATGCTCGAGCTACAATCAGCCCATTGAATATCGTAAGCCGGATCATTCATGTGTTCTTTTCCAAATCGGCCAGTTATGTAATCTTTTTTAGAGTAGTAATTTTCAGCCTTGTGACAGAACTCCTTGGGAACCGGATGCGCAGCTCCTAGCGAAAAAGAAATCAGCTGCCTTTGTATCACCATTTTGGAATCGGGATTCATCCCTTTAAGGGCCAAGTAGGCGATCATCCCGCCTTCACTATGCGAAAAGTGCATGCTCAACGTTCCTGGACACATCTGTTGGAGGCGTTCACCCATATTCTCTAAAAAATGGCGAGTGGTGAGTACTGCTGAGGTTTCCACTCCCTTCCGTTCATCCATCACCCTGAAGAGATCTCTGACAAAACCTTCCGTCCGATTGTAGAGCCCAACAAACAAAGAGCCCTCTTTATTCTCACGCATCAAACCCTTGCAAGACCTTCGGAACTCATTAAAGCTCGTATTGATTCCGTTCTGCGCTGTGATGAGGCCGACCATCGAGCCCTCTTTGGGCATTAATTCATGGATGTGGTCGTAAATGTTAATTTTACCTTCGTTCAGTTCTTCAGCCGTGTATTTTAGCTTTTCCCAGTGACCACAAGCAACGATAAAATCTACTCGCACTCCGTCGATGGTGCCTTTGCAGTGGATCAAATCCCTCGCAGTCGGGCTGGAATAGATCTTTTCAATCTGGATATCGATCTTGGCGTCGGGATCAGTGTACCAAGTATAGGAATCGATTGATTTTAGCCCAAATAGATCGAGGCGATTGGTAGGATTGTTAAGGGCGTAGAGGTAAAGGTTGGGACCTTCGGCGAAGCCGGAGGGGTCTGGGGTAAGCCATCTGCCGAGGGAGGGGTCATAGAAGCGCAGGCCAAAAAAGACGAGGTTTTCCTCGCAGCGCTTGGAGCAGAACTGCCAGGGGTTCAGTTCGTCAGGATCCCCCTTCTGTTTTCCAAAAGCATCCATCTGGTAGGTTTTGGCGATCTTGCCAGCAGTAGTGATAATCGCCAGGATGTTGCCGCTAAAGTCATGGAGAGGAGCGTAGATAGCGCCCTTGATTTCAATGGCGACTGCAGCTCCGATATCTCCTTTAAGGCCAAGACCTAGGACCTTGAGCTGCTGGATCTCATTGCTAGGTGAAATCGTTCCTATCTCGTATTCCTTGTCGTAGAGGTAAAGGACTTTGGATCCTCCCCACCACTTGCTTTTGATTTCTTTAGACAGAAGACGGGAAATAGGGTCGTAAGTATAGAAGATGATTTTGTCAGAGGTTTCCATCCGGACAAGTCTACCGAGAGCGTCGTAGTCATAGGTGGTGTCTTTTCTTCCTGTTGTCCTTCCTATCGGATTACCATCGGGATCATAGCGGAGGGTGCATTCTGGGGTTGACAGGATCCGATTACAGTTGTTCACCTCCCAACGGCTGGGGTTTCCAATAGAGTCAAAAAAGTAGGATTGCTGCCCTTCTTGCACCAACTGATTGAGCGGATCGTAATCGTATTTTTTGGAACCAAAGAAAGACATGTTTCCTTTTTTGGTGCTTTTTTGTTTTTTTTTCTCCTGATGAACTTTTTTTCTTTTTTCGACTCAATACCCAGGAACCATCGGTGGAAAATGTGCGTC
>JAZJZV010000171.1:0-5013 GCA_040389485.1 Chlamydiota bacterium
TCCAGTCGCCCCTGTAAATCCAGTCGCCCCTGTAAATCCTGTTGCACCTGTAAATCCAGTCGCTCCGGTTTCTCCTGTTGCACCCGTCGGTCCTGTAAATCCAGTCGCTCCGGTTTCTCCTGTTGCACCTGTTGGACCTGTAACTCCAGTCATCCCCGTTGAGCCTGTAGGTCCTGTTGCACCAGTCGTCCCCATCAGCCCAGTTGCACCAGTGGATCCCGTTGGCCCTGTCACTCCAGTTGCGCCTGCGCCTGTGGGTCCTGTCGCACCTGTCGTGCCCATTGCACCAGTGGATCCCGTTGGGCCAGTTGTCCCTCCTGTTGAACCAGAACTTGGTCCGGGAGGACCAGGCGGACCTGGTGGTCCCGGCGGACAAAGCGTGGGTCGCTTTCCGCAGTGGTTTTTCACGTGCTGGAGCTCACTTGAATCATATTGCTGTAGACTAGCTTCGATCAAAGCGTTTTCAGAAGACAATTCAGTCAGTGATACCGTCAAAAAAAACAGTGTAGAGATCAGTCTGAAAGATTTCATTTTCAACATCTGAAGTACTCCTCAGCAATACCAGCACATGCGGTTTTGCTCGAAAGATGGTACATCATAAAAATTTTAAAACCAAGGAGATTGAATGATAGAATCAGGGGGAAGAACGGATGCTGCGAGGCATATGCAAAACCCTCGCAGCAAAAAAAGAAGGATTAACGGCGATCTTGAACTTGATTGTCTGAGAAGAAAAATGCAATTTCTATATCGGCGTTTTCGATAGAGTCGGATCCATGTACCGCATTTTTATCGATGCTTTTTCCAAAGTCACCGCGCAAAGTACCAGGAGCTGCTTTCAGAGGATCCGTCGCACCCATCAACTTGCGGTAATTTTCAACGGCATTGTTTTTTTCAACAACCATCGCGACTACAGGTCCAGAAGTGATATAATCCACCAGTTCGTTAAAAAAGGGACGCTCCTTGTGAACGGAATAAAATGAGGAAGCTTCTTCCTTCGACAGAGTCGTCATTTTCATCGCAACGACATGGAAACCTTCGTCCTCAATACGGGCGACAATATGTCCAATTTTGTTGGCCGCGACAGCATCGGGTTTGATCATTGAAAACGTTTTTTGTTGCGGGGTAGCAACAGAAGCTTCTACTGGTCTTGCCTCTTTAGCGGAAAGTAGAGAGCAAGCCATAGAGAAAATCATCATCCATTTTTTCATCGTCATCCTTTAAAAAATATTTGCGCACAGAATTACGCGCAGGGGGTTAAAAAGAGGCGATTTTATCCCACCCCCCACTTTGCCGTCTATACCGAAAGCCCCTCGTCAGATGGACACCGGAGACGAGGCGTCCTCGGGCTCAGTGTGAGGAATGCGATCCGGTAGTATCCAGGGGAGCAGAGAATCCGGTGCTAGAAATTCAAGAGCAGTCCGCGCTGAGGGTTTCCCATCGATACCTCGAGAGAATGACGAAGACATTCTTTGGTCGCAGCTGCGCAAGTCGATCTCGAGAAGGTCATTTAATTCATTGATGATAAACACTTTATTTCCGTTTCGAGTGAGAGATTGAGCTGAGCCATTTTCCCCATATGAACTTGTATTAGCAAAAGAGTGGAAGACCCTATCTATCAATGGAGACTTGCTCAATGCACGCACTTGGCCTTGGTCAAATTGCGATGGAAATGCCTGTTTCAGTACTACATAACTTTCACTCAGAATGCGAAAAGCCATAATTCCCTCCGTAGGATAGCTTCGATGGCTAAAAATCTATCCAAATGGAAAAATTCAGACAATCTAAATTTTTAATATTGCAGGATGACATTTCCCTTGTGCTCAATGGAAAAACCCTTCAAAATTTAGAGCTTCAAAACTATGAATGAACTGCTATTTTTATTTCACGCGATCGTCGTGATCGCCTTTGGATTTGGAGCTCTTCGGTTGGGCCCCGCAGCAATCACTGCATGGGCAGCCATCCAGGCTGTCCTCGCCAATCTTTTTGTAATTAAACAAATCACGCTTTTTGGATTTCATATCACTTGCAGCGACGTCTTTGCCATTGGCAGCGTCCTTGGGATCAATCTATTGCGCGAGTATTATGGAAAAGAGAGTGCAAAAAAAGCGCTATGGTCTTGCTTTTATGCGATGCTTTTCTTCGCTGCAATGGCCAAAATCCACTTGCTCTACCTTCCCAGCAGCTACGATACGACACAAGGAGCTTTCGAGACGCTCCTTTCTCCTTCTTCGCGTCTTTTAGCAGCCTCGTTTGCCACCTATTTGATCGTCCAACTGATCGATCTCAGGCTATTTGGCCTGTTGAAAGAAAAATGCGGCAAGATTCCACTGGTCGTTCGCAACGCCCTCTCCCTCTCCTCCACTCAGCTGCTCGATACAGTCCTTTTTTCCATACTTGGCCTATGGGGACTCGTCTCCCATCTTTCGGAGGTGATTGTCATTAGCTTTGCCGTCAAAGTGGTCATCATCGCGCTAATGTCCCCCCTCATTTCTTTTTCCCGAAGGTTTGCCCATGCAGCAGTGTAGTTCCGTTCTAGAAAATCTGTGCGGTTTTCAATACGAAATCTTCCATACTTCGAGTAAATCGCGCGCGCGCGTTGGCAGGATCACGACCCCGCATGGAATCATCGACACTCCCAACTTTGTGGGCGTGGGCACAAATGGAACCCTCAAAACTCTCGACAATGAGACCGTTCAGCAGCTAGGGCTCCAGCTGATGTTTTGTAACACATACCACCTTCTCCTCCAACCTGGAACGGAAGTCGTGCGGAAGGCGGGAGGTCTGCACCGCTTCATCAACCGGTCCATGCCCATCATCACTGACTCCGGAGGATTCCAGGTCTTCAGTTTGGCCTATGGCTCCGTGGCGGATGAGCTCAAGAGCAAGGGAATGAAAAAACAAGAGGGGCACGTCATCAAGATTTCCGAAGACGGCGTCTTATTCCGCTCCTACCGCGATGGCGCGAAGGTGATGCTCACCCCTGAGAGTTCCATCCTGGCTCAAAAGGATTTGGGCGCGGATATCATCATCCCTTTCGACGAGCTTCCTCCCTACCACATCCCCGACCTCAATTTGCAAGAGTCCCTCGATAGGACTCACCGATGGGAAGAGCGCTCACTTAAACAGCACCTCGCCAATCCCCAAAATCAGGCGATCTACGCTGTAGTCCATGGAGGCATCCATCTCGAGCTTCGAAAGAAAAGCTGTGAGTTCCTCACAGGCCTCCCCTTTGATGGGTACGCCATCGGAGGCAGCATGGGAAAGACCAAAGCGCAAATGGTGCACATGCTCTCTCACACCCTTCCCCTCTTGCCTGAAGACAAACCTAACCATTTGCTGGGTATCGGCGATCTCGATTCGATCGAGCAATGCGTGCCCCTGGGCATTGACACCTTTGATTCTTCCTACCCCACGCGAGCGGCAAGACATGGAATACTGCTCACGCAAGCTGGGCATTTAAAAATTGGGAAGGGCGAGAACGCCACTCATTTCGGTCCTCCCGAAGAAGGATGCGCATGCCCTACCTGCCAAAAGTTCTCATTAGGCTATCTGCATCATCTATTCAAAGCGCGCGAGGTCACTTTCATGACTCTTGCCACGATTCACAACATTTATTTCATGGTGAAACTGATGGAACGTTATCGCCTGAAAATCTTAAATGATGAAATTTAATTGGTTTTTTGATTAACTGGACGCGATTTGTTACGAGGTCGTCCAATGTATCACTTTCTCTTTGCTGTTCTGTTTTTTTGTATCCCTCTGATGCTGCAAGCAAAACTTGTCATCGGAATTGCCGGAGGCACCGGTTCTGGAAAGACAACGCTAGCGGAAAAACTCCTCGATACTTTCTCCGATCGCGCCGTACTTATTCAGCAAGATGCCTACTACAAAGATCTCCCCGACATTCCTCTTACCGAGCGAGCAAAAAACAACTACGACCATCCCAACTCGATTGATTTCGACCTTCTCGAAGAGCACATTCAACTGCTCAGGCAGGATCAATCCGTTGAGTCTCCCGTCTACAATTTTGCCATACACGCACGCGAAAAATTCACAAAAACCATCAATTCCGCCGACATCATCATCATTGAAGGGATATTGCTGTTCTCTCTTCCTGAAATCCGCAATCTCTGCGATTTGAAGATTTTTGTGGAAACAGATGACGACGTCCGCCTTCTAAGACGGATCCAAAGGGACATGCGCGAGCGTGCACGCGATTTTCTCAGCATCCGCGACCAGTACCTCAAAACTGTAAAGCCGATGCACGACGCCTTTGTCGAGCCTAGCAAGCGCTATGCTGACATCATCATCCCGACACTCGTTCCCAACGATACAGGGCTCGCCCTCATCGTCTCTAGCCTAAAAAAGGACTACAGTTTTCTCACAGAGAAGGGGAAAGAGAGCAGGCTTGCGAAACATCTGTAGTAGCTTCCAATTGAGCTGACTTTAACTCATTGACGTAGCAATGGTAGCAAACGGGGAAATACCTTTCGTCTGCACCCAGATGCACCTGAGGGCCATCGAGAGTCGCTTTTCCATCGACATGCTTGAGGTTCATGATGGATTTGCGATTGCAGTAATGGCAAGTTGCCTTGACCTCTTCAATGGATCAGCAAGCTCCATCAACCGTCGCGATCCCTCGAAGAGCCGCGTGCGAAAATCGGAACGCAATCCATAGCAAATCACAGGAATGTTCTTTTCTAAAGTGAGTGTTCTGAGGTCCTCGATATGGGCGGCAGATAGAAACTGCGCCTCATCGACCAAAATGCAGCTCACATCGTCCCAAGGCATTGAGAGCAGTTTGGAATCCGGAGACAGGAGGATATCCGCACTCATTTCTAGTCCAGCACGCGATTTGATGCTTGCTTTTCCGAAGCGAATGTCAAGCTCGGGCTTAATCAAAATTACCTTTTTGCCTTGCTGCCGATAATTGTGTGCGACAGCGAGCAAGTTAAGTGTCTTTGCACTTCCTACCGTTCCATGTCTGAAATAGAGCTTTGCCATACGAATTCC
>JAZJZV010000172.1:0-9998 GCA_040389485.1 Chlamydiota bacterium
CTAGCGACGATCACAACGCTTAAACCGAGCAGAAAGGAGTGGTTCGAAGGAATGGCCGTTAACCCATAACCGATGATGAGAAGCACTCCCCCGATGATCACAGACCGCTGGAATCCAAGATACCTGTCGGCGAGATAACCGCCAAGCACGGGTGTCAGATAGAGCATGGAGCTGAACGTCCCGTAAAGGAGATAGGCCTTATCATCTGTCATGAACAAGGCTTTGGTCATGTAAAGAATGATGATGGTCTGCAGCGTGTAAAAACCAAAGCGCTCCCACAGTTCAGTGAAAAAGAGGAGGTATAACCCGCGGGGGTGTTTCGTCGACTTCAATGGTTTTTCCGTTGCGCTCGGCAATCGGCCTCAGGCTGTTAGTAATGGGGACACCAGAACAGAAAATCCGTCCAGTTTCCGCACCATACTTCAGCCCTCTATTTCTTGCAAAAAAATATTATCCCCGAGGTAGGACTACACAAATATGCGCCGCAGCAGCTTTTCCCACTTCTCATACACCATCTTCTTGCGGTAGATGTTGTACCCTTTCATTTGCTCACTGACCTTATGCAAGTCGGTCGTTTCGAGCAGATATTCGAGGTGTTCAAAGGAATCGAAATACTGAATGAATGGCATGTTCTCCTCATCGTAGAAGTCTGCTGCCTCCACCCAGAACCTGATCACTTCGGGATCATTGAGATTATTGAGGTCGCCTGGAATGTTCGGAGATCCCCAATCCCACTGGCGATAGAGTGAGAGCTGCGTCAAAAGCTTGCGCTCTTCTTGAAGGGCATAGAGAAACTTCTTCGAAGGGAAAAACAGAGGCACATTGGCCGTGTACTGCTCAAAAATGGACATCGTGCTGATCTGATAGGGGAAATGAACAACCCCTTTGTAATCATAGAGCTCCCACCAGGAATGGGGGTGGCTTAAGGATTTGTTTTGATTGAGCTGGGGATTTTTCAAATCGGGAAAAAAAGCGGATTTGAAGATGAAGCCCTCTTCTGATCCGATGTACTTCGCGCGCGTGTATTCGCAGAGGCTGGGGATGTGCTCGCTATGGAGTCCCGTGTAGAACTTGAGATAACCCTGGTCTCCCTTATTGTTGGAGACAATGAAAATCCGATTATTTTTCACTCCTGCTTGAAGGTAGTGATTCAGAGACTCCCATTTATCGTGAGAAATGGTGAAGGGGTTCTCATACCTTGTGGAGTTAACGATGATGATGGGCTTATTCGTCCTTTCATAGAGCATGGAAAAAGAGGGCGTATGCGTAACGATAAAGCCATCGAATCCATCTAGAAAATCTTCATATCTCTCATAGAAGCGATCGCACATGTCGCGATCTAAGTAGTACCACGACTGTGAATTGAGAATCTCTACGGGATGCTGCTCCCTTCCAAAGACCCAGGAATGGCCAGAGAGGCTCCAGTCGACCACTTCGTGGCCCATCGCCTCAAAGATATTGCGCACATCGGCAATCACAGAGATATGCAAGTCGACATTGAAAAAACGGAGTTTTCTCAGCGGTGGAGTTGAACTGGCCTCCTCAGCAGAGGCTAAGCTGCTCCAAAAAAGGGCAATGATGAGTATACCGAAACCAATTGAAAAGTTCACTTTTGACTGCGCCAGCATCCCCATCTTTGCAACTGTCTGCATCGCCCCTGTGTTTACACATGGGCTGTTTCGACAACGGCTACGCCTGTTACAAACCTGGGGCGCTGGCTTTGTCAAAAGTGAACTTTTCAATCGGTGTCGGTATATGAGCTTTTTCATTTGATTTCCGCATATGAAAAACAGCTCGCAAAACGCGTCTTGCGAGCTGTTTTATGTGACAATTATTTTTGGGGTCTAGCCAATGTACATACTGCTTCTCTCTCATCGCCTGCGATGAGGACGAAGTCGTAGAATCGACCAGGAGCTCCTTGAGCGCCGACAAACACCTTCATTCCTAGCTGGAAGTCATTGATATGGTTTTTGATCACCCAAGTGGAGCCATCGCTGAGCACGAGAATTTTGCGGTAGTCTTTAGGCACTTTTCCACCATACACCCACACTGTCTGCGATTGAAGACGTCCATCTTGGTCTGTGTAAAGCTCTGTCTGAGGAGACCATGTTGGCCCGTAAGATTTGCAGTAGTGATCCATCCCCACAATCGTGAGCGGATAGTACTTGTGCTGAACGCACATCACTTTCACTTTCTCACCCGATTCGAGGTTATTGAGGAAAAATTTGTGCTCGCGCTTAAACCAGTACCAGTCAGTGCGCAAAGAAACGTGAATGCGGTCGCCGAGATACCACTTGCGGTAAGTGTCTTTGGATTTAGGATGCACCTTCCAGGCGGAGCCGTCGGAAAGAACAACCACATCGTCTCCTCTAAATTGACCATGGCGATCCCCTCTAAACGGAGATGTCTCTACAATCGTTTGAACCACAGGCGGATACACATCAGCAAAGTTGGTGTGGGCATTTGCCCCTATTGCACCTATTACCATTGCCATCATCGTCATCAGTAATCGCATACATCCTCTCTAAAATGAGTTTCGAGATTGATGATTATAGTATGCAATCTTTTTTCTAGTTAGACCAAAATGCGGCGCTGCTGGCGAAGCAAATAGAGGTTGCTACCCACAATGATCGCCACTCCGACGAGCGTGCAGCTGTCCGGAACGAGTCCCCATCCCCAAAAATCCAAAAGGACAACCCAAAAAAAAGTCGAATTGTCCACTGGAGCTAGTATCGAGGCTTCGGTAAAACGCAGAGATTGAGCGATCGCATACTGGCCCGCCGCACTCAAAATCCCCACGAGAGAAAAGAGCCCCCAGTGGCTCCAAGGCATTGCTTGCCAATTGCCGATCAGAAGAGGAAGAGTTGCCAGAATGAGCAGGAGGTTGGGGTAGATTGTGATCGCCAGGCCGTGTTCTGTCATCGCCAGCTTCCGCATCAGGATTTTATTCAAGGTCCCCAGGAACACGCCAAAGAGAACGAGAAGGACTGTCATCTCAAAAGGGGCAAAACCGGGGCGGATTGCAACGAGAATGCCGGCAGCTCCAATCACCACAGCGATCCAGCGCTCCTTGGTGATCCTCTCCTTCAAGATAAGCCCACTGAGCACGATCAAAAAAAAGGGAGAGGTGTAGCTCAGCGTATAGACGACCGTCAGCGATTCTTTGGAATAGGCATACATGAAGATGTAGGTATATAGCAGACTCACCGCAAGGCGCATGATGTGGGCCTTTGGCTGCTTCATTTCAAAAACGGCCCGAGGCCCTCCCTGAAAAAAAGTCGCAAGAAAGAGAGGAAGAAGACGCGTGAGAGCGCGCAAAAAGGTGGACTGGAAGAGCCCGTAAGTTTCCATCAGATGCTTGATAAACGCATCCGATATCGGATAGAGAGCAAGTCCGATCATCATCAACAGTACGCCAAAAATGGTCCTTTGTTGGAGCCCTCTTCCAGCTCCTCTCGCAATCGTCATCATCTCCTCATTTCCAGGTTTCTAATATAGCATAACCCCCATAAACATGGAATTTCGTTGCAATTTCAGAACCAGTAAGGAAAAATCTGACAGCGTTTTTCGACACCATTACTTTGCATAGCGACTCTCTCGGAGATGTCGCTACAAAAATTGGACCAAGCCAAAGAAAACACCACTCAAAGGAGTGAACAATGACAACTGCTCTCCAACGACTATTTCCCTCTGCAATCTACAATGCTACAAACCTCCACTTTACCCCCTTGGCAAAAGCTGGGCTAGCGGCTGCCGCGCTTACCACTGTCGTCTATTACAAACTCTCGGAAGATCAAAAGGAAGAGCTCACTACAGGAGGAGTCTCTCTGATTCACAAGGTCACCGATCCCGACAACATTACGGATGCAGATGCGCGCCAAATGCTCTGGAAGTGCAAAGAAAGCATCGTCAACTGCTCTCTTGCAGGTCCTGCGTTTTATGGCGCCTATCACGTCATCCACCCTTCCGGATTGGAATGGAGGCACCATTTGAGCCAAGCTGCTCTCAGAGGGCTTTCTGGCACTTGCAAGGCCACGCCCGTCAATGCGGTGCTATACTCACTAGCAGCTCTGGTAGTTCCCTACGTGCAAAATCGGATGATGGAAGGGAAAAGCTACCCCACCAAGGAAGAAGCGGAATTGGGTAAACAAGCGGCTGCTGGGTCAGCAGAAACGGCTTCCTTCCTCATGGCAGTCCCATTTGAGCTGTTAGCGGAAACTTTGGGTTATGGACTTTCTCCCTCTCAGCTCACTGCGAAACTCACAGGCATTGCCACACTAGCGCTCATGGTGCGCATGGTCTCGGGGACGCTCCCCCAATTCCAGGATTTAAAACAGACGGGTGATGCACAAGATCCCGCTGCGAGAGACAAACGCCTCCTCTATTGCGTTTTTGGCACTTCCGTTTCTCAATTTCCGCTCAATGCTGCTGTTGAATCGATGAAGGCGGACGCAGGCACCAAGGGCTTTTTCAACTACCTAACGCGGGGTAATGTCCAAGGCATAGGATCATGGAAATCGGGAGCAGCACAACTCGGCAGAGTCGCCTTTCAAAGAGCGGCATTCCTCTACACGTGGAGACAGCTCAATGATCAATCACTACAAAGCGCCTCACTTCTCCAGCCTCCCCACGAACCAGGCGGCCGAGTGATCGAATCTGAGTAGAGTCACTTCTTAGTGTGATAGATCGTGGCTTCCACCACGGCCTTAAGAGGAATCTCACCCTCGTAAAGGTGGTAGTACTTGCTCGTTCCTCCAGGATTTGCCTCATAGACGAGGTTTCCGGGTAAGCGGTCAGTTGCCACCTTTAGGATGGTGCATTCAGGCACATCTGACCAGTACTTCACGAGAATCCTTTCGACTTGGTCTTCTGTGGAAAAGTGGATGAACAACTGATCATCTTTGGATAAAACCAGCGTATTTTCCGTTTGGCTTTTTTCCCAATTGTCCTGTGAAATGATCTTATAGAGATAATGGGGCTTCGCGTCTTGATCCATATAGGCACTCCTTTACGATCTGCACTATACTGCCAGATCAGGGAAAAAGGGGACAATCTTTTGCCCCCTTGTGAGTGCTCTTAAGCTTGAGCTGCGCTCTGAACGCATTGATGGACATACTTGATCGCAGGGCTGCTGCGCTCATAGTCATAATTGCTCTTAGCTACTGTCCAGTGCGTTCTTCCTTTCGCCACTTGCGGATCAATCTCATGGATGGCAGCGAGGATGGCGCGCTTGCGGTTTTCTCCATAGGGGTGAGTGTACATGAATTCCAGATGCTTATGTAAAAGCTCTGACGCCTCCATCTTGCCCTGTCTTAATATCTCTTGAAGGAAGATTGCCCCCAAAGGATTGAATTTCGCTCGATTGGCAAAGTAGGTCCCAGTCACGTCAGCTTCATACTCGTGCTGACGCGTATGGAAGAGATCGATTAGATCGTTAAACTTTTCTCCTACCCACGAGACTGCCCTGCTGATTTGAGAATAGAATTCCTCTTTTGCTTCTAAAGCCTGTCTCTCGTGCTCTTGGAGCAGGGACTCTGGCTTTTGTTTTAAAGCCTGATACTCGTGGTCGCAGCCCTTGAGGTAGGTGATCAGGCCAAAGCGCCCCAGGTTCAACGTGATGGCGTGCGTCAGACGGCTTAAAATCGAAACAATCGAATGACGCGAGGCGACATGAGTCATTTCATGTCCCATCAGCGCTGCTAGTACATCGTCCAAGGTGACACCCTTGAGATCGACTCGAGCGTGTGAACCATCAGCAAACTCGACGTCCGCCGCTGTGATTCTACCGCTTTTAATCGCAGCATCTAGCTCTCTCACGAGCTGAGTAAAGACCACCATTCCCCCCGCAGGGACAGCGAAGGCATTGATTTGCGAGGAATGCACTGTTTTGACGCGGTAATTGAATTTTGTCGATTCTTCGTTGGGATTGAGGACATCCCCATTTGCTTGGACAATGCGCTCCAAAACTCCCCTCACGCGGTCTGCGATGCGCTCACTCGTGCCGGGTAGCAGCTCATTCGTTTCGATCATGCCGTGGGTCGCCTGGGGATAAAACACCCAATCTCCCAGCACTTTTTCAATGCAGCGAGGGATCCCTACAAAGTGGCGGTGCCCGTTGACGGGATTGATCGGATATGCGGTATTGATCACCGGGTTCACGGCCCAACCTAACAGAGAGTCTCCCACAGAAAGAATTCCAGAGCCTGCTTTGCTAGAACAAGACATGACTGCGCGCGCGCCTCGGTTAACGAGACTGGCTCCATTATAAGCCTTGCTATAACACCAGAGAGCTTTACCCTTGAGCCCTTGCTGCGATTGAACGTAGGCTTCGCTGTAACAAGGAAATAGATGCGTATCCATCACATCTCTTGCCGCTGATTGGGCGCGGTAGCAGGGATTGTCCTTCTCTATTGGGCGTTGAGTCGGAAGAGACACATGCGGTACATCCATAGGGGTTACATTAGAAGCCATCTTCATTTCTCCATTTTGCAAAAAAGCTACAAAATGATAACAAAAACGAGCAGTTAATATAAATAACAGCAATTAATTAACATCTGATAATCTAGATTTAATTGTCGATGATTAATTCAGTTGAGTCGACTTTGGCAAGTAATTTATATTTTTACATACTGAGAGAGCCGAGAGAGACCTGCGCGTAGCGTCTTCTCGGCGCGTTCGGGAAAATAGGGGAAACTACTGATTTGCCTCGGAAGTGATGGCAAGAGCTGACCCATCGCCTTCGATGCGCAGCATCTCTCCATGGGGAACTTCCTCAATTTGCTCAGGAGTGTAATTGCCCAGC
Source organism: Chlamydiota bacterium (assembly GCA_040389485.1). Taxonomy (GTDB): domain Bacteria; phylum Chlamydiota; class Chlamydiia; order Chlamydiales; family Rhabdochlamydiaceae; genus JAZJZV01. Next base: position 6,803 of record JAZJZV010000172.1, read on the forward strand.
AGGAAATGGATGAATTTCAATACGCCGCCATGGGTAACGATCACCACATTTTCTCCGGGATGCTTGAGACAAATTTCCTTAAGTGCAGGAATCGCTTGTCTAGCGACGTCCGCCTTGGAGAGTCCCTCCTCACCAACAGAGAAGAAGATTTTCTCTTCAGAAGATAGCGACTTGTATTGCAGATAATGGGGATCTTGCTGGTATTCCGCTTTTAACATCCCTTCTAGATTGCCATGCGACTCCCCTCGGAGCTCAGGCATAACGATGACCGGCAATTGGAGCGTTTCACTGAGAATTTGTGCGCTCTCTTGCGCACGCGCTAAACTGGAAGAGTAGATCGCATCAATTTTGACTGTGGAGAGCTTCATTGCGAGCTCTTGCATTTGTTCTCTGCCCTCATCGCTGAGTGAAGGATCAATCCACCCCTGGAGCCGTCCTTCTGCCGTATACTCAGTATCCCCGTGGTGGACAATGTAGAGATGGCAGCGATTCTCATCACTGACTGTCTGGACTTGAGATAGGCCTAGCTCTTCTTTCAACTGTGAAAATTTCCCTTGGCTAGATTCCTCTGCAAAAAGAGAAAGGGTGCAGAACAGGGAAATTGCTGTAACAACATTCTTGAATTTCATCATATTCCTCTCAGTGATTCGGGCGACATTATAGCACAAACATCCCAGAAACAAAACCCTCACACCCGATAAAGTATAAACATCTGAGAATCAGTGAATTAAAAATATATAATGAAAATATCATTTAGAACTTTGCTAGCCACACTCTGAATTGATTTAAGGTCGACGGGTGGTTGATCACGCCGAGATGGCCGGCATCGACATAAAGGTGCTCGTGGTCGGTGCGCACGATGGAGGCTTCCGGATCCATACACCAATCTTTCTTCGCAGCGATCTGATAAAAGGGCACCCGTAGACTCTGGTTCCAGTGGCCAATCTTCTCCCAAAGAGCATTGACACTAGCCTCTAAAGAGGGTCTACAAGGCCTGGCCGAAGGGCTGATCACTTTAAACCTTCCGGCGATAGCGATGACACCGCTCACTTTGGGATTATTGACCGCAAAGGCCTCGTTGGCAGCTTCCATAGCCCCACGCGAATGCCCTGCAAGCACAAGGTTGGACAATTTCCCCCCTCTCGCTCCAATGATCTGATCGATCTTATCAATGCTTTGGCTGAGAAGAGAACGGTGCCTCTCAGGATGTTCATCATCATAAGGCAAATGGACACTGAATACGGCCCTCCCTTGCTCTTGAGCAATATCGGCCAAATGCAGAAGAGTGAAAGGATGAGACTGGTCCCCATGAAGCAGCAGCAGAGCGGGAAGGTCACCACCTGGGCGCGGATCCACTTTGCCATGGGAGAATAAACGCGCGGCCTTAGCCGCTCCCCCCGCTTGGGTCACTAAAGTATGGCAGGTCAATGTCCGTGTGCACCAGGTGCGGTAGACCCATGTCAGCGCATTGGGGAGATTGGAACTGAAAATTCCAGGGAGAAGATCGGTAAATAAGATCTTGAGCGCCGCATAAACGCGGTCAATAATGCTCGGCCTAATTGGATGTATATCCAAGACCGCAACGCCGCCACTTCCCACCCCTACAAGATCAAGCTCCATAGCTTACGCTCCTTTAAGAAAGGTCTATAATTAACACGGTACTGCGCTTTAATTTCCATGAAAAAATAGATAAAATTTGATGAGGCAATCTCTGAAGAACTGAAAAATCATATTAATCATCAAAATCTTTAATTTTCTTTGATTACAAAAACATAAGCGATTAGAATAAGAAGCAATAAATTACAAAAGACGGAGAAAATGCGCATGTCCTCATCAATTACAGGTGGGCCTTCTGGCCACGGACTAGACGGCTATTCAGATTATCTCAATAGAAGTGCGATAAGCGATGCGGCGGTGGTCCCTATCGTCGAAGTGCTCACAGAAGAGCTCAATCAAAACTCAAGCCTCAGAAGCCTAAACCTATCCCACAATCAGCTCGGTGCTAGCGACGTCGCCTTTCTTACAGAAGAGCTCAGACAAAGCACAACCCTCACGAGTCTGGACGTGAGCTACAATTGGCTGGGTGCTGACAGCGCCGCTCCTTTTGCAGCGGCGCTGACTCAAAACTCAAGTCTCAGGATCCTTGACTTGTCCTATAATGGATGCGTCGATAGCGACGCTTTCTCTATGGCACAAGCACTCAAAGTCAACTCAAGTCTCTCCATCCTGAACCTAATGGGCAATCAACTCAGCGCTCACGGTGCTGCCTCTATCGGAGAAGCTCTTAGAGTAAACTCAAGCCTCACCACTCTGAACTTGTCGATCAATCATCTCGGTACAGATGGCGTTGCCGCTCTTAGGGAACCCCTCAGTGTAAACCCAAGCCTTATCAGCCTGAACTTGCATGATAACTTCGGACGGCACAATCATCAGCTAGACACTCACTGCCTGAGCGAGCTTGGACGCATTCAGTCGTTTCTTGATCGCAACCGGCACAATGCAGCAATGCGCCGGTTGAGCTTGAATGAACTCTGCGCCAGACATTTTGCCAAGTGCGTTTTCGAAAGCTATTCTCAAGAGAATAAAAATAAAGTTTACCATCAAATATGGAAGCACTCAGGAAAACCGAAAGAGGATTACTTCGGAGAAAAAAATGTTTTCATCGTGGACTGGTCAATCTTTCTCCGATCGATTGCTGATGCTGGGTTTACTATGAACCTATCTGAGTAAAAAGGGTTGTAATTAACGCAAAAGCGCGCCTATATTTATCCCCGGAATTGATATGTAAACTCCCAATTTTCAAATAGGGGGATCCACCCGATGATACAACTCGAAACAATAACTCCTCTCCTCTCAGACCTCCCTCGTCCCCAGAGACTCCATTCCTCAAAGATCGGAGAGAAACAGATCACCACTTTCCCCTGTGGTCATCAGCTCTCTAATGAGTTTATTCAGAGAAAAATGCCGGACCTTGATCTCCAAACTGATCCATGTCCTGTATGCACGCAGTCGATCGAAAACATCAGAACTTCAGAAAGCCTTCTCGAAGAAACACCCTCTGGAATTTATTGGCTCGCTGACTACTTCCGCTCTTTTCTGTGTTCGGGCAACGGGCAATACCAACTCTATTGAGAGACCATATGTACCGCATCCTCATTTTATTTGCGCTCTTCACAACAACGCTCTCAGCTGAGAA
>JAZJZV010000173.1:0-3683 GCA_040389485.1 Chlamydiota bacterium
GTTCATCGCAATACATCCCACCGGATAGGCATCAATGATCGCCCCATCAGGTGTACAATTCACCAGGATATCCTACCCCTCGTTCACCACTTCAGGGAATCGGTCCCAACTTTCTGCTCGGCAATGCAACTGTGCCGCTAGGGCAATCGCTTTTTCGTGCGTGCGATTGAGAACAGTGACTTGAGCCCCTCTTTGCATCGCCTCATAGATAATCGCCTTTGCAGTCCCACCTGCTCCCACGACGACGAGATGTTTATCCCGCATGCTGCCCTTGTTCTCAATGGCATTGAGTGCTCCTACGCCATCGGTGTTAAAGCCTCTTCTCTTCCCATCCAGCTTGATCGTATTGCAAGCGCCAATGCAGAGCACCTCGGGAGACTGCACGTCGAGGAAAGGGATCACGCTTTCTTTGTGCGGCATAGTGACGCTGAGTCCTTTCACAGGAAAATCATCCGTCCACTTAAAAAACGCGGTAAGCTCTTCTTTCTTAAGAGGGATTTTCACATAGACAGCGTTGACATTTTTTTCGCGAAAAATGGGATTGTGGAAGAGGGCGCTGCGACTTTTATCGACGGGATCGCCGATAAGCGCAAACACAGCCGTATCGCGATTTAAGCTGCGGAAGCGGTAGAGCTCTTGGAGCTCTTGAGAGTTGATTTGTCCTGAAGCTGTCCCTAATCCGCCCTCTAGCTTTGCATAAGTCAAGTGATTGCCTGCAACGGGGGCAAGCACGCGGGTAAGCTCCCCCGCTTCTCCCATACAGATGCCGACTATTTTCTCTTTGGAACGAACAAAAGAGAGCATGCGGAGCGCATCGCTCGTTGACCTAGCTGTGGTCGCGATCTTGGTCAGATGTGCATAAGGGCTTTTGACTTTCTTGTAGAGCGCTTCCAAATCGGGAGGCGTTTCCTCGAAGTTGTGGTAAGAGCTCAAGATCTGGATGCGTGAAAAAGTGTCGAAGATGCGCCTGCGGAATTCAGTAGGGACATCCCATTCGAGATCGAGGTAGTGAGGATGCAGCGTGCAGAGTGTGGAAATGAGATCTAATCTTTCCTCTTCCGTGCCTTGAAATGCTCCTCCTTGCTCTTTCTTGCGCAAAGTGAGCATGACAGGAACGGGAGAGTCTTTAATGAACGCGCCAATCGCTGCAAAATCAATTGCTGCAAACTGATCGAGGCGCAATTCAATCCCATCCAGGTGAGGAAGCAATGCTTGGGGATCGGGAAGCTCAGGGCCTGGATGGCCTCCGAAAAGAAGAGTCATCCCATCTCCAGTTGTGCGCAGCGGTTCATGAGAAGCGCATCGGCAAGTACGAGCGCTGTCATCGCTTCGACGATCGGAACGGCGCGGATGGTGACGCAAGGATCGTGGCGCGAGCCTTCGGGGAGTTTAAACTCTTTCTCCTTTTTGTGAACGTCGACCGTCTTCTGCACTTTTTTAATGCTCGATGTAGGCTTAAATGCAACGCGGGCAATCAGAGGAAGTCCCGTGCTTATGCCGCCGAGGGTACCTCCTGCAAAATTGGTCTCTGTGGTGACAAGCCCATCGTCTCCGACGACGAACGCATCGTTATGTTCGGAGCCCTTCATGCGCGCAGCGGCAAAACCCGACCCCATTTCAAATCCCTTCGTCGCAGGCAAAGAGAGCATCGCCTTGGCGAGGTTGGCCTCGAGTTTTTCGTAGACGGGATCCCCGAGTCCGACGGGAAGGGAATAAGCAACCGTTTCGATAACGCCGCCGAGAGAATCCCCTTCTTCCTTCACTTTTTCAATGGCGGCAATCATCTTCTGCGTCGCCTGCTCGTCGGGACAAAAAAGAGGGCTACCCAGTGTGGCCTTGCGCATTGCATCTGGTGAGAGGGAAAGCTCTGAGGCGACGATGCCTCCAATCTCTTTGATGTAGGCAATCACCTGTACTCCAAAATGTCTGAGCAGCTTCTTGGCAACAGCGCCCGCAGCGACCCTGCAAGCGGTCTCGCGCGCCGAAGAGCGCCCCCCGCCGCGGTAATCGAAAATGCCATATTTTTCCAGGTAGGTGAAGTTCGCATGACCGGGGCGCAGCAGATCCTTGATCGGCTCATATTTACTCGAGTCGGCATCGCGGTTGAAGATGATGATCGAGAGGGGGGCGCCCGTCGTCTTCCCTTCGAACACGCCAGAATAGAGCGCTGCTTCATCTTTTTCTCCGCGCGGTGTCACATAAGCAGATCTTCCCGGCTGCCGCAGCTCTAGCTCGGCGTTGATCTCCTCATCGGAAATGGGGAGGCCAGCAGGGCATCCATCGATCACGACGCCGATCGCCTTTCCATGCGATTCACCCCAGGTCGTGATTTTAAAGAGAGTCCCGAATCCATTACTTGCCATACTTTTCTATCTCCAAGGCGATTTGCTCTACCGTCTTTCCCGTGACATCGATTGCGATGCAAGGAATCTGTTCATACCGCAGCACCCTTTCCTGGTACATCTTTTCAAAGGACCCTTCGGGATCCTGCGCATCAAAGAATGCGGGAAGAGGAGCGCTTAAAATCCGTTCTTTGAGCAGCTCTTTATCGATCTTCAGATAGATAAGAGTGCCCAGTTGTTGCAAGATCTTGAGTTTTCCCTCTTCGAGCACGGCACTGCCTCCAACCGAAATGATCGCATCAGAGGCGCCCGCCAGAGAGAGCAGAGCCTCTTTTTCTAGCACAGAGTAGAAAACCTCTTCTCCCTCTTCCTGACAGATCTGCCTAAAGGAAAGACGCCGTCCATGCTTTTCTTCATACTGCTTTTCGATCACCTGATCATTGTCGATAAAGGGGCGTCCCAAACGCTCTGCGAGGAGCTTGCCGATCGTCGTTTTGCCGCAACTTTTAAAACCGAACAAAATGATGTTCACTGTTCCTCAATACTAACGCCGCACTGTTTAAAATCTCTCGCAAAATTGGGGTAGGTTTTAGCCACGCACTCCGTTCCATTAACCAGTGTTTCGCCCTCCGATCCCATTGCTGCAATGGCAAGCGACATCGCAATGCGGTGGTCGTGATGAGACTCAACTGTTGCGCCCTGCATTGGAGCGTGCGCAATGACGAGCCCATCTTCTTTTTCTTCGATGCGTGCGCCCATCTTTTTGAGCTCGGTTGCAATGGCATGCAGCCTGTCCGATTCTTTATTGCGCGCAATTTTGGCATTGAAAATTTCGGTGGTTCCTTCTGCATAACAGCCAATGACCGAGAGGATCGGAACGGCATCGATCATGTCGTTGACATCGATCTTTCTTCCCTGCAAACGTGCTCCGGAGTGGACGGTTAAGGTCTGCTTCGACTCATCCCAGTCGATCTGGGCTCCCATGGCGATGAGGACATCGATGATCTTCTTGTCTCCCTGGCAATCGTTGAGATCGACATTGCTTAGAGTCAGCTCAGATTGCGTGATGAGCGCTGCTGCAATGGGGAACGCCGCTGAGCTTAAGTCTCCCGGGATCGAGAGAGAGAGAGCATCGATGCTCCCCTTTCCTTTGACCGTGTAGCTCGTGTAATCTTGGTGCGACACGTCGACGCCAAAGCGCCTCAGCCAAAACAGTGTGAGATCGATCCACGGCTTTTCTCCGGGATTAGTCACGTGGAGCTCGATGGGGATAAACGCCCCCAGCATCAAGAGGCCGGAAACGGGCTGAGAATCTTCGCCGGATAGCTCGGCTTTTCCCCC
>JAZJZV010000174.1:0-944 GCA_040389485.1 Chlamydiota bacterium
CTCGAGATTTTGAAGGATCCCAAAGGGCCTCTTGCCCACTTGACAGAGCCGCTAGATAGAGCTTCTTTACTCAGCTACCTGCGCGATTACCTGATGCACTTGACTCAAAAGCGGGACATGCTCGCTGAAGATGTGAAGCTCAAGCACAAGGGTGACGCCGATTTTATCGGCCTCGATCTCAACTCCTCGCGGCAGTTTTGGGAAAACTACACTGCGCAAAGAGACGCTTGCCAGGCGCAGCTGCGAGAGCTCGTCTTCTTAAGAGAGCGCCTAAGCGACCCTTCATTCGAGCTCAGTTCTACCGGAGCCGTCTTCTCCGATGCTGTCACGAACGATTTATTGCACAAGGCCAGCACCCTTTCCCTGCAGCTGGAAGATGACCAGAACCGCAGCCAACGCGATCAGCAAAGACTGCACGAAGCATTGCAGACGCAGAAAAAATTTCTCTCGCAACACCTCTTTCAAACGATCGAGCTTACCAAATTGCGTAGCCACCTCATTGAAGACAAAATCGCAGCTTTAAGACATGCTACCCTCTCCTTGCTCCACACAGAAAAGGATCTCTTGGATGAAAAGCTGCACGAAATCAACGATAGAATGAAGGGAATCCCCGAGAAGTGGCGGAGGGAAAACCTCCTGATGCTCAAACGCGAGCTCGGGATGCGCATGATTGAAGCGATGACGCAGCTCACTGAGTCCAAAAATATTGGCCAGCACCTCTACCAGGTCAGTTCTAAGACGCTCGATGCAGCAACACCTCCGCTGAAAACCAAGAATTCCTACCTCTTTCTCATGCTCCTCTTTGCGCCCCTCTTTGGAGGCGGCGGCGCCTACTTCTTCTACTTCTGCCGTATGCTCGTTCAAGGCGTGCCCGTTTCTGCGCAGCAGCTCAAACAACTCGGCTATCCAGTGGCAGGTGAGCTCTCCCGTTATTGCCAAACACC
>JAZJZV010000174.1:954-6623 GCA_040389485.1 Chlamydiota bacterium
GAGACCCTCCGCAATCTGGCTGGCCTCCTGCTTGCCGGAGGCAGCCTAGCCGCTCTTACCCTTGGCAGATACCCCGACTTCACTCGCTCCCTTGCTGAGTTGCTCGCGCTGCGTGGAAAAAAAGTCGTTCTCGTCCACTTTGTTTTTGACGCCGTCGTCCGTCCCGAGGATAAACCCGGCCTCTGGCAATATCTCAACGCGGAAATCGACGAAATCCCCCTGCGCTCCATGGGAAGCTATGATACGGTCCCCAGTGGTGGCACCACCCGTTATGGAAGCGAATTCTTGGACTCTCCCCGCTTTGCCCTCCTTCTCGCCACATTAAAAGAGCTCTATGACCTCATCCTCATCTCTAGTAGCGCCCTCGCCCACCAGGCCGAGGGGCGGGCTCTTCTGCGCATTGTAGACACCTCCATCGTCGCTGTGCAGCAAGAAACAAAAGAGGATCTTGCTGTTTATTGCGATTGGGCGGAAACTCAGGGAGAAAAGCGGACCGCATTTGTTTACCTAAGCGAGACATGAACACTCAAAAAAAAATACTCATCACCGGCGGCGCCGGCTTTCTAGGATCTCACCTTTCTGAGCGCCTGTTGAATCAGGGGCATGAGATCTTTTGTCTCGACAATTTCTTTACTGGGAGCGCGGACAATGTTTCCGCCCTTTTGCCCAACCCCCGATTCCATCTCATCGAGCACGACGTCTGCATCCCCATCGATCTGCCCGTCGATGAGATCTACAACCTCGCCTGCCCTGCATCCCCGATCCACTACCAGTTCGATCCCGTCAAGACGATCAAAACCAATGTGCACGGTGCGCTCAACATGCTCGAGCTCGCTCAGAAGAGGGGAACGCGCATTTTACAAGCCTCCACCAGCGAAGTATACGGTGATCCCCACGTCCATCCCCAACGCGAAGAGTACTGGGGCAACGTCAATCCCATCGGGATCCGCTCCTGCTACGATGAAGGAAAAAGATGCGCTGAAACTCTCTTCTTTGATTTTCATCGTCAGTTCGGCCTGCCCATCAAAGTCGCCCGCATCTTCAATACCTATGGACCCCGCATGCATCCCAATGACGGCAGAGTCGTTTCCAATTTCATCGTCCAAGCGCTGCGCAACGAGCCCATCACCATTTATGGCGAAGGAGTGCAAACCCGTTCCTTTTGTTATGTCGATGATTTAATCGAGGGATTGATCCGGCTGATGGAGTCATCTCAAGAGGTGACAGGCCCCGTCAATTTGGGTAACCCCGTCGAGTTTCAGATCAAAGAACTCGCCGAACTGGCGATCGCTCTCACGGAATCGCGCTCTTCTATCGAGCACCGCCCGCTTCCCTCCGATGATCCCAAGCAGCGCAAGCCCGACATCTCCCTGGCAAAAGAGCTCCTGTCTTGGGAGCCACAAGTTGCCCTCAAAGAAGGGCTCCTCACCACCATAGGTTACTTCCGCAGTTATCTACTAGACAGCACTCGCTCTCACAGCCTGTAAACTTAAAGAGAAACTGAAGCACATTCAAACGGTCATTGGACGAGGCGCAGGTGAAGCATTGCTGGATCAGCCAGGGATCGACGCCGAACATCACTCGGGGAATGGCTTTGTTGAAGAAAAATTTGAGCACGTTGACATGCCCATTGCAGGCAGCGAAGATGCAGCAGCTGTTTAGGAGTGGGCCGTTGACGACGTAAAAACATTCTCGGAAGGCATCCTTAAAGAGGAACTTGAGGACCGATAGATGGCCGTTCGCTGCGGCACAGACGCTGCAGCATGTGAATAAATTCCCATCCATCACTGCGATGTAGTGCGGCAAGATTTTCTCAAACAGGAACTCGAGCACGTGCTGATGTCCGAAAAAAGTAGCCGAGATGCAGCAGCTTCTCAAGGTCACATCATCGATCACCCAGCCATTTTCGGGGAGCACTCTCTTAAATAAGAACTTGAGCACCTTGAATTGTCCGTAGGCAGCCGCACAAATGCATGCATTAGAAACCACCTCAAAGCAGAGACTCCCCTCGAGACAGCCCCTTCGAAAAATGGTCTTCATCAGACTGAGGTCCCCCACTGCAGCCGCAGCTACAAACGGATTGGAGTCAATGAGGAAGGGGATCGCATCAGCCAGATCCTTACCCACTTGGAGGGGTTGCAATTGAAGGGTGTTCGCAAATGACAGATCTGCAAAGACTTCGAAATCGATGTCAGGGACCTGGCAAAAAGAGGTACCGCATCCCCCGTTGAGCGGTGGAGAGGAAAACGTGTCGAAATTCCCCTGTACACCACCAAAACAGCACATGCAGGCGGAGAGAGTGCGAATGTGGCGTGTAAATAATTTATTTAAAATCGACATGTTTCTTTGTTGTTTATATCTAATATTATTCATAACATTAATTTGATTTTGATGTAAATTAATTTAACTATTTTTACTTTTGATGCTAAATTTATTTTTGTTTAAAATTTGTATAATTAAATAATAAATTATACATTAAATTTGTTTACTTTATTTGTTTTTAATTGTATAATTAATAAAGGTAATTTAAACAATGAGAGGAGGAAAATGGCATCATTAAGTATAGGACAACAGCAGGGCTACGACCTTGCGAGTGCAGTTGAAATTCTTCAAAATTCAAGTTCCAGGTCGCTGGATTTGAGCAAGCAACACATAGGTGACTCGGGAGCGGAACAATCGCAGCCGCTTTAACCGACACGATCGATATTGGACCAGATGGAGCTGCCGCTCTGTCGATCGCATTAGTCAACAACACATCATTGAAAACGCTCCAGTTGTCACACAATCCCATCGAAGGCCCTGGGGTGGAAACTCTGGCTGAAGCATTAAAAATTAACTCCTCTTTAACATCTCTAGAAGTACACGACATCGATGCTGATGAGGATTATGGTCGTGAGATAAAAGAATTCAGGCTTCTTTTCGACGCATTGAAATTCAACTCGACTTTAAGTAGTTTAAGGCTCGGAAACAACTCATTTGGGGAAGAGGGGCATGCGAAATTATGGGAAATGCTAAAAATTAATAGCTCTTTAACTTCAGTTCAATTCAGTGATATATTTTGTCCTATCAACGTGAATGGTGTTTCTGAGATGTTAGCGGTTAATACGAGTTTAAACTCACTAACCTTGGGTAAACTCGACGGAGATGATGAGCCGTTTGATCATCAGAACCAAATGCAAGGTGAGCAATTGGAAATCGTAATGAAGGGTTTAACAAACAACTCCACATTACAATCGCTCGTCATTTCAGATCTTGATGTAGATGATCAGGCAGCGCGAAGTGTCGCACAGATGTTAAGAGCAAACTCTTCTCTGACCGATCTCAAATTATTGGATTGGTCTGTTTTCTCAATGAGCGGTTTGACTGAAATTCTAGAATCACTGCGTTTCAACTCTTCTCTCGCTACTCTTCACTGTACGATAGATCCTTATGAGCCTGATCCCAAGATTGGAAGTCGCATGTGGACAACACTGGCTGATTTGCTAAAGGGCAATTCCTCATTGACTGCTTTTAGCTGTCGTAGCGATTACGATAGTCTCGCTGATAACAACAGCCAAATGGACAGCGAAGGCAGAAATGCTCTTGCAGCAGCCTTAGCAGTAAATACAACTTTGAGATCGCTCGAGTTGAAGGGCCTTCAGCATTCATTTGATGAAGTCTCATTCGGGGAGCTTGCCGCTGCAATCAATCATAACTCTTCGTTAACTGCGTGTGATATGGGACGTTTCCCCGACACTCTCAATGAGGTGAAGACGCAGATTGGCGCTGTCATGGAGAGAAACCAGATTAATGCACGGATGCATCAGGCGAAGTTCTTTGATCTGCTGCTATTGTTATCGCAAGGCACCGCAACCACCACCTCCTGTTTAGATGACGATGTGACCTCTTCCGATTCTTCAGGCGAAGAGTCTGACTTGCCCATCAAAAGGCAGAGACACCGTTAATCCCCGCGCTTCTTTTTGATTTCGCGCCACTTCTTGACTATTTGGGAAGCAAGTGGCGCCGATTCTTTACCGCCGGCCTCGCTGAATCGCAAATAGACGACAACGGTGAGTTCGGGATCTTCCCATCTTTGCTCATCCTTTTCGGAAAAGACTGCACCTGAGTACCAGATGTGGTTCTGGATAATCGCCTCAGTTTGCGCGTCAATCGACTGTTTGTAGAGAATTTCAGCGGTTCCCGTTTTGCCAACAAGCTGACTTTTAAGGTCGAGGAAATTGCGTTTCCAATCCGGGTTGCGGTAGAGCGCGCGGATGACTTGGGGGCGAGCGGTTCCTTTGAGTCCTGTGAGTACGCGGTGCATCCCTTCGACAAGGGGCTTGCGTACCGGATCTTCCATTTCAATTGTCCGTTTGATTTCGGGAGTGTTGAACCAAACGCTGGGGGCATTGTCTTCAGAGCCCGTTCCTGTAAAGAGGGGGAAGTGGATGCCGACGAGGGAAAGGTTATCTTGGAAGGGATAGAGCGCGCGCGAAAAGGGATCGCGGTATTCGCTGAGCGATTCTTGACCGGCGATGGCATGGACGACCTTGGGTCTGAGTACACGGCCGCGGTTGGCGATGGCGGAGATCATGACCGCCGATTGAAGCGGGGTAACGATCAAGGAGTGCTGGCCAATGGCAAAAGAGTAGAGACCGGTGCGATCGTGGGCGATGTCGGTGGGGAGTGATCCTGCAAATTCTCCTGGCAGCTCGATTCCCGATTTTTCGCCAAAGCCAAAATTGCGCGATGCGCTGATCAGATTGAGCGGATCGCTCAAATGCTCGGCAGCTAAGATGGAAAAGTAGATGTTGCTCGATTGCTCGATGGCGCCCATGACATCGATCTTGCCAATGTTAGGGTGACACCGGGGAAGCCTGCCCCCCTTGTAGTAACGCTTGATGACTGTGCCGTCGAGGTGGTAGCCGAGGATTTGGTCGTTGCTGCCCGCTCGGGAGTGCCATTTGATCGAGTCGATCAGAGTCAGAGGATTGGCGTCCATGAAGCTTTGGTGGGAGGCTTTGAGTTCATCAAAACGCTCAAGCAATCCTTGGTAGGCCACGACGAGCTTAAAGACCGACCCCTGAGGAGTCGATTGGCGGAACGCTTGCGATCTTCCATAACCGTAGCCCGAAAGTGGGTAAAAGGCAGCTGCCAGATGCTTTTCGAGCTGTCTCTTCTTGGTGTTGCGCAGCTGGCGGTAGCGCCCTTGAAGCGGAGCGCTGAGCTCTTCAAATGAACGCATTGTCTGAAGAAAGAGGATCTGCAAATCAGCGGAGAGAGGTTGGAGCGCCACCTCGAGTTTAGAGAGATGTTTTTGGATTGCGGCGTGATCAGCGCGCAGCTCTTTCAGCTGTTCAGCATAGGGTTTGAGATCTCCTGCGAGATCGGTGTTTGGAATGATGAGGGCGCAGGTGAGCAGGTAGCGGTGGGCATCCCAAAACTCTCTAAACATCTGTTTTTCGATTTGTTCCAGGTATTCCGTGTAGGGGCGCGTGTACCGTTTCTTTTCCCTTTCCTCTTTTCTCTTGAGTTTGAGGAACTCTTTAAAATGCTCCTCTCTCCATTTTTGAAAATCGATCTGGTGGAACCATTCGCGCATCTTTTGCTGAACAAAATGCTGGACGACGATTGCCGACTGGTTCAATTCCCGATAAGTGGGAAGCAAGAGGTGTCCAACGGCAGCGATC
>JAZJZV010000174.1:6633-9622 GCA_040389485.1 Chlamydiota bacterium
AAAAACGAGCAGTTGGCACAGATCGAGGCATAGGAGTTTATCGTCATTGTGGGGAATCGGGCCCAGGAGGGGATCGAGGATTTTCCTAGCTTCTTGAATTTCAGCAGCAGAGTTCTGCATGTGCATTTGTGCGCCGATCAGATGCTTTTCTGGGATTGCAAAACGGGAGCGCTTGTGGGGAGAGCCCGAATAGAGGGCTCCAAGAGCGATGCTTGCCTTCCTGAGGTTGTCGCTCTCTTCCTCTTGCAACTTGGAAGGGAAAGGCGTTCCGCAAATTGCGGTGAGAGTTCTCGCAGCGCTGAGCAATTGGAGAGCGTTTTTGAGGTTGCCCACTTTTTGCAACGCGTGGATCACTTCGCTATTTGGGGGGAGGATCGTGCGGAGGTAATTCATCAGCGATAAGGGCGCAGATTCGGTGTAATAAGAGCGGCTCTGCATGTCGAAGCGCTCCCGTTCCAAGGGGCGCTTGCCATCCCACATCTCGCCGATGTAGGCCTCATTTTCCAGCCACTTGACGATAGCCGCTTGTTTATTGGCCCTGGTATCGGGATCGCGTGAGGGGATGAAGTCATTGGGGTCGACGCGCGGGTAAGAGGCGAGCGCAAGCACTTCGCCGGTCTTGGGGTCCATAGCGACGATGGCGCCCCCTCTAATCCAGGGAGTGCTCCAGTCGATCTCCCCATTTTCCATCCGCGTCTCGCGCACCTTTTCGTTGTCTGCCAGGAGCTGTTCCGCATATTCCTGGAGCTCTGCAGAAATCGACAGGATCACCCGCTGGCCTGAAAGACCCTTTCTTCCGCCTGGGAGTTCGCGCAAAAGGTTTCCCTTAGTGTCGATTTCAAATACTTTTTTGCCGGCGTAGCCTCGCAGATCTTGATCAAAAGAGCTTTCAATGCCCGCCTTGCCGACGAGGTCGTTGATCGTATAAGCTCTTTCTTGAAGGGTTTTGAGACGCTCGCGCACCTCCAGAGGATTCTGGAACCCCTTGGGCAGCATGGGCATTTCCCCTTCCTCTCGCGCAGTGAGGTAGCTCTGCAGCACTTTGATTTCCTGAGCAATATCGAAGTACTCCTTGGCGCTGATCGCGCCCATATAGCCGACCACATCGGAGCCGACCTCTCCCATGGGATAGTACCGCTTCGAGCCGCGCTCTGCCCGCACCCCCGCCCAATCCATTTCGAGCATTTTGATCCGGTAGTATTGCGCTTCTGTGAGATCCTCTTTGATAATGAAGGGGGTATGGGGGAAAAGGGAAGCCTTGGCATGGATGGTGTCCTCAATCGTCTGCCAGTCCATTTGCAACTCATAAGAGAGCATCTGCGCCAGGTCGGTGATGTACTGTGAGCGGACGGGGATCCTCACCCTCTTGCCCTCAGCATTTTTTTCCCATTTGGCGCTGGGGATTTGCCGGATGTCTGCATAGCAGACGGCGGCGTTGTACTGGATTTTATTTAAAGCTAGCGGGATGTTAAAGCGGTCGCGGATGGTTGCCCGCTCGATCTTCTCAACTACGGTGCGTCGTTGGGGCCGGCGCGCCTTTTCCAAGTGTTCATCGTGCTGGACGACCGCGAGATACCAGACGCGGATCAGGATGAGGATCAGCCCAAGGATGATGACGTTGAGGACTCGATTGGCTTTCTCTGGTATGCTTGCATCCATATCCACTGCTCGTTTGATTGCAAAGGCCGCACCACTATTATTGCGCTTCAAGGGACAGAGAGCAAGATTTTTATAAGCAGTTAATTATCAGTGTGTTGAGGCGATATTAGTCAAGACGGATAATCTTCCATTGGAAAAAATCTTCTCATTTGGTAAAAAAGGTACTGAAATTTCCGTGCGCCTGTAGTTCAATGGTAGAACCGTAGCCTTCCAAGCTACTTGTGTCAGTTCGATTCTGATCAGGCGCTTCTTTATTAACCTAAATTAACCAAGACCGAAATTTCGCTGTGCTTCAAGGATAGTCCTTGAATCACGAGAGCGAGATGCCGCAGTCAAAAACATAGAGGGACAAGGCTTGGCACAGAAAGAAGTTACAATCAAGGACCTATTAGAAAGCGGTGCCCATTTTGGTCACCAAAGACACCGTTGGAACCCGAAGATGAAACGCTTCATTTTCGAAGAGCGCAACGGCATTTACATCATTGACTTGGCAAAGACGATCCAACAGATCCGCAATGCCATCGAAGTTGTCAAAGAGACCGTTTCCAAACGCAAATCGATCCTGTTCGTCGGAACCAAAAAACAAGCGAAAAGCGTCATTAAAGAAGCCGCAGAAGAGTGCGGAGAGTTTTACGTTTCTGAGCGCTGGCTCGGCGGCATGCTCACTAACCTCTCGACCATTCGCCAGTCCGTCAAAACATTGGAACGCATTGAGAAAAAGATCACCACCGGCGGTGAAGGGCTTAAGAAAAAAGAGCTCGTCATGCTGAGCAAAGATCAAATCAAGCTCGACCGCAACCTCTCTGGCATCCGCGCAATGAGAAAGCCTCCAGGCCTTCTCGTCGTCGTCGACCCTAGCCATGAACACATCGCAGTAGCAGAAGCGCGCAAGCTCGGCATCCCTGTGATGGCCCTTGTCGACACCAACTGTGATCCAGATCCCATCGACCACGTTATCGCATGCAACGACGATGCTCTCAAGAGCATCAAGCTGATCATCCAAGCTATCATGCAAGCAGTCATCGATCGCAAGAACGACTTGAATGTCGGCATTGCTAAAGGAGACGCTCAAGAAGGCTCTCAAGCAGGCGAAGAAGCTGCTGATAAAGATGACGAAGAAGAGGAGAGAAGATGAGCGGAAAAGTAACAGCAGAATTGGTTAAGCAGCTCCGCGAACGCTCCGGCGTGAGCATGAGCAAGTGCAAAGAAGCTCTCGATAAAGCCGAAGGCGATATCGATAAAGCCATCGAGTGGCTTCGCAAGACAGGTGTTGCTTCTGCAGTTAAAAAAGAGGGTCGAGAAACCAACGAAGGTCTCATCGGCGCTGGCG
>JAZJZV010000175.1:0-9153 GCA_040389485.1 Chlamydiota bacterium
CTTGTCGCTGCAGAACTGGCGACGGGATGGCCCAAAAGCGGAGGAGTGTTCGTTTGGGTCAAAGAAGCTTTTGGACACCGGACCGGTTTTTTAGCCGTGTGGCTGCTGTGGATCTTGAATGTGATCTGGTTCCCCACTGCGCTCTCTTTCATTGCAGCAACCGTTGCCTACGTCTTTAATCCCGCGTACGCAAGCAACACGACATATACGATCACCATCCTCCTCGTCGCGTTCTGGGGCGCCACCTTTGCCAATATGTTGGGGATGCGCGCTTCGAGCTGGATCAGTTCGGCAAGCGTCATCCTTGGCTCATTTATTCCAGCAGTCCTGATCATTGTATTAGGTGCAGCTTGGTACATAGGCAGCGAGCCGATTCAATTCACGTGGAGCTGGGGATCTGCATTCCCCTCGCTTAGCTCCATCAATCAACTCGTTTTTTTCGTGGGAGTGATGCTCTCACTGACAGGAATGGAAATGTCCGCTATCCATGCTAAGGACGTCAAACATCCCCAAAAAGATTATCCTAAGGCGATTCTACTCTCTGCTGTCCTGATTTTGGGAATGTCTGTGCTTGCCGTATTGGCCATTGCGAGCGTCGTTCCTCAGAAACAAATCAGTCTTACCGCGGGTTCTATGCAAGCCTTTAGTGCTTTTGTCGATGCGCATCAACTTAGCTGGATGACACCCTATATCGCAGCGCTCATTGCCTTTGGCGCCTTTGGATCGATGAGCACATGGCTCATCGGTCCCGCCAAAGGTCTTCTTGCTGCAGCAAGAAGTGGAGATCTTCCGCAATATTTCCGCGCCGTCAATGCAAAGGGCATGCCCTACCGCCTCTTGATCGTGCAGGCGATCATCGTTTCTCTGCTCTCCATCGTCTTTCTCTTCATGCCAACAGTGAGCAGCGCCTTCTGGATCCTCTCTGCCATCGTGACGCAGCTCTACCTCATCATGTATATCCTGCTCTTTGCTGCTGCGATAAAATTGCGCTACAAAAGACCCAAAGTGGAACGCGCCTACCGCATTCCTGGAGGAAAAGTGGGCATCTGGGCAGTGGGTTTGATTGGAATTGTCGGAAGCGCCTTTGCTATCATCATCGGCTTCTTTCCTCCCGGACAGATCGAGACGGGAAACATCTTCTTTTACGTCAGCTTTCTCGCACTAGGCATCATCGTTTGCTGTCTAGCTCCCAGTTTTATCCTCAAGTTCCACAAGCCCAGCTGGAACAAAGCCCTCGAGCATGAAAAGGAAGAAAATTAAATCAGCCACCAAGTAGCGAGCGAGAGATAGATCATCGTCGTAATGACGTCAGCGAGCATGAGCACGACTGGCCCAGAAGCGACTTTGGGATCTAACGCCTTGGCGTGCAAAATCAGCGGGATACAAGCTCCTACGCAGGCAGAGATCGAAACGGAGACGAGCAGAGAAACGGCGATAGTGATGGATGGACCAGCTCCTCCTCCTCCCCAAAGTAGCGAGAGCAGTCCGATGGAGATGGCGCAGGTAATGGATAAAAGAAACACCATCCGGCATTCAATCAGAATGCGGTGAAAGATCTTCTTCCAACTGATGTGGGGCTGTCTGATGTAATGCAAGCTCTGTGTCATCGACTGCATGGAGATCGATTCGCTGAGAGTCAAAATGAGCGGGATGAACATCGCTAGCATGAGTACCTTGGCCAGAACCGCTTTATAAGCGTAGGAGATGATGGCGCAGGCGATTCCTCCCACCATGTTGCAGATGATCCAAGGCATGCGTGTGCAGTAACTCTTCCACGGACTTTTCTTTTTCCCCTCTTCGAGAGTCAAACCGATGAGCTGAAAGACGTCGCTATTGTAGCGCGCGTTGGCAACGTCAAAGGACTCTTCGAGATAGAGCTGCACGTCGATGATCCCCTTAAGTCTCAGTTTGGAATCGACAACAGGCAGGGCCAAAAGCTTTTGGGAAGTGAGCATCTCCATTGCAGCTTCGAGATTTTGATCCTCATCAATACTAACGACCGAATGGGTCATGATGTCGGCGATCTTCTTTGAGGGGTCTTTCAGAAGAAGCGAGCGGGTGGGAACAACGCCTTTGAGCTTTTTCTCTCGGTCAACGACGTAAAAGTAAATAATTTTTTCGTCAATCTTGCGCTGACGCAAAGAGTCCAGTGCCTCTGCAATCGTCTGATCCTGATAGAGAAAGGTATGTACCGGTGATGCAAAGTCTTTTACTGAACGGGAAAAATCGCTATGTGCCATGCTCTACTCGCAAAGAATTGATGAATTGAGTATCATGCTTTTACAATTTATACGATTCTTTTACAAGGAATTTTGACACATGGACAGGGAAAATAGCTCTTGGGAAACTTCCTCGAGCTGGTATGACAAAATCGTAGGCGCCAAAGGGCACTACTTTCATCAGCAGGTGATCATCCCTGGCATTTTGAAATTGCTTGAGATGGAGAAAAAAACGCAACCTCACTTAGTTGACTTTGCGTGCGGACAAGGGATCCTCTCCAGACACCTCCCTAAAGGGATGAAATACCTCGGCATCGATGCCTCAGAGTCCCTCGTTCAATCAGCCAAAACTTATGCGCCGCAAAACGGCCACAATTTTTTTGTCCATGACCTGTCCCACTCTCTCGAACTCCCCTTCAAAGAATTTTCGCATGCAACATGCGTATTGGCGTTGCAGAACATCCCCCACCCCCAGAATCTTTTCAAGACGGCCCATACCCATCTGCGCAAGTCAGGAACCTTTATCATCGTCATCAACCACCCTTTCTACCGCATCCCACGCCAAACGGGCTGGGGCGTTGACGAACAAAAAAAGCTGCAGTACCGCAGAGTCGACCGTTACATGTCTCCCCTCAAAATCCCGATCCAGACGCATCCGAGCAAAGAGGGCGCTTCCGAACAGACGTGGTCCTACCACCATCCCCTGTCTCATTATAGCAGTATGCTGAAGCAAGCGGGCTTTACCATTGATCTCATCGAAGAGTGGTGTTCTGATAAAAAGAGCGTCGGAAGAACGGCCGCAATGGAAAACCGCAGCCGTCAAGAATTTCCTCTGTTCATGGCGATCGTCGCCCGCAAAGGAATTTAAACTCGACTTTGTAACTTTTTGAGCCCGCCTGCCTCGTCTATTTGCTCTTGGACGTTCGTCCTACGGTTGAACTGGTAGATTATTTATAGCGGGAAGGGGTTTTTAACCCCTTCCCGCTATAAATAACTCCCCCGAGAGTAAATATCTCGAGGCCTTCGGGCCCAAAAAGTTATAAAGTCGAGTTAAACCCAACCGGGTTTCAATGCGTAGAAGAGTGCATGATCTTTGCCAAAGTCTTAATTGTGGGGTTACGATGCTTCAAGGCAGAATACATCGTCGATTTAGCCAGCTTCGTATTTTTCCTAAGACGCGCTTTGTTTAGAGCATCCAGATAGATTGAAATCATTTCCATTGCCCCTTCGGGATCGTTGTTCTGTAGGCATTCTAAAATCGCAAGTGCTGTTTGCTGTGGATTTACCAGCTCTTTTAAAGGATTGATGCGTTTGAGTCCTTTGATCTTATCAACACTGTTTTTTTGCGATTTCTCTAAAGATCTTTGCCGCTTTTTTGATATCTTTATCTTGCCCATTTTTATTTCCTCCAAGCAGTAAGATTACATTAAATTTTCGTAAGAGCCCAAAATATATTCGTCTACCATCATTAAACTTAAGTTCCCAGACATTTTCAGTAAGGTATTTGTGATGGCCAAAATGTCCTTCCTCTTCAATCATCAATAACCGATTTAGGATCTGCCTCTGTGATTTTAAGGTTTGAGTCCTTATCCACTGAGCATATTCATCAGTCTCGAAAAAGGCGAACTTGTCCATTCGATACCATCCCTTTAGCACATAAAGGGTACGATATATCGCACATTACTGTAAATCTTTCTGTTAATCTAGGAAATTTGTCAGTTCCTTATCTTAGAACCCCATTTCAAGGCGGCGGGCAGACCGCTCTTCTTTGTCCTTCCGGCGGCGCTCTCTGCGGCTGTCAGCCTCTTCATAACGACGGTGTTCGATTTTAGATTCGGGGATCACAGCTGGCACCTCGGTGGGCTTTCCCTCGTTATCCAAGGCGACGAAGGTGAAATATGCGGATAAAATGTGCTTTCGCTCGCGGGTTTGGGGATGCTCAGCGAGAACCTTCAGACCGATTTCCATGGAGGACCTCCAGGTCCGATTGATCGCTGCCCGGAAGATGAGGATATCTCCCCTCTTGGCAGGTCCCAGGAAATGCATCGAGTCGACGGAAACTGTGACGCATGTCTGCTCTGAATGCCTTTCTGCAACGACAAGAGCCACCCGGTCCAGAATAGACATGACGAGCCCCCCGAAGACCGTGTCGTTGGAGTTGAGGTCATTGGGAAACACCTTGTAGGTCTGGTCGTGGATCGCCGTTTCAGATACCTTCTTGGGCTTTAATGGGAGTTGGCTCATTTGTCCTCATGAATGCATTTATTCTTCTTATATCAAATATTAAATTTAAAAAACCCCCTGTGTTTCATTTTTTCGTGCTTTTCAATCGAACCCCGTATATATTTAGGGCTGACTGAATCGCTAGCATTAGGACCTCCCCATGTGCGGAATCTACGGATACGTTGGACCTCGTAACCCAGCCCAAGTGTGCATCAAAGGATTGAAACATCTCGAGTACCGCGGGCAGGTCTTGCGGGCATCCCTGAAAACGGCGTGCTGTATTCATGCAAAGAAGTGGGCAAACTCAATGCCTTGGAAGAAGCGCTCGAGAAACAGCAGGCGCGTCTGAGACTAGCGATTGCCCATACGCGCTGGGCCACACACGGAAAACCCTCACGCGAAAATGCCCACCCGCATTTCGATGAACACAATGCGATCGCCGTCGTCCACAACGGGATCATAGAGAACCACATCGCGCTCCGCGAAATGCTCGAAAATCACGGCCGCACATTCTACTCCGACACCGACACTGAAGTCATTGCTCAGCTGATCTCCCACTTCTATGAAAATGACCTGCTTGCAGCGGTACAAAAAGCTCTTGCCCAACTACGAGGATTTTGGGGAATCGCCCTGATCCACCGAGATCATCCGAACCAGATCATCGCAGCCGCCAGAGAAAACCCCATCGCCATCGGGATCAACTCCCTGCGCAACGAAGCCTTTGTTTCCTCTGATGCCAATGCCTTCTGCGAAACCGATCTCGACGTCATGTTCTTGCGCAACGATGAAATCGCTTTGATCTCTCCCGAAAAGATTGAAGTGTACGATCCGAACAGTGCTCTCGTGCACAAAAGCACTGAAAAGCTCGACTACGTAGCCACCACGATCACCAAAAACGGCTTCCCTCATTTCATGCTCAAGGAAATCTTCGAGCAGCCGCAGACCATCCATCAAGCCTTTCACAACCGCTTCATCTCCGATTTTGGAACTGCAGAATTTGAAAACCTCGTTTTCACCCCCACAGACCTCCTCGCCATCCGGCGCATTGTCATCCTCGCTTGTGGAACGTCCTGGCATGCTGGACAGATCGCCGCCTCTCTTCTGGAAGACAAAGCGCGCATCCCCACGCAAGCTGAGATCGCCTCCGAATTCCGCTATCGCAATCCGATCATCTCTGAAGACACACTCGTGATCGCCATTAGCCAATCAGGAGAAACCCTCGACACAATCGCCGCCGTTCGCGAAGTCAAAAGCAAAGGCGCCAAAGTACTTGCCATCTGCAACGCGAGAAACTCTACGCTGACAAGAGAAGCCGATTGCACCCTTTTCTTGCGCGCTGGTCCTGAAATCAGCGTCTGCTCGACAAAGGCATTCACATCCCAGCTGACAGTGCTCTCCCTCTTCACCCTCCTCATGGCACGTCTGCGCCACATGAGCAAAGAAGAAGGGCAAGCATTTCTCAATGAGATCCAGTCACTCCCCGTTAAAGTGGAACAAGTGCTCCGCAATCGCGAGAAGATCCAGTCCCTTGCAAAGAAATACTCTCAATACTCCACTTTCTACTTCCTCGGCAGACACTACATGTATGCAGCCAGCCTTGAGGGCGCGCTCAAGCTCAAAGAGATCAGCTACATCAATGCACAAGGGTATCCCGCAGGAGAGATGAAACACGGTCCCATCGCCCTCGTCGATGCACGCCTTGCTGTCATTGCGATGTGCGGCAATAAGCACACGCTGGAAAAAATGATCAGCAACCTGATGGAGATCAAAGCCCGAGGCGGTCCGATCCTCGCCCTCGCCCCCATCGGAACAAAAGACATCGAAAAAGTGGCCGATGACGTCCTGTGGCTCCCCCACACCTGCGACGAACTTGCCGCTATCCCTTATTCCGTCGCCTGCCAGCTCCTGGCCTACTATGTCGCCCTTGAGCGCGGCACAGATATCGATCAGCCCCGCAACCTCGCCAAGTCAGTCACCGTCGAGTAAAAGCCTCGCTCTGACGACATCCCTCTGAAAGTTAAACACTTACGCTCAATTTAATTACCGTAGTTGATTTTTTATTATAATTTATTATATAATTAGATAAGCAAACGATTAACAAAGTAATAATAAAAACATATTCCGTTAAGGAGGAAATGTATGGCAACTGTAATTCAATCAAATATCAAAAATCCAGCATCTTATTTGTTAGACAAAGTCGGCACAGCCGTTTCTACAGTCGTGCGATTGCCACTCATCACAAGCAAATTCATTAGAAATGCAGCTTACAATTCTTTGCCTGAAAGCATGCAGGGAAAAACTGCGAAAAAGATTTGTGATTGGGTCGTTGTACCTATTGTGGGTATTGCCGTCGGAATGGGTTTAGTTGCGGGAGGACTTCTCTTAGCGAAGATCTCTGTACCCGCTAGTGCGGCTTTGATCCTTATCGGTGCATTATGGGAAATTGGAACAATCACTGACATTGGTTTTAGACTCCAACAGTAATTTTATAATAACAATGAGTGGAAACGGTTAATTATGAGCGGACCAGCAGCGATTGGCGGAGCACCCAATCAAATCACCTGGAATGGACAGCAGATTAACTTCAGGGTCTTTCTCGGCACGAAAGAGGTGACGAATGACAGAGACTGGAGATTATACGCGGGCCTCATTTACAATCAGGCATTGGGTCTAAATCCAGCGGAAAGTGCCAAAAAAGCAGAAATCCTCATCAACGGCAATTTTGCGTCTATAGACCAAGCGGCACCCGCTAACAACCCGTTTCAAGGCTGCAGCCTCCAGCAGGTCACTGTCGAAGATACCGTCCTCGCAGACGCAGGGCGATTAGACAAAATCACAACTATGCTCAATACGTTAGGTAGTCATTCTGCAGATGTCTTCCCACGGGCTGCGCCGATGCACACCTCTACACCTCCTACCCCGCCACACCTCGATGCCCATTTAACTGACGTGATGGGTGGAGGGCGTTGCGGACCCGCTTCCATCGTTCACCAGATGTGTATTAGAGCTCCGAGCTGGCACAATCCAACACCAGAGCAGCAATTGCAACGCGAGCGCCACCTGCGCATGGCAGCCTCACAGAACATGCAGCAGAGTCAACTTTTAAGAAACGATCCTAAGTTCCGATTGCACATCTTCGAAGCATTCAGAGAATTGCAGAATAGAGGACTCCTCACAGATCCAGCAATTGCGGCAATTGTTGCAAAACATATGAGTTCCCATCACACGGCTGACACCATTCACACGTTTGATCACGGTGAAATGCAAACATTGATTGACCATTACGCTGTAAGAGTTAGAGAGGACGATTTTTGGATCGACTTTGCATTCATCTATGCATTGAAATATCCCATGTCCGATATAACAAAGCATGTTTTCCCAATCGAATTTCAGAATGGAATTGACATCGTCGTTCTACAAGGCAATCCCCTCAATGTGATGCACAACACTTCAAATGATATCCTCGCCCCTAACAACCTATACATCTGGTTTAATGGGAGAGACCACTATAAGAGCGTAAAACATGACTCATCAGAGTTGAGACCTGCCCTAGAAACATTCAGGCAACGAGAATCCCTTGCTGAGCAGCAATTAGAAATGATTCGCCAGAGAAACGAAATCACAGGAAATCTCAGGCACTTTGCAAATAGCGATATGCGCATTGTTTCGCTTGAACACCGTGCGATCGGCGTGCAAGGATTAATTGTCCTCTTGCAGCAATTACAAGCACTGGATGGACATGCTTTCCAAGAATACACCCGTTTCCTTACTACCCTTAATCACAGTTGTGGAACAGCGGAACAGCTCATCGCGTGGCAGGCACATCACCTCCCGGTGATCCAGACCTACCTCAATCTCTACTTAAGAGCGGTCTACCCAGCCCCTCCCGTCCCCCTAGTTCCCGGCTCGCCCGCTCCGCCACCGAGTGGGTTTGATCACATGTCAATTGCCCAGCTCCTTCAGATCGATTCTACCCACATGAATCGCGACACAAAAGAAGAACTCCTGAACCATCTCTTAAGCCGCCTTTATCTAGCAGATCCAAATAATCTCATTGTCTATTTCCACAGCCTTTGCACACATCTAAACGTGCAAACAATAATCAACCAAGACCAGAGAACGCTGTTTAACAGGCAGATCAACAACATTCATGTCATCCAGGGTCTAATCAGGACACAACTTGGGATCTAACCCTCTTGAGGTGACAAAAATCGGATCACCACTTAAAGTGCAAAATATACTCTTTGCTTTAAGGGGTCATGAAATACCGCTCCAAGCTCTACACAGCCTTTATTGCCACGGCGCTCGTCAGCTCAACGCTCGGCATGGGCGTGCTTTACTGGGAATTTAGGCCTCATATTTTTGAAGATGAGCAGGCCAAGGCGATCACTGTTGCAGCGACGACAGCAGCTCTGCTCGATCCCTCCCTACTGAGCCAACTCAACACTGCTGCTGATGAGAAAACCCCCGCCTACCTCGCCTTGAAGAGCTCTCTGCAAAAGGCACGCGATGCCAATCGCCGCCCCCATATTTTCATCAAGTTCCTCTATACCCTCAAGCCCGATCCGGCTCACCCCGATCAGATGATCTTTCTCGTCGATGCAGAGTCAGACCCGAGAGAATCGAGCACGGTGGGAGATATCGACCACAACTCCCCCATCAGTGACATCAATCACCATCAATGCATGGTTTGCCGTAGGACTTGCGACCG
>JAZJZV010000175.1:9163-12159 GCA_040389485.1 Chlamydiota bacterium
CTTTTTGTTTATAGCGTGAGCGGGTTGAAACTTCGATTTTGAGTTGCTCACGGTATAAAATCTGGCCATTTCTGTTGACTTAAAAAAGAGGTTTTTTGCAACCTGCTTTGCCAGGTATAAACCAGGAATTTATCATGTTTTTAACCGATCAGTGGGGAACATGGATCTCTGGCTTTGCTCCTGTACTCGATAGCAATGGCAACTATGTCGCCACAGTGGGAGCAGATATTTCGGTAGACAGGTACTTCGCCAGCATGCGCGGACTCACCCATCTGATGATCATCGGATTTTGCGTCTCCCTCGCCATTGCCCTTATAGGGGCGAAACTCGTTTCGAGAAAGGTCACAGAATCGCTGAAGGAACTCCTCTTCTGTGTGAGGGAAATTGGCCAGGGGAACTTAAAAACGATGGCTCTCATTGAAACAAAAGATGAATTCCAAGAGCTGGGCAACGAGGTCAACCGGATGTCCAAGGGACTCCGAGAAAGGGAGCGTTTAAAGCTCAACTTCGCAAGATATGTCTCTCACCACGTGATGGAGAAAATCCTCAAGTCAGAGGCGATCACCAAACTCGAAGGAGAAAGGCGAAAAATCACCGTTCTCTTCTCCGACATCCGCTCGTTCACCAAATTATCAGAGCAATTGCCTCCTGAGAAAGTGGTCTCCCTGCTCAATGATTACTTTGGCGCCATGCTCGATGTGATTTTCCGCTTTCAGGGGACTCTAGATAAATTCATCGGCGATGGGATCATGGTGGAGTTTGGGGCACCACTCGATGATGCAATGCAAGAGAAACACGCAATCATGACTGCCATCCAAATGCAAAAAGAGTTAAAAGTACTCGCGCCAAAGTGGGAAAAAGAGGGCAAACCCCGCATCGAGATCGGCATTGGCATTCATACGGGCTTTGCCATCGTGGGCAGCATTGGATCAGAAAGACGGCTTGAGTATACTGCCATCGGAGACACTGTCAATGTAGCTGCCCGCTTAGAGAATGCAACTAAAACCATGAAAAAACCGATTCTGATCAGCGCCTCGACCTACAGTGCGATCAAAAATGAATTTAAAGCGGTCAGTTTAGGCGCATTAGAGCTGCACGGCAGAACTGAACCTGTCGAAGTGTATGCAATCGATCCAGATAATTATTTGCTGAAGGACCCATCCCTATAAGATTTTTTGTTAGGATAGGTTTAATGAGGAACAAAAATGACAAATGGTAAGAAATCGTCCTTCATGCGCTCCATCGCAGTGCTTCTAGGAGGGCTCATCACCCTCATTGTGGTGATTGGACTCTGCCTGCCAATGTTCTTTTCGACTTCGATGGGGAAAAACTTACTCGTTCACTTCCTCCAAAATCGCTTTCAAATCGGGCTCGGCATCGATTCTCTCTCGCTCAGTTGGTTTGGAGGCCAGAAGATCCAAGGGTTGAAAGCCACCAAATCCGCTGACCAGCTCGAGCTCACCGCCGCGCAGATCCAGACCGATTCTCCTCTATGGCACCTGATCATGAAAAATGATCTGGGCAATCTGCAAATTGCCTCTCCTGAAATGAAAATCAGCAAGCCCTTTCCAATCGCAACAATGAAGCCTCTGCGAGAGATGCGCAGCGCCGCCTTTTGCGCAGCTCCCCAGCCTCAGCTGGCGCTCCCCGCCATTCGCATGCCCCTCACAGGACACGTCGTCATCGCTGATGGAAAAATCGCCCTGACTCCCTCCGGTCTCGCCCCCATTCTCTTCGACCAAGTGGCGCTAACTCTAGATCTATCCCCTACCGAAGAAATGGCGTTAAATCTCGTCGCTAAAACCTCTGAGCAGAATGTCCAGGGAGAGATCGCCATCAATGGGTCTGCCTCCCAACTGCAAAGCGCTGAGCCAGAAATTGCCATGCAGGCTACGCTCACACAGCTTCCTGTGCGCGGGATCGACCAGATCCTCTCCCTCTTTTGGCATAGATCCACCGGGTTGATGATGAGCATGATCGGACCCACCCTCAATGTCCAATCGCAACTCAACCTCAGCAAGGGCAATTTCGATCTCAACTTCAATGCGACATCGAGCAATCTCTCTGCTCAGATCATCGCCCAGTCGCAAAGCGGCACCATCTCTTTGAAAAACCCTGCATCGATCAATTACACACTCACTCCTGAAGCTGCCAAAATCATGACTGCGCTCTTTCCTGCGCTATCACAGGTAAGCATCGCCAAACCCATTGCTCTTCAGTGCATGCTCTCTCAATTCACCCTGCCGTTCCCTGAGAAAATGGAAGAGCTCGCCCAAGCCGCCTTTAATCTTTCACTCAATGGCCCTGCCCAAATGCCCTTAGTCGTGAATGCAACCCCCTTTTCTATTAATGGATTGCTCCTACAAGCTGTGAGTGCGGGAACGAGCAGCGGAATGACTTTAACGGCTAAAGGCACGCTGCAAAGCCAGACAAAGAATGCCCCTTTTGCTGTCGATGGAAAATTCAATGCCCAAAATCCCGATGGCAGCACGGGATCCCTTGCCTTCAACTGGCTCCAGATGCCCACCGATTTCCTAGCGCAGCTATCCTCTTCTCCTCAGATGACACAGCTGCTCGGCGCGCAGTTTGATTGCTCGGGCAACGTCAATTTCATTCCAAATGCGCCCCAATTCCATCTCACCCTGCAATCCCCCCTGCTCTCTCTTCCCTCAATTGACTTCACTCTCAGTGAACAGCTAGCCCTCACAAGTCCTTGTGCCTTCACCTATCAAATGGGTAAAGACGCGCTGAAGACTCAAGGGGTCCAATTGAATCAGGACTACGCGCTGCAAGGGACCATGCAGAACCTCGTCGTGCCCGTCCGGGATATTTCCCTTTCTCGCTGTGATGCGCAGGTTTCGGGAGGGGCATTTACTGTCAGTGGAGCGATTTCCCTGAGCGTGACGCAGCTCCAAGCGACCCTTTCTGTCAACTCCTTCGATAGCATCGCCTTGCAGATCAATGCCGATCCCCTGAAGACGACATTTCAAGGAGGC
>JAZJZV010000175.1:12169-19731 GCA_040389485.1 Chlamydiota bacterium
TATAAGCCCTCCACTGATGAGCTGATGATCAAACAGCCGCTCTTTTTGCAATTTTCCGTCGATGATGCTCAACTCAAAAAATGGACTCCAAGCGCTCCTCAACTAGCCAAGCCGTTTTTGGTGCAATGCTCGCTCAACCCCATGGTCATTAACTTAAGAACTCTTGCCCTGCAGAAGCTAAGGGGAAGCGGGAGTTTGACCATCCCTGAGCTTGCTCTCAGCCTCCCCAAACAGACCGTGCAAATCACAAATGTCCAAATGCCCTTCCAATGGGACCCGCAAGCCAAATCAGCTGCCATTGAATTCTCTGCGACAGTTCCCAACCCCTCAGTACAATCGGGCTCCTTGCAAGGCCAGATTTCCCTGTCGGGTTTTGCCATGGATCCCGATGTGCAAATGAAAAAAGCGCTGCTGAATGCCAGCTGTGATTTCCAAAACATCTCCTCATCGCTTCTCGACGTCATCACTGGAAAACCCTTAAGCGCCATTGCAGGAGCCTCATTCAGCGGAAAACTCAAAGTGCAGAGCACCCCAGACAAACAAACGCTCGCTCTCAACTGGAACAGCCCCTATCTCAACTGGAACACGGCATTTTCCATCAACTCCAAGGCCATTGAGCTCCAAGGCACGAAGAACCAGTTGAACTGGACGCTCACCCCGGAAGGCTATCAAGTGGTCGACAGTCTGCTAACGGGACCAACCAAAGGCGTGGTGCCCTTTGAGCTACAAGAGAAAAGCACCTTTGCCATCCAGTTCGACAAGCTCTACCTCCCCGTTTCTCCCAAACAAAACCAAGACACCCTTGCAGATAGAATCCCCCATGTGAATTTTGATCTAGGCAATCTCGAAGTGATCGCGAGCGCCCGCAACCCCGCCCTTTCCTTCTTCGACAAGAGCTCGCACGAGTCGATCCAACTCTCCACCGTTGCCTTCACTCTGAACAAGAGTCAAAAAACAGAACCCATGGCATTTTCCATCGACACCTCCGTCCTCTCTAAAGCAGCACAAGGTGGCGGCAGCAAGTCGGGAACTCTCTCTCTTGCAGGCAAAATTCTTCCCTCTTACAACGCGCAAAACCAGTTCGATTTGTCCAATCTCACCACGACTGCCACGATGAAGATGCAGCAATTTCCCTCGCGCGTTCTCGACATCCTTGCTAGAGCAAAAGGGCGCACAGACTTCCCCTTCTCCACGCTTTTTGGCGATGCGATCAACGCCGATGCCAACCTCG
Organism: Chlamydiota bacterium; assembly: GCA_040389485.1. Lineage (GTDB taxonomy): Bacteria > Chlamydiota > Chlamydiia > Chlamydiales > Rhabdochlamydiaceae > JAZJZV01. The sequence goes on from JAZJZV010000175.1 coordinate 13,401, forward strand.
ATCTGAAACAATTCTCAGGGCCTGTCAACCTCAATCTCAACTCCCGCAACACGCGCCTCTCCCTTGCAGGCACACTTGCAGCAGGGGCGCTGACTCTCCGAGAACACGTCTATGCCCAACTCAAGATCACCCCAGAAATCAGCAGACTCGTGCTGCGCGAGTTCAACCCGCTTAGTCTCTCCTACCTCTACTCGCAAGACCCCGTTTCTCTCGAGGTTCTTGCCGATGGATTCTACATGCCCATTTACCCACTGCAAATCGAAAAAACCACCATCCCCGAAATCTCCATCGAGCTGGGCAAAATCACGTGTAAAAATGAGGGCAATGTCAACGTGACACTCGGACTGCTCAAATCGAAAAAAATTGGAAAAAATAGCGATCTCGACCTGTGGTTTGCTCCCATGGCTCTCCACATCAAGCAGGGCAGCGTCGATATGGAGCGCACGGAAGTTTTGATCGCGAGCACTTTTGATGTTGCCCTCTGGGGCAATGTCGACCTTCCCAAGGACCGCGTCGATATGGTGCTGGGCCTGACAGCTAACACCCTCAAACAAGCATTTGGTGTCAAAAACCTCCCAGAAAACTACGTTCTGACTCTGCCGATGCGCGGAACAATGAACAATGTCAAAATCGACACGGGAAAGGCGACAGCTAAGGTGGCACTTCTTCTCGCTTGGCAGCAGGCAGAGTCAGCAGGCGCGATGGCGGGAGGCTCCGCAGGTGCCCTCATTGGAGGTCTTGTGGGCAAGATGGCCACACTGCCAGATAGCGACGCCAAAGTCCCTCCTGCAAAGCACCCCTTCCCCTGGGAAGTAGGTGGTAAAAAGAGCAAAAAGGCCACTTCGCATAAAACATCTGAGAAAAAAAAGCACTTCAAGCAGAACGAAAAACCCTTGAAGCAGATCCTCAAAGTGATCCGCTAACTGCCTCATAAAAAGCCTGATCGAGCTGCTGCTGATCAAAACAGAGCGCTTTTTCTGAGTTAAGATAAGCGCGGATGTGCGCCAGATACCCCTCGTATTCCTCTCGAGACATCGATTTAAGGAACTGGTGCAGCTGCTCCATTGACGCAAAGCGGCGCTTGTCGATGAAACACTGCTCAGGAATGTAGTCGGCCACATTGGGCGCTCCCCAGTAAATGGGAACGACACCTGCCGCGAAACAATCGAAGATCTTTTCAGTGATATAACCCGGCGCATCGCTCGTATTTTCGTAGCAAATGACGAAACGATAGTCTTTGATTGTGGAGACCTTATCTTCAGGAGCGCCGCGGTAGCTTGGATGATCGCCGCTTTTCCATCCCCTGCCGTAAAACTCAAACCCCTCTTCCCCCACTTTCTCAAAATACTCAATCGCCTTCGTTCTTTCCGAATAGAGCTCGCGAGGATAATCGCTATGGAGTTGCGAAGCGACGAGCGTGCACAGCTTTTTCTCCTCGAATGAGGGAATAAATGCCCGCATGGGCCTGAGCACGGGATAGTGAAACTTGGCAAAGTGCTTCTGTCTAAAGAGAGAGTCATCCCACGTGTACACTTTGGAAAAGCAATCGGTGATCTTCGGAAGGTACATCTCTTTAATTACGGTCCTAGGCTCCCACATGAACAGAACGAGCTTTTCTTTGGGCAGCCGTGACAAATCCCATTTCTTCGCCACTTTGGGAGTGACATTGAAAAAAACCACGCGGTCGACGTTGGCATCCAAAGCGACTTTTTTGTAGAAATCGAGTCCCGTAAAGTGAAGAAACGCATGGAATCTCCTCTTCCCCATGAGTAGCTTCTTTTCATACTCATCCATAGAGACGGAAACGACTTTTCCATGATAGCCGCGCTGCTTCAGCACCTGCGTATAGTACTCGGCATCGATTGGAAAATTGGCAATGCACTGAACGATCCCGTCACCTGAAGATTTCTTCTTGGATCGGAGAAATGAAGGGCCTGCCAAGTAGGCTAGACCCATGCAAAAACAGCTCAGGAGTAAAAGAAGGCGAATCGACCTAGGCAATCGTGATCTCTTTGTTCAGGTAGACGTCCTGGATTCCATTCAGAAGGGCAATCCCCTCTTTCATCGGTTTTTGGAATGCCTTGCGTCCTGATATGAGACCGATTCCTCCCGCGCGTTTGTTGATGACGGCAGTCGTGATCGCTTGGCCCAAATCATTGCTTCCAGAAGGTCCCCCTGAGTTGATCAAACCAATGCCACCCATGTAGCCATTAGCCACCTGGTAACGGCACAAATCAATCGGATGATCAGAAGAGAGGCTCGTATACATCTTCTCCGTCTGCTTGCCAAAATTCAGAACCTTAAAGCCCCCGTTGTTCTCAGGCAGCTTTTGCTTGACGATGTCCGCACCGATAGTAGCCCCCAAATGGTTCGCTTGGCCTGTCAGATCGGCAGCCTCGTGAAAATCCGCTCCAGGCGTCTTAAAGGCAGGGTTGCGCAGGTAGCACCAGAGAACCGTCGCCATTCCAAGCTCATGGGCTAATGCGAACGCTTCACTCACCTCGACAATTTGTCTTCTGCACTCATCCGAGCCAAAGTAGATGGTAGCTCCAATTGCCACACACCCCATGTCGTACGCCTGATGCACCGAAGCAAACAGCGTCTGATCATACTTAGTGGGATAAGTGAGGAGCTCATTGTGGTTGATCTTCAGAATAAAGGGAATGCGATGCGCATACTTGCGCGCCACCATGCCCAGAACTCCCAGCGTCGTCGCGACGGCATTGCAGCCCCCCTCCATCGCCAACTTGATGATATTCTCCGGATCGAAATAGTCGGGGTTTGCAGCAAAGGAAGCTCCCGCAGTATGCTCGATGCCCTGGTCTACTGGCAGAATGGACATGTACCCTGTGCCCGCAAGTCTTCCGTGGTTAAAAAGAGCGGACAGACTGCGAAGCACGCGGATGTTGCGATCGGACGGACTAAAAATCCGGTCCACCCAGTCGGGTCCTGGCTGATGTAGCTTTTCTTTTGAGATCGTTTTGCAGACGTGTGTCAGCAAGTCTTTTGCGTCATCGCCAAGCAGTTTTTCAATCTGAGCAGTCGACATAGGTCTTTCCTCCGCGGTGTGAGTGGCAAGTTTGCCAAATCAAAACCTTTTTGAAAACAGGCATTTTGTGAGAGCTTTGGAGAACGACCACTAGACCAGAAGAAAAAGGGGAATGATTTAACCACCCGTTCACTTCGCTCATTAGAGAGCGGAGTGAACGGGTGGTAGAAAAATGCATTTGCAACAAACACCCTATCAGCGCAGACGACCGAGCTCCGCCTCGATCTCTTCCAGACTGCGTCCCTTCGTCTCCGGGATGCAGCGATAGACAAAGTAGATGCAACCGACGCAGATGAGAGCGTAGAACAGAAATGTGCCGCGGTGGCCAAATAGGGAAACGAGCTCGAGAAAGGTGAGCGAGACGAGATAGTTGCAAAACCAGTTCACAAAGGTCGTGAACGTCATCGCCTTAGCGCGGATCTTCAGAGGGAAAATCTCGGCGATGACTACCCAGGTGACAGGACCGAGGCCAATGGCAAAAAAGGCGACGTAGACCATTAAGCTGATAAGAGCAATGAGATCGACGAGCGTTGAGGTGGCAAGAGAAGAGAGCACGAACGAGACAAGGCCCACGACCATGCCGGTAGCACCGAGCAGCAGGAAGAAGCGCCTGCCCGCTCTGTCGAGCAGCCACACGGAAAAAACTGTCGCAATCACATTGACAACACCAATGCCAATAGTTGCTAAAATAGCGCTATCTGCAGAGGGAAAGCCCGCCGTCTGAAAAATCTTGGGCGCATAATAAATCAGGGCATTGATCCCCGTGATCTGTTGGAATGCGCTGAGTAAAATGCCGATCACCACTACGCGCCGCCACTGAGGCTCGAAAAGCACTTTCCATTTGCCTTTTTGATTTTGATGTGCAGACGACTTCATCGCATCCAGTTGCGTTTCCCAAGCGCGGTCCCGACGCAAGCGGGTGAGCACCTGCTGAGCCTCTTTGGACTTGTGATGCCGGAATAAGAAAGGAGGGGTTTCCGCGACAAAAAAGAGAAAGACGACCTGGATAAAGGCTGGAAGTGCCCCGCAGCCAAACATCCAATGCCACTCTCCTTTTTCCGCAAACCAGAAGTTCACCGCAAACGCTCCCAAAATCCCGATCGTGATCGCTAGCTGGTAAAGAGAGACGAAAGCGCCACGGCAGCTTGAAGGAGAAATCTCGGCGAGATAGAGAGGACACACGAGAGTGATCACGCCCAGTGCAACCCCGCTGACAAAACGCCCCCATAGGAACATCTCATACGAGCTGGACAACGCCGTTACAATTGATCCTAAAAAGAACAGCACCGCCGTGAAGAGCATCGCAGGCTTGCGCCCCAACCGATCAGCAAGAACGCCGCCCACAAGAGATCCAGCCAAAGCTCCGAGCAAAATCATGCTCACGGCAAAAGCCTGTTCCGAAATGCTCAATTGAAAAGCGGGAATCAAATAAATCAGAGCGCCAGAAATGACCGCCGTGTGATAGCCAAACAGCAAACCGCCAAGAGTGGCCGTCACAACGCAAAAATAGAGGTAGGGGGTACACATTTCTTTTCGCTTCATACTCACATTCTAAATAATGCGCAGTAAAAAGCTCTTCAAATATTTTCCTTCCGGGTGGAAGAGAGAAATGGGATGATCCGCCGCTTGAATGTGATGCCCGCAGATCTCCACTTCCCTCTTGGCTTCGATTGCCGCCTGGAAAAGCACCTGCTGAAACAGAGTATCATCGACGAAATGGGAACATGTGGAACTAAGAAGGAGCGAGTTGGGAGGAAGTTTTTGCATCGCCATCCGGTTGATCTCTTTGTAACCCCGGCAGGCGTTGTTCACATCCTGGCGGCGCTTGGCAAATGCAGGAGGATCGAGAATGACGACATCAAAGTCGAGCGCATGGTCTTTGAGATACTCAAACACATCTGCCTGAACAACCTCATGAGCACTGAGATCAAAATTGTTGAGCAGCGTGTTTTCCCGAGCTAGACGGCAGGCCTCTTCGCTGCAATCGACGCTGACCACATGACGCGCTCCCCCTTGCAGGGCAAAGAGTGAAAATCCCCCCGTGTAAGAGAAGCAATTGAGCACCTTCTTTCCAGAGCTGCAGCGCATGATCAGCTGGCGCATCTCCCTCTGATCGAGGAAAAAACCCGTTTTTTGCCCTTCTTGGATCGCGCTGAGAAAACTGACTCCATTTTCTTTGACGATCACTTCTTTAGGACAATCGCCAAACAGCACCCCTATGGAATCGGAAAGCCCATCCTGCGTGCGTGCACTCGAGTGGGATTTTTCATAGATGCCGCGCAGAGTCAATTTCGTCTTGAGCAGTTCGACGATCAGGGATTTCAGACGCTCCATGCCGCAGGTGTTCACCTGAAGAACGGCGACATCGTCGTAAAGATCGATCACAAGACCTGGAAGAAAGTCTCCTTCGGAATTGACGAGGCGATAGGCGTTTGTTGTTTGGGAAGAAAACCTTTGCTTGCGCAAGGCAATTGCCTGAGAGAGACGCTCCTCAATCACCTGGCGGATTGGGGCCTCAGTGAAGGCAAGTACGCGTCCTGCAATTGAATTTTCCCTGTGAAAATAGGCTTGGGCTAGAAAGTTTCCACTCGCGCTAAAAACGGGAAGGATCTCCCCATTTTCAAAAAGAGGCCACTCGGCAACTGCCCCCGAGAAAATCCAGGGATGTTTATTGAGTAGAGATTTTTCCCGGCCGGGCTTGAGAACGACCCGTTGATCACTCATGAAATAATGCCAAGAGAAGAGGGTTTCGCTTTTTTAGGTGTTCCATGCGCTGCAACGACCTTGCCGATCAAATCGTATTCGATGACATCGGTGATCTTCACATCGTAAAACTTCCCAAAAGCATCGACTTTTCGACCATCGTTTATGATCACCTGCCCGTCGATCTCAGGACATTGCCCGTAAAACCGGCCGCGCATGAGATAGGGAGAATCGGGATGGTAACCTTCAACGATCACTTTGAGCGTCTTTCCAATGTACTTGCGATTGGTTTCGCGGACGACGGCATGCTGGGCTGCCGCTAGGCTCTCTTGTCTCTTCTGCTTGATCTCGTCAGAGAGATGGCCTGGCATTTTTGCAGAAGAGGATTCCTCTTCCCGCGAGTATTTGAATATGCCGATGTTGTCTAGCGGATGCTCCTGGACAAACTGAACGAGCTCTTGAAACTGCTCTTCTGTTTCTCCGGGGAATCCCACCATCAGAGAGGTCCGAATGACGACATCGGGGAGCTTTTTGCGCAATTGTTCAATTGTCGAGACAATTTGCTCTTTGGACGTCTTG
>JAZJZV010000176.1:0-6790 GCA_040389485.1 Chlamydiota bacterium
GATGATGTGTACTGTCACCTACAATCAATTATCTTCTGAGCGCCTCCTCAACTGGAGAAGAGATCCGCGCGACTCAGCTTTTACGCGCTGGTCTAACCATGAGGTTTCTCCCATTTCCCATGCGGAAAAACAGCACGTGTGGAGCTATGCAGGCAGGGTCACCATTTTGACGCGCCACCTGCTAAATGCCGCAGCAAAAAATCGTTTCATCGTGGCGATCATGGGATCTGATTTTCCAAAAAAAGTAGGCCTTCTCACAACGGAGATGCGCCTTCTTTCTCTTGTCGGAGTTCCTTTCAGCATCGGAAACATCCGGTTGTTCTTTCAGAGGATCCTCGCGAGTTACCAAGGCAAAGATCCCGAGGGAGTTGCGATGGGAGGCTTATCCCTGAGCATTGTCCTCGCCGATGTCTTTGACTCGGTCACCACTTTCATCAATGCCTCTCTCGTTCACTTCTGCAAGAGCCCCGTCGCCCTGTTTGCCAAGGTGGGCCTACCAACGGCATTTGCGATCTCTGGATTGGGAACTCTCTCTCGCACGATTCAAATCGCCAAATCCCTTCACCTCTTTAAACGCATCGGCGATGTGAGCTCATCGGCATCTCAAAACAGCTTGCAAGTATTTTTAGAACAAACGCTTGGACTACAGAGCTCAGATGAGATTGCGAGGTGCAAGGCCGTCCTCTCCCGAACAGTCCCAGAAGAGGCCATTGCAAAACTAGAAAAACTGCACACTCAGCTGCAAGCAGCGATCGACGAGACACTCTCTGATGCGCACATTGAAAAAATCACCGGCAGTCTTTGCAAGGTGCAGGCCCAACTCATTAAGAAGATGCTCCTCGATGCGTTCGGCATCCTCGCAAATCTCATCATCATCACCGCCCTGATCCTGTTTTTTATCGGGAGCACCAGCGTGCTTCCGTTCCTGTTACTTGCACTGGGATTCGGCATTCGGATTTCAGTACTCATTTATCAAGACCACACCTAAGAGGGAAAATGAAGAAAATGACTTTGGCTCTTTTAACCTTAACGAGTTTATTTACCTCGTCTCTTGCCACTGCCGCTGAAGGGGAACGTTTCCTGCAATCGGAAGAGGCCGTCAGAACTGCCGCCTATGGCCACATCGATGCACGGGCTCTGAAAGCACTCCTCGACGCAAAGACATCTCTAGTGCTTCTCGATGCGAGAGGAAACAAGTGGCATGACAATAGCCTCATTCCTGGAGCGCAACTGGCCTCCTATGAATACACGTCCGAAGAATTGCACAGACTGATTCCCCACGCCGACTCTCTTGTCGTCGTTTACTGCTTCTCATTCGCATGTCCGCTGTCCACACGGCTGGCTGTGAAATTGGTTGAAATGGGATATACAAACGTAGTGGAGTATCCCGCAGGCCTGAAAGAATGGCGCGATGTGGCTGGCTATCCCGTCGAGGAGATTCTCTAAGCACGCTTCTTGGGAGTGCCGAGGCCGATGTTGCGGTGATAGGCACCCTTGATGTGCAACTCTTGCATCCTCTGCGCAATTTTAAGCGCAGCAACCCCTTTCTCCACGTGGTCTGCCATGAACTTATCGTAAACGGACTCTGAGCTACGCTTGGTCTTAACACCATCGGCGTTCAGAGGAAGATCGGAAATGAGCAGCAGCGCCCCCAAAGTCAGCTTGCGCTTGTAGCTGGCTGCAAATAGAGTCGCACACTCCATTTCGATTGCCTGCGCCTTTGTCGCTTTGAGTTTGCTCTTGAACTCTTCATTAAACTCCCAAAAGCGCATGTTTGTCGTGTAGGTGATCCCAATGTGGTAAGTGGCTCTTTGATCCTCGAGAACCTCCGTCACCGCTTTTTGCATCAAGAAGTTTGAGAGCGCTGGTACTTCAGGAGGAAAATAAAAATCCGACGTTCCCTCGCCTCGAATACTCGCAACGGGAACCAAATAATCGCCCACCTGATATCTGCGGCGAAGACCTCCACACATTCCCAAGAGCAAACTCGCTTTGATCGGCAGAAAAGAGCAGAGATCCACGACAAGCGCCGCTGCAGGAGAGCCGATCTTAAAATCGAGAATGCTCACTTCCTCTTTGGGACAGTGCGCCACTTTGAACATCGAGCCTTCGATGACAGGAACCCCGCGCGATTGAGCAAAATAACTGACATAACGGGGGAAATTCGTCAAAAGCACATTTTTGTGAAAGCTCTCCACAGAGCATCCCGCGTAGCGTTCCAGCGTATCTTTTGCAAATTGCTCTTCTGTGACATCGCCTGGCATTTTGGACTCCTTTCTCCTCATCGTAATCCATCTTCCGACAAAACGCAACTTTCGAAGAAATCCTTGAAAAAATTCAAACTTAACGCCTATTATCGTTGCCAAATTCAATACGGAGGCCCGTTATGCTGAATCCCATTTCCACATTAAACACCCATTTTTTCCAGCAGTGCTCCCCACTTGATCCCTTCAAACCTCTTCGAGAAGTCAAAGAAAAAATCCTTGCCACACCTATGATGCAACGCGTCACTGCAAATTGGCAGACACTGCTTCTAGGCGCAAGCACCGCAGTTGCTGTCGCCGCTTTCGCTGTGGCTCTTTTTACCGGAGCCCATTTGTCTTGCGGAGTCTTTTTTCTCCTCACTGTCACATCAGCAATAGGTGCAGCTGCCGCGCACAGATCTGCTGCTTTAAATTCTCTGCAAACAAGCGTTGCCGATCTGAAAATCGAAAATGATCGCTTAAAGACGACTGCACGGGATCTTGAAAACACCTACCGCAGATACGAACAGCAAGTCGGCATCCTGACGACGCAAGTATCGCAGCTCCACCTCCAACTCAACCAGATGCGCGAAAGTGCCCAAAGAATCCGCGATGAAGTGAACAGATTCCAACAACAAAACGCTCAGATGGGACACAACAACCACCAATTGAACCAAACCCTGCAGCTCATCGATCAACAGCACCAAACGTCCACTGCCCTGGCTGCACAAATTGGTAACATCCTCGACAACCATCAAGCCGGACTGGGTAACCTACTGCATCAGTTAGAGACTAGGCTCACCGAGATATCGGCCGATAACCGCGTCCTTGAACGGATCCAGCAGCTCGACCATCTGCGCTATCAGGTTCAACAAGCAACAACTGACCTCGGCAGCCTGCGCACTCAGTTTGCTCAGGAGAGAGCTGAGTACAACCTGATCAGTCAATCCCTCTGGCAGCTGCGCCACGAGTTCCAGGCGGTGCTATCGAGCGCTTCCGGCCAATTCGGACATAACAACAACACCTTGCAACAGATCGCAGACCGGTTCCAGCAGATGCTGAACAACAGGACTCCATAGTCTGATCAAAAATTAGTTTATACCGAACGTACCGCCACCGCGCTCTGCGGTGGCACTTTTTGTTCTTTAGCGGGAGGACCTGCTTGGATATGTCCTGCCTTGCAATTTAAGTCATTTCCCCGCAGAATTGACTTTTCACATTGAGAGGAACTTACATGGCACAATACAGTACAGGCGATGTCAGAGGCGGATACAAAGTCGAAGTCGAAGGGGAACCCTACACCGTAGTCTCCAACGAATTTGTCAAACCCGGTAAGGGCCAGCCCTTCAATCGCATTAAACTCAAGCACCTGATGACTGGCAGAGTTGTGGAAAAAACATTTAAGTCGGGCGAAAAAGTCGACGCCGCAGACGTCGAAGACCGCAAAATGCGCATGCTCTACAAAGAAGCCGATGGCGTTGTCTTGATGGATGACCAGTCCTTCGAACAGCTGACGATCCCCTTCGATAAGATCAAAGGCAGCGAACAATGGCTCATGGAAGAGGTCCTCTATGATGTGATCTTCTACAAAGGGTTGCCCATTGACGTCCAGCCTCCTACATTCATGGAGATGAAGATCGTCGAAACTGCGGAAGGCCTCCGTGGAGATACTTCCGGCAGAGTCCTCAAGTCTGCGACCACTGAGAGCGGAGCCAAAGTACAGGTCCCCATCTTCATCGAGGAAGGAGAGACCATTAAAGTGGACACACGCACAGGTGAATACGTCTCACGCGTCTAATCTCGACCATTTGCGCGACCGAGCCTCCATGCTGGAGCGGTCGCGCTTATTCTTTTCCCAGCGCAATGTCCTAGAAGTGGATTGCCCCGCCATCTCACGCGCCTCTTCTGTCGACTTGCACATCGACCCCATGACCATTATCTCTCAAGGTAAGACAGCAGGTTTTCTCAATCCTTCCTACGAATATGGGATGAAACGCCTGCTGGCACAAGGCATTGGCGACATCTACCAAATCGGACACGTCTTCCGCGATGGAGAAATCGGCCCCCTGCACAACCCTGAATTCACCATGACCGAGTGGTACCGGATCGGATTTACTTTTGATGAAATCATCCGCGATACTCTGGACTACATCCGCCTCTTTTTAGGAGAGCTTCCCGTCGTCCAAAAAACCTACCGACAAACCCTCCAGGAGTTTCTCGGCATCGACTACCTCTCGATGAACGCAGCCCAGCTTCTCTCCTTTGCCCGACAGAAAGAGATTGACCTACCCCCAGATGCTGCCCATTGGGACAAAGACACCCTTCTTCAGCTTCTCATCACCTTTCTGATCGAGCCCTTGCTCGGCAGCGACCACTACTTTGTACTCACCTACTACCCCTCCACGCAGGCAGCTCTTTCCAAAACCCTTTCCCTTCCCGATGGAGAAAGAGTCGGTTGTCGCTTCGAGATCTACCACCGAGGAGTCGAGCTAGCCAATGGCTACCATGAACTCACTGACCCCATCGAGCAACGCCGCCGTTTTGAAGAGGGCAACGCCGCGCGGATCCACGCCGGCAAACACTCCTTGCCCATTGATGAGCAATTCCTCTCCGCTCTTGAGAAGGGGATGCCCGATTGCTGTGGAGTTGCTGTGGGGTTTGATCGGCTGATGCTGCTTAAGCGTGGACAGAAGAGCCTCAAAACCATCCTTCCCTTCACCTGGGAGAATGCATGATTTCCTTTGCCGAATTGAATGACTGCATCATCCACTGCCACAAGTGCCCCCGCCTCGTCGATTTTCGCGAAAATGTCCCAGAGAAAAAACAGTTTGCAGATCACCCCTATTGGAAAAAGCCCGTCCCCGGATTTGGAGACCCCAAGGCCAAGCTCATGATCCTAGGACTAGCCCCCTCCGCCCAGGGAGGAAACCGCACCGGCCGCATCTTTACCGGCGATGCCTCCGCACGCTTTCTCTTCCAAGCCCTTTTCGCCGAGGGACTCGCCAACCAGCCTACCTCGGAATCCTTGGACGATGGACTCCTCCTCAAGGGCTGCTACATCACCGCTGCTGTCAAGTGCGCTCCTCCCAAAGACAAGCCCAACGCCGCTGAACAGAAGAGCTGCTTCCCCTACCTCACGAGCGAATTGCGCCTCCTTCCCTCTGTCGAAGCCGTCCTCGTCCTGGGCCAGTTTGCCTTTGGCACCTACCTCTCCTACGCAAATACTCTCCTTTCCACACCCATCCGCCCCCGCTTCTCCCATGGCAGCGCTCAGACGATGGATGGGCTTCCAACCCTCTACTGCAGCTACCACCCCAGCCCCCAAAACACCAATACAGGTAAACTCAGCCTCGCAATGATGCGCGCCGTTCTCCAGCAGATCAAAGCAAACCATTTTGGGTATACCGGAACCGGTTGAAAATGCAAAAGGCCCGCAAGCTTCCCCCTTTGGGGAGCGCGCGGGCCTATGAAAGAAGCTTGAGAGCTTTTTTAGTTTGAAGGAGAGAGTGAATCGGTCCTGCTGAGACTATTTCTGAAGGATGTGATTTGGGTTACACGCCAGTCATAGCCTGTTACCGAATTTCCGACTTTTTCCAACCCGACTGTAATCAAGTCCCTTTCACCAGAAGAGTTCAGCACATTGACTTGAAGCTCGACGTCGTATTCCGACCGGATATTCAATCCGCGATTAGTTACACGAGAGCCATTGGGTAAACTGAGCATTGCCTCTAATGGCGCAGAGAGTAATGTTTGCGCCACTACGTTGAGTTCGCCGTCGAGACGGCTCAACAATTTCTCATGAACCTCTCTATTCGGCTCTTCATGATGGCTTGAGGTAGTCTCTATTTTTGGAGCCAATCTCACGCCCTCTAACGTAGAATTCCTTTCCGGAAGTCTTTGTGTGTATTCGCCTTTTCCATCTCGAACAGAATAACCGATGAAAACAGCTCCTGATTTGCTTTTTGGCACAACACTCTCTGCAACGCTCACTCCATACGAATGCGTGCAGCTCTTTCCAAATCCTGGGACCATGTTCCCTGCCGCTACCGCGTTTCTTGCCGATCGCATCCTGTTCTTCAACTGCATGTTAAATGCAGCTTCTCGTGTTACCGGGGGCGCCTCTCGAGTTACTAGGGGAGAGGATGAGCGCGTGCTCGCAGGAGGTGCTTCCACACTTGCCCGTTTTGCTAGTGAAATAGACTTCGGGTTTGCATCTCCACTGAATAGCGCTTTGATCGCCTTAAAAGGCATGAGTAGGCCAGAATAAATCCTTTTGAAATCCACTGAACCGAGGCCCAGAGACAGGGCAGAAGCGAATGCGCTTACTCCAGAATAATTCCCATTAGTTGGACGAACCATAAAACCTCACGATTATTTTTAATTAATATTATCTTATACAATAATCTTATCACATATCTAATTACAAGTCAACTAACACATGCAAAGAAAAAGCTTTAAATAAACACATAACACACTGATGGCCAGAAAGATGCGATATTAAAATTAACTTTCGTAAAGACATGCCTGAACAAGATCCACTAAGAAAA
>JAZJZV010000177.1:0-1734 GCA_040389485.1 Chlamydiota bacterium
AAATTGAGTTAACAACGATAGGTTCGTATGCGCATTCTCGTTGCCCAATTGAATCCCGTGATTGGAGATCTGGAGGGCAATACTCAAAAAATCATTCAAACCCTCGATGAGGCCCGGACAAAAGAGGTCGACATCGTCCTCTTCTCAGAGCTTTCTCTTTGTGGATATCCTCCCGAGGATCTGCTCCTGCACCCCTCTTTTATCGATGCGCAACAAAAATATTTAGACATGGTGATCCGCGCATCAGCGCGGCTCATGGTGCTCGTCGGCTTTGTCCGACGCAACCCCTCCCAGGGTGAAAAATCGATTTTTAATAGTGCCGCAATCATCCAGGACGGCAAGCTGATCGGCTATGAGGATAAACGGCTACTTCCCACCTACGATGTGTTCGATGAGAGACGTTATTTTGAGCCAGGCACTTCCACGCGCCTCTGGGAATACAAAGGGAAAAAAATCGGCGTACTCATCTGTGAAGACATCTGGCAGCATGCGGGATACGTCGGATATACCAACTACTCAAGAGACCCCGTTCTGGACCTCGTCCCTCTCAAGCCCGACCTCGTCCTCAACCTTTCCGCTTCTCCCTACCAGTTCCAAAAGCCTGACATTCGAGTCAAGGTCTGCACGAAATGCGCCAAGACGCTGCACGTCCCCGTGATTCTCTGCTGCCAGGTCGGTGGAAATGACCAACTCGTATTCGATGGGTCTAGCATTTATGTCGACGCAGAGGGCCATCTGCGCCAGATCGCGAAAGGATTTGAAGAGGATCTGATGATCGTCGATCTCGAAGCCCCTGCATGTCCATGCCCCTTTTCCTATGATCCCATCAAGGACCTCTACAAAGCCCTTGTGCTCGGGGTGCGCGATTACTTTCATAAGCAGGGTTTTAAAAAGGGGTGTTTGGGACTTTCAGGGGGGATTGATTCCGCTCTTGTGGCTTGCATTGCTGTCGATGCTCTAGGCAAAGAGAATGTGCTCGCCATTGGAATGCCCTCGCGCTATAGCTCCGAGCTGAGCCTCTCCGATGCGAGGGTTCTCGCTCAGCGTCTCGGAGTGGAGTGGATGGAAGCTCCCATCGAGAAGCCCTTCCAGGATTTCCTCGACATGCTCCAGCCCCATTTTCAAGGAAAAGGCCCCGACGTCACTGAGGAGAATCTGCAGGCTCGCATCCGCGGCATGATCCTGATGGCCATTTCCAATAAGCTCGGATACATCGTTCTCAGCACGGGCAACAAAAGCGAAATGGGAATGGGCTACTGCACGCTCTATGGCGACATGTGCGGCGGTCTCGGAGTGATCTCCGATGTCACCAAGCAGCAGGTCTATGCATTATCCCGTTGGATCAACCGCGCAGGGGAAGTGATCCCCCAGTCGACCATCGACAAAGAACCCTCTGCCGAGTTGCGCCCCAACCAAAAAGACTCCGATTCCCTTCCGCCCTACTCCGTCGTGGACAAAGTGCTCCAGGGGTATGTCGAGGAGTACCTCTCTCCTGAGGAGATCGCCGCCAAGTATGAGCTCCCCGTCGAGGTCGTTCTTGACCTCGTCCGCCGCATCCACCGCGCCGAATACAAGCGTCGCCAGGCGGCACCCGGCATCCGCGTCAGTAAAAAGGCCTTCCGCGTCGGCAGGCGCTATCCCATCGTCCAAGGCTGGATGTAAAAGGCTTTGATTTTCATGGCTAATGGAGTTGAGTTTCGCGTTTTGCGACCTAAAGCTCTGATTGTCAATTTG
>JAZJZV010000178.1:0-1922 GCA_040389485.1 Chlamydiota bacterium
AAAACCAATTGAAAATCAGACAAATTGTCAGCGACAATTATTTCACATAGGGCTTTGTTCATCAGGCAAATTTCGCTTCGCGTATCGTCAAAAGGTTTGCATTCCATAACAAACCGCTCGGAGGGAAACAAGTGTCGGTATTTTTCCCAAGCTCTCCAGCCCTCTTTGATTTGCTTATTCTCCAGATAATAACGCCGCATCCTAGACGAACTAATGTCCCAATAAGGATCATTACCATTGTGGAAGTAAGCGGTAAATGCCGCTGGCTTGTCGCCAAATAAGACATAGCCGCCTCCCTCCTGGAGAATGAGAATATGAAAAAACGCTTCGATAGCAAGGCGTTCTGCATAGGGAATTTTGCGAAGGTTGCGCCTGAGTTGATCCTCTTGTTGTGAAAAGAAAAACCAACCCAGGCAAACGAACACAACTACCAATGAAACAAATATTCCAACGGGACTAAAAAATTTGAGTTTTTGAGTGGTCATACAGGTTTATGGCAAATGGGACAAATATCATATTGCTCGTTTACACAACGCCCACAATTGCGACAAGGAGTGTATCCGTTCCTACAACCATTGGACTCAATGGATAGGGGCGAAATGTAAATACCACTCTCATCTGAATACACACTTTGTACTTCAATCCATTCATCGTTTAAATTTACGAAAATCCCTTCGGAAGACATTCCCAATTGCTCAGGTAAAACGTAGATTCTTTCGTGGCACTTGCAAACCTCAGCATGCATGTGAGACATGCAAAAAAGTGACAACACAATTGTAATGAGTTGAATGAGTTGTTTCATATGACACCTCGTTGGAGTGTTTCAAAAAAATATTCTGTGTCCATAAGACTTTTTTTACAATGTAAAGCTATCGCCGTGTGAAAAGAGAACAGGCGGTTAAGATATTCCCAAACTTGTGACGTAACCGTCTTTTTCCTTCCAAAATTCGCTTGTGTTTTGCTAACAAGCTGGTATGATTGCGACAAAACTTTACCGATCTTCAATGGAACTGTTCCATCCAATCCCACTGGTTCCTGCTCGGCTAGTCCTCCGCACAGGTGAGGAATTCGAAGGGTTTTCTCCCGAGTGGTTTAAAAAAACGGCCTTTGGAGAAATCGTCTTTGCGACGGGCATGACGGGATACGTCGAGTCTCTCACAGACCCCTCTTATGCAGGACAAATCCTCACTTTCACCTACCCCCTGATTGGCAACTACGGCGTCCCTCCGAAAGATCTCTGGGAATCCTCCAAGATCCACGCGCATGGGGTGATCTTTAGCCAAATCAGCACCTATGCAAGCCACTACGATGCCCAAAAAACGCTGGAAGAATGGCTCAAAGAACAGGGAGTCCCCTTTCTTACGGGAGTCGACACACGTGCTCTGACCAAAACGCTGCGCATCCACGGCACCGCTCTGGGAGCGATCACCCGAGAAAAGAAAAAGCCTTCTCGCTTTCCCGATCCCAATCTCACTCACCTCGTCTCCGTTGTGAGCACCAAGAAAGTGGAAACTTATGGAAGAGGAACAAAAAAAGTGATCGTCGTCGACTGCGGGATGAAGGAGAACATTGTGCGCTCCCTTCTCCAATTTCCGATTTCTATCAAACGAGTTCCCTTCGACTACGACTATTCGAAGGAGCCTTTCGATGGTGTGTTCATTTCTAACGGCCCCGGCGATCCGACAATGTGCAAAGAAACGGTCGCTGTGCTGCAAAAGGCGATGAAAAAGAAAAAACCGGTGTTTGGCATTTGTCTGGGGGCTCAGCTGCTGGCGCTGAGTATTGGAGCAAAGACATATAAACTCCCCTTTGGCCACCGCGGACAGAACCAGCCTTGTCAAGATCTCGAAACGGGGCGCTGCTACCTCACTTCGCAAAACCACGGCTACTGCTGCTTTTGACATCCACGATGCAACCATCAA
>JAZJZV010000178.1:1932-2447 GCA_040389485.1 Chlamydiota bacterium
CCACGGCTACGCGATCGCAGAAAAGACGCTACCCGAAGGTTGGAGAACGACCTTCCTGAATTTGAACGATGCTTCGGTAGAGGGTATCGCACATAAAACACTTCCCTTTTTTGCCGTGCAGTTCCATCCGGAGGCCTCTCCCGGTCCCGTGGACACGGTCTACTTGTTTGAAAAATTTTACAAAATGATCAAGTGATCCTATGGCAAAGAGATTCGTCGGAAAAAAAGTCTTAATCCTGGGCTCTGGGGGTCTGCGCATTGGCCAAGCGGGGGAGTTTGACTATTCCGGCACTCAAGGGATCAAAGCCCTCAAAGAAGAGAATATCCGCACGGTCTTGATCAATCCCAATATCGCCACGGTACAAACCGACGATGCTCTAGCAGATGAGGTCTACCTCTCCCCCTTGAGTGAACACATCGTCGAGACCATTATCGCCAAGGAACGCCCCGACGGAATTCTCTTGAGTTTAGGAGGACAAACGGCGCTCAATCTGGGACTTAAGCTCGAAGAGAAA
>JAZJZV010000179.1:0-19210 GCA_040389485.1 Chlamydiota bacterium
GCCAAAATCCCAATAATAGCGTATGCAATGAATCCAACGATAAGCAGCGACATCCCTCTACTCCTTGATGAGAGATAAAAAAACGGAGCCTATCAGAGAAGGGATTAATCAACCAAAACTGCTTTAGTCCGAGGATCAAATGGAAGAAGCAATTGGATGAGCGCTCTGTGAGATAACCTCCGGGCCACATCCAACGGGGTTTTGTCGTCACTGTTTGCTTTATTGGGAAGAATATCGGGAGCTTTGAGCAAAATCTGAACAGCGAAGAGATTTTTTTGAAACACGGCAATGGTCAAAGGTGTTTGACCCTCATAGATTTGGTTGACGTCGTCCTTCTCTCTAATGCGATGTACCAATGCCCGCACATTTTTTGTAATCAACGCTTGAAAAATGGGGGGGACCCCGTCCATGGGAAGAGATGGTGTAGCCGAATGCCTGGAACGGCGCGGGCTAAAAAGAGGATTTTGGACAACCTCAGAAAGTGCGCTCAAACGCGGACTATCTTCTCTTCTTCCATCAGTGGATAAGGTTAAGGAAAACTGCGTAAGGGTCTTTTCAAGCAGCGCAAAAATGGCTTGTCCATTGCCTTCTTTGTCTTGAGCGACGAGATCTAGAGCTGTTCTGCCAGAGCTGTTCTTTGCTGCAATAAAGTCGTAGCCTTCTTGAGGTTCAGCTTTAGAGATCACTTCTTGAACAATGGATTCCGCTCGATCAACATCTTTTCTAAAACACGCTTCATGCAGCGCCGTGTCGCCCAAACTAGTCCGGATATAAAAGAAGTGACTGAATTCAATTGAAAGAGCCATCGAAACCTCCACCTCAAATTTTATCAAGAAATTTATACAACTTTGATTGAAAAATATCAATTAAAAATTTTACGTGCAATCGATCTTCAATCGAGTAGAAACTCAAGGATTTCGCTATTCCCTTTGAGAAGGGCCACATCGAGGGGAGTTTGTCCCATCGCATTGACTCTACTGAGATCAATTCCTGGCGCTTCCAGTAAAATGATCACTGCACCTAGGTTTTCCTGGTAAATGGCAATGGTCAAAGGTGTTTGTCCTTCGTATAAACAATTCACATCCTCTCCCAACACAATTCTCTCGAACAAAAGGGTCTCATCGCGTGCTATCAAAGCCTGGAAAATAAGGGGCGTCGCAGACGGCAAAGAACGGGGGATGGGGGCCTGGACTTGCCTTGAGCTCGAAATAGAAGAGCTCGATTCATCTGAAGGGGGACCGTAGAGAGCACTCAAGGATCTAACTGTTGGACTTGCGCAAGCACGTATTTGAAGGCGGGGTCCCGCAGCGAGGGAACGCGTTGCAGGCCGCTCCGGAAGTACAGAGAGGGCATCTTGCAGCAACCCGAGGATTTGTTGTCCTTCGGTACTAGGATCGAGTATGACGAGATCCATAGCAGCAAAGCCATCGTTGTTCCTCGATAAAATAAAAGCACGGCTGGCAGCCTTATCTTCATTTTGGATCAATGTTTGGACGATCTGGGTCACAGTGAGCATGTCTTTGTAGTAACAGGCGTTGTGAAGAGGGGTGTTTCCCGTGCTCGAACGGACATTAAAAAGTTGCGAGCTAATTTCATAAACTGACATAAATACCTATTTTTCGACTTATCTTATTATAAATTATAACACAAATATAGCGATCTAGTAAACCGTTGATTAGCGTTTGTTTTAAATATAAGTTTTGACAGCCCCGGCAAGAGTCTAGGACTGTCTAGCAACGTCTGATAATTGATCTTATGTTGCACGACAAGAGGCTGAGCCATAGAAACAAAGGTTATTTTATGTAGAGCAACAAACGACTTAGACATTGAAAATTAATTACATGCTTAGATATGCTTGTTAATTAGTTAGAAACAAAAGATAGAGGATAGAAAAAGTATGTCAAGTTTAAGTTTTAAAATTCAACCAATGATTGATAGTGGATCCACATTCATTTATGACATGCCACGAGGAAAACCCGATGTGAAGGCTGCTCCCCTGACTCCAGAAAATGAGCATTCGCGCCCTCTGACCGAACAAAAACCTCAAAAAGGTGGAACCTGTTATTTTTATTCGATGAACTTTTTGCGTCTGCGCGTTGGCCCAAACCCCTCTCCTGAGTATGCAGAAGCACGCAAAACAGAAGCATTGATCTCTGGATTTCGCAAAGAAATCTCTGCCATTGGTCCTGAAGCCACTCCTGAGTACGTTTCAAGAGTCAGCGCTCGTTATGAATCCCTCTTTCAGGATTCTGGTGTTGCCTCATTCGATCGCAAAACACTGCAGGAAAGAAAAGAAGATATCCAATCCCAAATGAAGCTTATTGAGGAGGCTCTCAACGCTGAAGCTCCTGGATTTGCTGGAAAAATGGAAATGGCTCTCGAACGGTTTCAACAGCAAACGCGCCATGATGATTTTTTCGAGTTTATCCAGAAGGATCCCGAGAGAGAGCTTAGAAAAATCTGTTTTAAATTTCTCGAGAACCTGACGGGAGATCCCGAAGGCGTAAATTTAGAAACTTGGGCGAAGTACATCAGCGAAGCACGAACGATTACAGAGGGAAGGAAATATTCTCCTGAAGATCCGGAAATACGTGCATTAGCTCAAAAGGTAAGTCCCTTTGAAAGAGAAAAGAAACAAGTAGGGAAACTACATATGCTCGCACATGAGAAAGCTGCGCAAGCATTTGGTCTGCAATTTGCTCCTTGGATACCGAGTATGCCTCCCTCAGCTCTTCTGGAGACCCTGAAAACACATGGCCCACTATTGGTCGTTGGCGAATTTGGCCACTCTCATTACAGTGCGCCTTCCGAGATAAGGGAGAGCATTGGGGATACCCCTATTTATGGCTGGCTAGCAAAAGAGCGTATCCGTGAAGATCAAGGTGATAACATCAACCATGCCATTGTCCTCATTGGAGCAAAAGCGGAAGGAGCAGCTGTTGTCTATTACTTAGATCCTCGACACGGCGTGGAGAAGATCCATCGCATGTCTTACAACACCCTGATAGCGCACACCATGCATAGCGGCTCCATGAGGAACTTTGAGCGGACATGGCAGGCGTATCCACCGGGCTTTGCAGAGATCAAGCGCTATGCTCAGTTTCATCCCCGCAATGCCGTATAAAGGCGCTATGTCGCTAGGTCGCAAAAAAACCTCTTTTTTCTTTGCGACCCTGCGTTTTCAAGCCTTGCGCTGCTTCTGCCTGCGCTTGGGTTTTCATGAGGCCAACAAAATAATTTACTTAAATTTCAAAGGGACGGATACTTCGCGGGAATAAATCTATTCGAGGAGATCCTCCTAATGAAGAAACTAGTCCTCCCATTACCCCTACTGCTTCTGTCTTTTGCGTTTGCAGATGGTTCCAGTGCCGATCTTACTGATACCTCCCCGAGTCCATCCACATCCCCGTTAGATACGCAAATGTACAACCTACAGGCTCGCCCCTCGGTCAAGGACAGCTGCGATTTTTGGATTATGGGAGATGCCTTATATTGGCAAGCCATCGAAGAAAAACTGACCTATGTCTATTCAGGATCACCTCAAGGAGCGATTCCCAATAATCACGACCTACATAGCGTGAGTTTTGACTGGGATTTAGGTTTTCGAGTAGGCAGCGGATTTAATTTTGTCCGCGATGGCTGGGATGTCGCACTTTATTGGACGAGCATGGAAAATAATGCGCGAGGGTCTCAGCGTGCAAATTCACACAAAGCACTCATCCAAGCAGTCTCTTCTACAACAGAAATTCTTTCTCCACCGATCACTCGAGCCAATGCCCATTGGCATATCAATCTCGACCAGGTCGATCTGCAACTGGGTAGAGAATCGTTTATTGGGAAGCATCTCACCCTGCGCCCTTACATCGGGATGAGAAGCACATTTCTCTTCCAGAAATTCAATGTGTTAACGGCGAACGCCACTGCGTCGCAGAAAGCGCGCGCTCACAACCAATTTTGGGGCTATGGTTTTTCCATCGGGATGGATACAGATTGGCTCTTTAAAAAAGGGTTTAGCCTTTATGCAAACGCAGACTATTCCCTACTGCTAGGCTTTTTTAAACTCAGGGAAAAGTGCACGCAAGAAGATGTTCTGCAATGGTTTTTCAAGAGAAGCTTCCGCGCAGGACGCTCTGTCATGGACCTCGCAATGGGATTGAAATGGGCGGGGTTGTTTTGCAAAGACCGGTTTGGCCTAACATTTAAGGCAGGATATGAATACCACCTCTATTTCAATCAGAATCAATTTTTTGGGAATAAGGCGGCTGTCAATGGATTGGATCACTATTCGAGTCAGGGAGGCAACCTCATTTACCAGGGCGTCATCGGTTCTGCCCAATTCGATTTTTAAACTTTAAACCCATGTAAAATTACGGTCGGAAAATGCATAAATTCAACTCAATTTTCTTGATGGCTACGCCCCTTCTTTTCGCTCATCTTTGGGGAGACACCAGCCAAGAAAATAGTCCATCGGAACAAAATCCGGCAGCTGCAAATCCCCTTTCGCAAATGGGTGTCAATCTGGCTGCACGTCCCGTCATCAAGAAGGGCGCCAATTTGTTTGTGAGCGGCGAACTCCTTTATTGGCAAGCCATCGAAGACGACCCCTTACAGACCATCGAGGCTATTGATGGCTCGTCGTTTGCTGGAAACCCCTCGAAGAGAAATCTGCCTAGTTTAGATTTTGATTGGAACTTTGGATACCGCGTGGGCGCCGGATATAACATCCCCAGGGATGGCTGGACGCTTTCCGCAGGATGGACCAGCATCCGCAACAAGGCAAAAGGGTTTGTACAAAGAGTGACCTCGCCCAACCCATCCAAATCCCTGAACCTTTTACAAGCTTGGGGCGATGCGAATCACCAAATCCCCGATGGCATTGAATCTTCAAGAGCAAAGCTCAACATTGACCTAAACCAAATTGATCTACAATGCGGACGGGAATTCTATCTGGGGAAATACCTCACGATCCAGCCCTACCTCGGAGCTAGAAATGCGTGGATAGATCAGACTTTTTCCATCTTTGTTCAAAATGCTACTGCGAACAACAACAGCCAGTTGTGCAAATTCCGCAACAACTTTTGGGGACTTGGGTTAGTCGGCGGGATTAATACCGACTGGAAGTTCGGCAGTGGTTTTAGCCTGTATTCGATGTCTGACCTTTCCATTTTGATGGGATTTTTCTCCGTGAAGGAGAAAATCTATTTCGGAGTAGCTACACCCACTGGCTCTGAAATCCCTTCTCCCGATCAGTTAACAAATGGATTCCTCGCCTCTGATTGGGATGAGAGTCCCAAAGATGCGGTGGCAGTGCTCGATTTGGTGATGGGACTAAAGTGGTCCAAGGTATTTGTAAACAATAGGTTTGGAGTGACGGCAAAAGTAGGTTATGAGTACCACCTCTATTTCGATCAGAACCGCTACATCAACGCCTATTCAAAGAACTTAAGCCCTTCCACGATCAATCTTTATTATGCGGAAGTGGGGAATTTAATATATCAAGGGGTCGCTGGATCGCTTCAGTTTGATTTTTAGCGAGCAGATCCAGGGAAGCGCCCGGCCAATATTCATAGCCGGAGGCTCTTTAATGAGCGAAGAAACAGTAAATGTGCAGGCAATTCTATAAGAGATGCCGCCACAAAAATGTACAAAGCCGAGATTAGGCCCTAAAACGTTTGATTTTAAGGAGTATACCCAGGATGAAGAAGATTATCCTTCCTCTATCGATTTGTTTGACTCAGATCGCTATTGCCAACACCCCTTCCGTCGATAATGTCCAACCAATGGTGAACCTCCCTGCACGCCCGAGTATTAAAAATGGCCAAAACCTTTGGATACAGGGCGAGTTTCTCTATTGGCAAGCCACTGAGTGCAATCTCGCCTATATCTATTCGGGTACGCCAACGACAAGTACCCCTGAGTTTCAGGACATCCATTACCTCGATTTTGAATGGGATCCAGGTTTTCGGGTAGGAGTCGGAGGCAATTTCACCCGCGATGGTTGGGATATCGCCATCTACTACACGCGCATGCATAGCCATGCTAGTGCCTCCAGACGGGCTCATGGTGACAATGACGGTCTTTTTCAAATTTGGTCTGTCGACGACACTTTTCTCACAACTCCCCTTTCCCAAGCGCGCGGGAGCTGGCATGCAGATCTTAACCAGGTAGATTTGCAGCTGGGAAGAGAAATGTTTGCAGGGAAGTATCTGACGTTGCGCCCCTACATCGGTATGCGCAGCACTTGGTTATCTCAACAGTTCAACGTTTCCGTCTCCAATACACTCTCTCAGAGCCAGCATGCCAAGATGGATAATCGATTTTGGGGATTTGGCTTTGTTGCGGGCATGGACTCTGATTGGATCTTTGGAAAAGGTTTTAGCCTATTTGCCAATGCCGACTACAGTTTGCTCGTGGGTTTCTTCAGCATCGATGAGAAGTCTAAACAAGACGGCACTCCGATTTGGAGAACCCAAAGTGGATTCCGCGCGGGAAGATCAATCATCGACATTGCTGCGGGATTTAAGTGGGCGCATTTGTTTTGCAAAGATCGCTATGGAGTCGCTATTAAAGCTGGCTATGAGTACCACCTGTACTTCGACCAAAACCAACTCATTAACACTTTCCTCATTCAAAGAAACGCTCCTATGACCCTCGAGAGGTATTTGACTCAAGGCGGCAACCTCACTTACCAGGGAATCACCGTGGGCCTTCAGTTTGACTTCTGATCTGGGGTTTGCTGAGGATTTTCCACAGTGGTATTGAACTCCATAGGTTTCAGAGTGTCGAGGTCGATAAGGGTCACCTTAAAGGCCTCTTTGAACTTCAGAGAGGGAACGAACAGAATCCTGTGGAAAGTCGCATAGGGAGCGATCACCTCGTCTTTAACCGCTTTCGCCTTTAAATCTCTTTTAAGTTGGTTGTGGTGAGTCATCACGCGGACTGAGTCGATTGTGCTTGGAATGGCGAATGGCCAGAAAAGAAGGCTAGCAACCCGGTAGGCAATCGCTCTTGGTATCGCTGACTTGATCACTTTAAAGGCAACCTTGCTCGCCTCTATCCGGTCGAGGTCGATCGAGCTAGGGCATAGGGAATACTCTTCTGAAGTGTTATTTTGAATCATCAATTGAAGCGGCTGCACTCCCCGACTCACCAGGTCATGTCCAAAATAGCGTTTGCTCTCATCTGGAGTAATGGCTCGAGCAAAAATCACGACTCCCCTATCCTTTATCGAAAAAACGGGAAGAAGTTCTGAGGCCACAGGTCTCAGTGGGTGCAATTGATGCTTTTGCCAGCCGGTCGCGAACAGAAATATAAAAGCCAGTACAGCCAATGCAATCGGAAAGTAGTGTTCCTTGATCTTTTTCATCTAAAACTCCGAATTAAAATTAATAACAAGATCATGCCAACAATCTAATTAAATAGAAACTGCAAAAGTAATTAAATGAAATCAAAACTAAATCAAGTGCTTGCAGAAATTCCTTTTCTAAGCCGTCCTCGTCAATCACGCGTACATGCTTTACGGTCAATGCGTTATGACTCTATCCAATGCGATGTCAAAAGAGAGGACGAATTGGGTTTTGGGGTAAGCGGAACCAAACTGCGTAAATACCTCTCCCTCATCCCGGCACTCCTGAAGCACTCCCCAGAGGAGGCTATCGTGATCGGAAGCCCCGCTTCCAGTCATGTCCTTTCCCTCTCCCAGCTGCTCATTGAGCACGGTATCTCCCCTATTCTATTCTTGCTCGGCAGTCCGGATACTCCCCTGCAAGGAAATTATTTGTTGAGCTCCCTTTTCTCTTCCAAGGACAAAATCCACTGGTTTCCCAAAGACAAATGGGATGAGGTGGATGAGATAGCAGTGGCCTACGCAAGAGCACAAAAGAGCTGCATCGCCACCCCCAAAGGAGCCTGTTGTAAAGAAGCTCTCCCGGGAGCGTTGACACTCGCTCAGGACATCATCCGGAATGAGGAGGAAAAAGGAGCTTGCTACGATCACCTCTTCATCGATGCAGGCACGGGCATGTCTGCCGTTTCCCTCATCTTGGCCTTTGCCTATTTGAGAAAACCGTGCACCATCCATGTCGTCCAATTGGCCGGCACCCCTGAAGAGTTTCACAGCCTCTTAGCCCAGATGAAACAGGCGTTTGAGGAGCTTGTGAAGGATGAGGTCGACTCCCCTCCCCTCTTCAGGCTTCATACTCCCTCCCTCGCACCGGCATTTGGCTCTGTCAACGCAGCGGTGTTTCAGACAATCATCGACTTATGTCGGCAGGAGGGATTCCTCACCGATCCCGTATTCACTGCAAAACTTTTTTGTGAGGGAAAAAACATCATTGCGAGGGAGGGGCTCAGAGGAAACGCTCTGTTCATCCATTCAGGGGGAGGTCTTAGCCTGACAGGCTTTCAAACACAATTGGCTAAAAAACTGACTTTGCTTTAGAATTGCCAAAATTGAGTCAAAAACAAGGAATACGATGAAGAAGAAGAAACAGACGCCCTGGAAAGTGATCATTGCAATTGTTTTGGGAATGATTGTAGGATCCGCAACCCAACAGGGTAGCACCTTCTTCGGAATCGACCTATTTGGCTTAGCCTTTCCCGTCTACGAGATCTGTGGAAAGGTGTTCATCAACGCGCTGACGCTCGTCGTCGTTCCTTTAGTTTCCTCTTCTATTATTACGGGTATTGCCCGGATAGGAAATGAAAGCGCGTTCAAACGGCTTGGAATAAAGACGTTTACCTTCTACTTTGGCACCAGCGTCATGGCCATCCTCATCGGCCTTTTCTTCGTCAACCTCCTCAATCCCGGCGCTGCAATCAATGCAGAGACTTTGGCGATGCACGTGGGCAGCACGGATATCCAAAGCCATTTACAAATCCAGGAAGGGATCAAGTTTACAGATATTTTGCTCAAGATCGTGCCTTCAAACATCGTCGAAACCTTCTCCCGCGGCGAAATGCTAGGACTCATCTTCTTTAGTTTGATCTTTGGCTACTGTATTTCGAAGATCGAATCGCGCAATGGCGCAACGCTCATTAGCTTTTGGCAGGGAATTTTCCAGGCCATGATTGAATTCACCCACATCATCCTGAAATTCTTGCCCATTGGCGTCTTCTTCCTCGTCGCCAAGGTCTTCTGCGAAACGGGATTCTCCTCTCTTCTTTCCTTGGGACTATTCACTCTCGCTGTCCTTCTGGGCTTGCTCACATTCACTCTCATAGGGCTTCCTCTTCTGCTTAAGTTTGTTGCCAAGGTCAGCCCCATCCGCCACTTCAAAGCGATGGCTCCCGCGATTATCACCGCTTTTTCTACGAGTTCTTCCTCCGCAACGCTTCCCGTCACAATCGACTGCGTCGAGAAAAGAGCGGG
Source organism: Chlamydiota bacterium (assembly GCA_040389485.1). Taxonomy (GTDB): domain Bacteria; phylum Chlamydiota; class Chlamydiia; order Chlamydiales; family Rhabdochlamydiaceae; genus JAZJZV01. The sequence continues at coordinate 9,371 of JAZJZV010000179.1, forward strand.
CGTGTCCAACCGGATTTGCAGCCTCGTAGTCCCTTTGGGTACATCGATCAACATGTCGGGGTCGGCTCTTTATGAGTGCGTCGCTGCCATCTTTATCACACAGGCCTATGGAATCCCACTCACCTTCTCCATGCAGCTGGCAATTGTACTTCTCTCACTGATGACCTCGATTGGGGTCGCAGGGGTCCCCTCAGCTTCTCTTGTCGCCATCATCGCGATTTTAAAAGCCGTGGGTTTGCCTATCGAGGGAATAGGGCTCTTTATCGCAGTTGATCGGATTTTGGACATGTGCCGCACCACAGTCAACGTCTTTAGCGACAGCTGCTGCGCGGTGATCGTTGCCCGTTTAGAAGGCGAGACCAAGGTCTTGAGCAAAGATGTTCAGGAAGGCTACTGATACTGGAACACGAGAGTAGATAGCGGCGCCACCTTAATAGCCGTCAGGCTTGCCGAAGATCCATTGAGATGTATCCCCTTTCCACCATACCTTTGACGGTCTGTGTTGAACACTTCGACAAGACGCGTGTTTCCTTGTGTTTCTGCGATGGAATAAGCATCGTGAGCGCGGCTGGAGTAGTTGTGGAGCACTAGGTATTGCTGATCGCTAGATTTTCTATGATAGGCCACGAGAGCATTCTCCGCATCATTGCGCACGACCCACTCAAACTCCCTTGGATTCCAGAGCGCAGGTGAGCCTTTGTAGAGGTGATTTAAGTCTTTTACCATTTTTCGAATGCGTTTGTGCTTGCCTATCCTGCTCTCATCCCTTTTAAGTCCCTCTGTGCTATTCCACTTCCTCTCTTTACCATAATCGAGCCCCATGAAAAGAAGATATCCCCATGAGGGAGAAAGCATGATCGTTGAAAGCGTAAGAAGTGTATTGGCTCTTTTCTTAGTGGGAGACTTGCAATAAAGGGAAATGTCGCGGAATTCGTCATGGGAGAGCGTGTGCATGATTTGCCTTTTGGCACCATCTGGCGCTGCACAATGAAAATGATCGGAGGCAATCCCTAATAAGCTCGCATAGTCCTCAGATCTTTCCTGATCGTTTTTGGGGATCAATGCATGCAGGGCCTGCGAGGAAATCGTCCAGGCGGCGTCAAAACCAAGGCCCCCCTGTTCTAGGGGCAATGTATCTAAAGCCTGAACATCCCAACTTTCTGCAATGGTAAATGCCCCGGGATGATTTCCGTGAACAAGAGCATTAAACTCCTTGAAAAATGCGGGTCCATGCTCACCGTGCTGAATCACGTGCTTGGCTGCGTCTACGCGAAATCCATCGATATGCCACTCTTGACAGGCATACTGCGCGCTAGAGAGCAGAAAATTCCGCACGTCGAGTTTCGAAAGGTCAAAGACATAGGTTTTCCAGTTTTCCGCAGAAACTCCACTCACGGGATCAGAATCTTCATAGAAGGGGTGTCCATCGATTTTTCCTAGAGCTGTTGAGTTGGTGGCAAAGTGGTAGGGAACCCAATCCAGTATGACGCCTATCCCCTTTTCGTGCATGTAATTGACGAAATACTGAAAGTCAGCAAGGGTTCCAAAGCGGCTCGTTGGGCAAAACAAACCCGACAGCTGGTATCCCAAGGATTCATCAGAGGGGTGCTCCAGAAGACCAAAGATCTCCACATGAGCGTACCCCATCTTCTCGCAATCCTCTGCGATCTCATGAGCAAGCTGTTTGTATGTTGGGAATTCTCCATCTTGCTTTTCTAAGAATGATCCCAAATGCACCTCGAAGATGTTCAAGGGGAACTCTCCAAATCGCTTCTGCGCTCGCTGCGCCATCCAAGTCGCATCCGACCACTGAAAGGCCGTGGGATCCTGGACGGTAGAGGCGTGATCGGGACGCATCTTGCTGCCGAAAGCGAAGGGGTCTGACTTGCGGATCTTCTGCCCTCCAGGCATGGTGATGATGTATTCATAGGTACTCCCCTCTCTAGATGTGCCGCATTGGAGTTCCCAGACACCTTCTTGATGAGAGCGGTGCATGGGGATGAGGTTTTCCTCCATCCTCTCTCGAGTGAGAAGAGAAACTGACTCGGCATTGGGCGCGAGCAGGCGGAAATGCACTCCAACGGTCTCTGCTCTTTCATCCTTGATCGGATGCGCGCCAAACTCTCCATGCAGGTAAGGGTTGATCCCTTCTCCATAGAAGCCATCTCTTTTTGAAGTGAGAAGCGGTAGCTGTAAAGAGGATCTCGCACTAAGAGGCGCTGTTTTCACCCCGCGAGAGGGAGGATGGCGCATCATTTCTGCAAATAGGCGGCTGTATTTTTCAGAAGCAGCGCTCCAATCGTAATTTTGAGCATTGCGCATAAAGACGCTCATAATGGCCTGCTTTTCAACATCTCTCTTGGGGTTCCAGAAATCAAACGCATTCTGGATCGCCTCGCAGAGAAGTTCCGTTTGCTCGTCTGATCTCCAGAGGGTGCAACGCGGATAGGTAAAACCATTAAAACCCTCTTGGGTGGGATCCGTTTGAATCGTGTCCCCCAATCCCCCGGTATCTGTTCCAATCACGAGTGAGCCGAATGACCAGGCTTCGAATTGTACGAGTCCGCACGGCTCGAACGAGGAAGGACAAAGGACGTAGTCGGCAGCGGCGCGGATGAGCCCTCCAAGCGCGGGTTTTCCTTCAATGAGCCCTCTTTGCATGTTTAAGCTGAATGTGTCTCTGCCTCCGCGCGTGACCCAGGCGTTGCCTTTTTCGCGACGAATTTTCCCTTCGAGTTTGTTGAGGAAGATTGTGGCCTCCGGGTCCTCGCCCACTCCCATGGTGATGAGTGCTGCCCCTAAAGAATGGATATGACGGTAGGCAGAAGAGAGCTTATCGATTCCCTTCTGTTGGGATTCATATCGGCCAACAAATAAAAATAAGGGTCTAGAAAGATCTAAACCGAATTCTGCGACGTGCTCTGGGTAATAGAACTCGAGGGCCAGCTGTAACTGTTCTTTCACCCTGTTCTTTTTTTGCACCAGGTCAGGGTCGTTTGCTGAATAATTCAAATCGATGATTCTTTTGCTATACCGTACACCCCCAGAAACTCTCTCTAGCTCGTGCCAATCCTTCAAATGAGAGTCTGTAGAGGGGTTCCACAGGCGAGGGTTGCCGCCATTGGTGATCCCCGATAGGCGATCATCTAACCCAGCTTCTCGGAACGACGGATAAATGCCCGCTCCTAGCATGATAGTCTGTAATTCTTTCGTAAAAGTAGAGGAAACCCCAACGACATGATCCGCTCTTGCTAAGCCATTGAGGAGGACATTTGCCCCTCGAGGATCGTTGCCGCACAATTGACCAATCTCAGCATGGGGTCCTTCGAGTAGCCCTTGATAGTGGTTATTATGCACCACCAGCATGAGACGCATCTCTTTGGGGAAAAACGGGAGTGCCACGCAGCCATGCCAGTCGTTGATCACCGCTAAGTGAAATTGATCGCGCATCCGGTTGAGCAAACCGATGGCGCTCGAGGAAAAGTAAGCCATCCTCTTATGAAGCCCATACCACTGAGGCCTCCCCTCTCGCACATTGTCTTCATAAATCCAGCCATCCCGCCCAATCGCATAGTGTGCATCTCCCAATTCTGGACTCCCCTCTTCCAAATAGTAGACGTGGAGGTTTTCAAAGACCATGTGGTAGCAGCGGTCGACTTTGAGAACGCCGCCAAACATGTGGGTAAAGTGGATCAATTCTGCCTGAGACCAGTTGATTCGGTTTGCGAGCACATCAAACTTAGGCGTGATCACACTCACCTCATGCCCCAGTTGCACAAGACCTTGAGAAAGACCCAGTACCGCCTCTCCTAGGCCGCCATATTTGACCCCATGCACGGCAAGTTCATAAGAAATCATGGCGATTCGCTGAGGGGCGTCGCAGGGCCGCGTAGGCGCGAAACGCGCAGGGTCTAATTCATGCCGCTGCACGATTTCTAATGGAGACTGATCTCCATAGAAAAAATCGAAATGGCGCATGCGCGCGCTAATGGACTCAAATGCCAGTTCCCCTTCCATTAGGCAAAGCACGTGGATCAGCTCATCAATCATCGACTTTTCAGAAAAAGGAGAGCGGAGGGCAAGGATCTCATGGCAATTTTCTCGGGTTAAAACAAGTTTCTCAGTAGCTCCATGAAAAAATTTGTCCATCAAAGGTAGATAGAGATGGCGGTGAAAGCGGGAGGCTCCAAGCTCTTCCATCAGCTTGTGAATATTTTCTATGCGAGGAACTGGTAGTGACAACTCCTCTTTGAGATTTCCCAGCATTTCTTTGCAGGCGTCGATCTCTTGGGAGAGCTGCACGCAGTCGACCATCTGGTCTAGTAGAGAATTGCGTCCAATATCGCGTATATCGATGAGCGCTCTGTAATTCTTTGAGAGATCAGGTGCCAAGCTGCAGAGCAGCGACTGAAGATCCGAAGGGAGCTCTCCGAAAACAGAGCCATGTTGCTCCCAGCTCGACCCAGGATCTGTCAGGACACACTTTAACCTTTCGAGGTTTTCAAGAATTGCAGAAAGGGGCATCGAAGCAGCAACTCCCATCAAGACGATAGAATCAGTCTCATGGGAAGGAGCGGAATTTTGAATGATTTTTAACGTGAGCCAATCGATGGGCAAGGCAGTTCCAGTGGGTATTTGCGCAGGCAGACTCGCACTAGAACTTGATCCAGTACTCAGAGACCGACTAATGTGATCCAGATACTGGTAAATGCCCATAAAGCCTTAATCTCCGTAAGATTGGTGCGTTTGAGCTGCTACCGCGTTTGCAACGTCAACAAGAGCCGAAAGGCTCGCTAAACTTTGCTCGGTAAGTTCAACTCCCTTTTCTTCAGAGTCTATCGCATCAAGCCACTCAGGTATTGTTTCAGCGCTGTAAAAAGCGATGTGGGAATGCACAAGATAATAAAGCGCATCGACAATTTCTTGTTTGCAAACAGGATTGCTAATCATTTTGGTCGTGTCTTGCAGTAATTCCAAAGCGAAAGCAGGTGGTGGAGCTCCCATCACATGAGTTCTTTTCAACAGATCAATGGCACCCTGGACACATAAGGATGCCAGATAGGCCTCCTCGCATTTTCTATAATAGACATTTGAAATCGCTGTGAGACCAAGACCGGATCTTGTTCTCTCGCTTAAGCATTGGGACTTTTGAGAAGGTTGAGACTTCTCACTTCCCCGCATTCTTTTACTGGGCCGAGGAGCATTGAGATGCCACTCAGAGGAGGTCCCCCAATTCGAATCAGTAGAAGTTTCAGCATTAGGAAGAGCACTAGAACTTTCAGCGCTCGTTTCCTGTATTGTTTCAAATGCTTTGGAATAGCTGTTTTCTTTGTCTAAGTGTACTGACATGACAGGCTCACTATTTTAATGTTTTAGGTGCATTAAAATGCATAACTTCTGGCTCTTCTGCATTCAAAAAGATGTCTTCTGAGAGCATTTGGGCGCAGCTTTCGAAGTCTTGCACTCGTTTCAAGACTGCTTCTGCAGTGACAAGTCCTTTATCTCTCAATTCAATCGCAGCCAGACGCTCTTCTTCGGAGCAAGGATACCTTAGCTTTAAACATGCCTCTTGCAACTGATTGATCGCTGTCTCTAAATAAACACCCTCCTCTTTGCCTTGGAGAGCATGGCCGCCATATCTCAAAAACCGAATCGCAAACTCGGATGGAGGAATTTGCTTACTGATCTCACTGCGCAGCTGACCCACTGCAGTCGAGAGATAAGAGACAGTGGGAACCATTTGCATTGACTTATCTGCGTAGAGCTTGGAAACGGCTTGACGCCTCAGCAGTGATCTGTCGCTGCGCTTAAAATGGGGATATATCCTTCTTTCGGCTATTGGCAACACCCTCTCAGCAGTGCATTGGGCCTTGGGGGCAATCCGATTTTCTTCGTCACTGTGCCGCTCTCTTTTACGGGAGGACGCATCGCCACTGAGAATCTCCTCATCACAATACAGACTGCTACTAGAACTGGTAGAGCTACAGGAACTGGAAGGGGCGGAAGGTCCAGCTTCACTAGGTAATTCTGGTAGTAAGAACTCTCGGATTACATTACCTTGAAATTTAAATGTTATACTCATAATTATTCTCCTCAAAATAATATTTATTCAGTATTAATTGTATCAAAAAATATGATAAAAATCAAATGAATACATATTAAAAAACAAACTTAACCTTTTAGATAAAGTAAACGAGCAGAGAAGATCGTAAGTCGCTTATAATAAAAGAATTGTGTTATCCTAACAAAGGCGCCAGAGTCTCTTCCTCCTAGCGCCTCCATAGAATCGCATGATTACTTTTTGAAAGTAAATGCAGCCCAATCGCGCATGATTGCCAAGTCAATTCCTCTGGGATTGTGTTTTGGTTGGCTATAGAATGCAGACAACTCTGCTGCCATATCCACCCCAGCTCCTTTGACCGAAGCGACAAATTTTTCAAAGGAAGTGAAAACGTTGTTCTTCCCAAATTGAGACCCAGGATCATAAGGGTAATTAAAGTTCTGCCATATCTGGAGCTCGACAGCTCTTTTGCTGGCAGAGCTCAATTGAATGTAAACGGGCTTCACAAGGTTTCTAAAAGATCGCTCTTGCAAATTCAAGACCTCATTGTATCGTCGTTCATTCTCAAGAGTTCTTTCGACTATGCGTCTGCACAATGCCGGAATTTCAGTGGAAATGAGTTCGCCAATAACGCCCCCAGGTGCCGCACCCATGCGCGATAATGCCGAGGTTTCTTCCTCATTAGAGTAGACCAGCGGTGAATCCAGCAGGACATGCCTTAGAGCGCGATTTGTCTCTAAACAGATATCTATCCTTCTCAACCCACTAAATGCAAAACCACAACTTCTTAAGCTGAGTGATGTAAGACGGGTGTTTTGTGCCAATCTACCTGCAATCCAGCCTACAGTCTCCTCTAGAGGATTATTGTCTAAATTAAGAGATGTCAGCGTAGATCCTGTAAGTGCATCCTCCCCAAACGCAATCATCATCTGCCTGTCTAGCTGATTATAGCTCAAATTGAGGGATTTAATTGTACTGCTCCGGATAAACATCTCTGCTAGGGAATGCGATCCCGCACCAAGCTTATTATTGGAGAGGTCGAGTGAAGTGATGCTTTTGTGTTTTAACAAGTGATCCAAAGATCCCTTTTCCACTCCGGGGAATGACCCTAGGCCATTGCCACTCAAGTTGAGAGCCGTGAGGGTTGTGTTGGTCCCTAGCGCAGTTAAAATGGTTCTTAGCCGATCTTCTGAGGGTTCGCTGCAGCTCAAGTCAGCCGTTCTAATCGGCTCTTGTTGATCTGGAAGTGGAGCATTTGCTGCGATCGCATCGACAGTTTGCTGAAATGCGCTTGAAGAAGAGGGTCCTGATACAGATGCCATAGTTCTTCCTTTTTAATGTTTTAAAAACGATTGAATCATTTGTAGTTTGTTGGAAGGATAATAAATCAATAGATGCTAATTTTCAATCAAAAAGGCGCCAAGATCTCCCTTGGCGCCTTCAGAGATAAAAGCTGATTACCTACTAAAAGTAAATGCAGCCCAATCTTGCATGACTGCCAGGTCGATTCCTTTGGGATTGTGTTCTGGTTGGCTATAGAATGCAGACAACTCTGCCGCCATATCCACACCCGCCCCTTTGACAGAAGCCACAAATGTCTTAAAGGAAGTGAAGACGTTGTTTTTACCAAAGTGAAAATCCCCATCTTCAGGCGAATTAAAGTTGAGCCATGTGTGGTACTCAACACCACCTTTACGCCCCTCGTCCAATTGCTCGTAAACGGGCCTCACAAGGGCTCGAAAAGAACGCTCTTTCAAAGACAAGTTTTCGTCGTGTAGCCGTTCATTGGCAACAATCCTTTCTCGTATGGATGTATACAATGTCGGGATACTCGGAAGAATAGTCTGCATCAAATCCAATTTTCGTTGGTCCATTGCTCTCAGCAATGGATTTCCTCTATATTTATAAGAATAGGAATCATCAAGGTTCGAAGAGATCAGGGATATCTCAAAATTCCTTGCATCAGATACGTCTCTTTGAGGACTCAGTGCTAAATGCCTTAGAGTGCTATTATCTCTTAGAGATGCTTCGAATTGATCCAATCCTTCATGACCAATTGCAGTGTCCCTCAGGTTAAGTGAAGTAAGCGTGCTATTTAGGGCCAGCGCACGAGAAAGCGAAAGGGCACTTCGCTTTTTTATCTCATTACTACTTAAATCAAGAGAAGTCAGTGTATGATTTTTTGCAAGCGCAGACCCCATGTCCTGGACAGTCTTGTCGCTTAACGCATTGTTGCTCAAATCAAGGGATTATAGAGTCGTTCCAAAGAAAAGGGCAAAGGATAAGTACTGATCCATCAGCATATTGCAGGACATATTGAGTGAAGTGATGCTTGGATGGCCTGGTAAATACTGTACTAGCTCTGGAGAGATACAAGTGTGTATTCCGTCTACCATTGCTAATCCATCAACTAAATTCTCACCTGGCTTAGGTGGGATTCGACCAAAACCGTTGCTACTCAAGTCTAGTCTCGTAAGACTCGTGTTCGTTGCCAAAGCAACGCCGATGAGCCTGGACTGCTCCGGCAAAGAGATTTCTGGATACGCTGGGAACGTGACAGCTCCGCTTAAGTCAGCCGTTTCAATGGGCTTTTCCTGACCCGGAAGCGGGGAATTTGAAGCGATCGCATCGAGCGTCTGCTGAAACGAAAATGCAGTATTTGCATTCGATGATGAAGGTACTGATAAATGTGACATTTTTTCTCCTCTTTATTACAAATCTAGAATTAAACAAAAAAAATGTAATCTGCTTAACTCTTTAATTATTTACAACCATCATCATAAATTAATAAATCTTAATTTTCAACCTAAATATCGATTGATGTAAACGTTTGATTGAATGTTCTAATGCCTTGATTACCAAGGAATTGGTACAGCCTCTGGCAGTGAAACAGATGAGTAAAAAATTGAATTGACGCGCTTCAGCTGAAAAAAACTTGACGAGCGCATCGACGCCAGACACTTAATCACTGAGGTATTTGATGATGCGGGTGATCTGAAACTGCCGCTCCTCGGTCCTCTTCCCCCAGTCTTCGAGGTAGGGATTGCGCTCGAGTTCACTCTCTTTATCGCTGGATTTGATCGGCACAACCCGTTGCCATCTGGGCCCGGGACACACCTGTTGGGCAAGCACTTTGAGGTGTTTGCAGACATAGAAGTGCTCTTTAAAGGGCCATGGAATCACTCTTTCTGACGAGAGTGGCGGCTCAGAAGAATAGTGGTAGGGGTATTTCTGATTGAGAGAGCAATGGTCTTCAATCTTGAATGTGCTGCTGGAGTGTCCTTTGGTGATCACTCTTGGTGCAGAAGTGCGTTTGCGTTTGGAAAGAGAGGCACCCGATTTGGTGATCTGACCTAGTTGAGGAGGAATTTTGGGAGGTCTCACGAGATCGCACTTGTGCAATTTGAAAAAGGGTTCCCCTTTTGCAAATTGTCTCCACTGATTCAGTAGGGCATCCTTATCCTTGCCGATCCAGCGATGGATCCGCACGGCGGCTGTCTCACACGAGGTTGAAAGCGAAACGCTCTCCTTCATCTGCCCTCCAGGATCGTTGTCCAAAAAACGAGGAGAATTTAATGTAATTTTTCATTTACTACAAGGAAGGAATTGAAAAACCAAGACCGGATGATCAGTTTCTTTTCCATCAACGCTAAGGTCTGAGAAAAACGCAAAGGCGCGAGGTCGCTAAGTAGCAAAAGTGCGTCTTTTTTTCTTTGCGTCACTGCGACGTTGCGACTTGGCGTTTGTAAAAGACGATCTCTTAGCGCTCAAATTCGGTG
>JAZJZV010000179.1:19220-19862 GCA_040389485.1 Chlamydiota bacterium
GGTGTTCTCAAATTTGCAAACTGATAAAGTGTGTGCTTTTATCTCATTACGTAAGGAAATGACAATGGCAAACATCACGCTCAAAGGAAATCCCATTCACACAAACGGCAATCTCCCCGCCGCTAACTCACAAGCTCCTGATTTTGTGCTCGTGGACAAAGATCTGCAAAATCGCGGATTAAAAGACTACGCTGGCAAACGCAAAGTGCTCTCCATCGTCCCCAGCTTGGATACAGCTGTATGCGCAGCCTCTGCTAGAAAATTCAATGAGAAGATGGATGCGATGCCCAATACAGTTGTACTCGTAGTCTCGGCTGATTTGCCCTTTGCACAATCGCGGATGTGCGGCGCAGAGAACTTAAGTAGCATTATTCCCCTCTCGACGATGCGCTCCAAGGATTTCGCAAAGGATTATGGCGTATTGATTCAAGATGGGCCGCTGGCGGGCATTTGCGCACGTGCGGTGATCGTGCTCGATGAAAACGATAAAGTTCTCTATACAGAGCTCGTTCCCGAGATCACACAGGAACCGAACTACGAAGAAGTGCTGAAGCGCCTTAGTAAGTAGGGTATTCGGGAGACCACATGTGGTGGTCAACCATCCGACCAATCTCCTGTAGGGAGTGCGTTGCAACGAGCTTT
>JAZJZV010000179.1:19872-20371 GCA_040389485.1 Chlamydiota bacterium
GCCACTTGACAGACGGCGATCGCAATTTCTCTGGAAATTGTGCGCAGTTTTTCAAGTGAGGGGAAAATGGGCGCACTTGGGTCGTGTAGGATGGGCGCATGGGAGCTAAGCACTTGGGCCGCGCGGATAAACATCTCCTCTGTCACCCGCGGGGTTTTGCAGGCGACAACGCCCAGGCCGACTCCGGGGAAGATGTACACGTTGTTGCACTGTGCAATGTGGTATTGCACTTCCTTGAAGAGGACGGGTGGAAAGGGACTTCCTGTGGCAATGATCGCCTTGCCTTGCGTCCATTGGATGAGCTGATCAGCAGTGGCTTCTGCGCGCGATGTCGGGTTGGAAAGGGGGAAGATGATGGGTTGCTCTGTGTAAGAGGCCATTGTTTGGACGATCTCTTTGGTGAAAGTGCCAGGCTGTGCAGAGACGCCGATCAGGATCGTGGGCTGGCCGTGCTTGATTGTGTCGAGAAGAGAGATCTTACCACCGGATTCTGAAGACC
>JAZJZV010000180.1:0-2890 GCA_040389485.1 Chlamydiota bacterium
CTTATAATCTTCAAAATAAATGCTGGTATGTTTGGCGAAGATGGTGATCCCTCGCTCTTTTTCCTGATCGTAGCTATCCATCACGCGCTCAGGGATCTTTTCGTTGTCGCGGAAGATGTTGGACTGTTTCAAAAGACTGTCGAGCAGGGTAGTTTTACCGTGGTCGATGTGGGCGATGATGGCAATATTGCGGATTTTTTCAGGTTTGAACATAACTCATTTGGGTTTTGAATTTAAAATTAGTTGAATTCTAGTGGAAAAGGGGATTAATGGCCAGGTGGTTTTCTCTCTTTTAGATGCAAGCAGTAGTATATACCGAACCTGACTCAAGAATCAGATTTGGGCCGCTTCTCTGAGAGAAAAAAATCTCTTTTAGTAATTTGTTTAATGTGCAATATGTAAATTAATTGAGTGTTTTTTAAAAGTTTCACTTTAGGTTGTTTATGATTCGTCGTAGCTTGCATTGTGCATTATTTGGGTTAGTATGGATGGCACCCGCCTTTAGTCAAATCAACTTTCTCCATCGCGAGCCGTCTCCTGGGAATGAAAATTCCAATCAGGAAATGCGTACTTCTTCGCGCTCAGATAGACAACAGTCGGCGGATGCACATCGAAGAAGAGATGAGCATCATCCTTCTCGTTTGGAGCTCGGTGGCGATTACACGCGATTGTGGCTCAAGCCCCATGGAAGTCAACAGTTGCAGGGGAACCTCTATGGCGCGCAAGGCATTTATGAGTACAGACCCATGGATAGCATCTACTCAGGCACCAAGCTCTCCTGGAAAGAGGGAAAGGCGGATGGCCATGGACACAGACGCTCCCTATTTTATGTCGATGCCCAAGAAAGATTGGGTTATACCGCTGCTACCGAAACGGGCTCGTGGATGGTCTCTTTCTTCACCGGTTTGGGCTATCGTCACGTCCAGCAAAAGGCGCATCCTAGAGCGGAGGGTATACGCACATTTAGATACAATGAGTTGTATGTGCCGGTTGGGCTTGCCTCCGATTGGGAGTGGAGCAGATGGTTTTCGTTTGGGTTGAATCTCACATGGATGCCACAGGTTTATTCCACAGTAGTTGCAGGTCCCTTGAAACGCGCGCGGTGGAAGCTGCCCGATACGTTAGCCAACTACTCTATTGAAATGCCTCTGGATTTTACCCTTTCAAAAAGCGGACATTTCCATCTCATCATCAAGCCATTCTGGGAACATTGGCAAGATGGTCGCACAACAGCTAGAGATGAGGCGGGGAACTCAATGAAGATTCCTGGCAATACGTATAACTACGTCGGTTGCGACCTGAACTTAGGATTTTGTTTTTAGGGGACATATGCCGCTCAAAAAAGGAAAAAGCAAGAAAACCATTAGTGAGAATATCCGCACCGAAATTCGGGCTGGTAAACCTCCCAAGCAAGCCGTCGCTATTGCTTTGGATACTGCGCGTCGATCAGGGGCGCGCATCTCTAAGAAGCACTAACCCAACTCTCAAATAAGAGACAACCAACTTGCTGCGGCTTTCCAAAATCGTCCCCCTGATTGCAGTCCGTGCCCTGTAGGCACTGTCCTTCAATCAAGGGGACGATTTTGCTTTGTCTCTTATTTGGGAGTTAGGTTAGTAATTTCTTGTCGCTAAGTCATCATTTGTTGTAAAAAACATCCTCCGAACGATTCGCGAGGTGTCTGATGACAAGGCTCTTTTCGTTTTTACTGTCGGCATCAATTCTTTTATGCTTCGGCCTTGAGGCGGATGCTGAGTACTATTTCCCAAAACTCTATCAGGGACTTTGGCCCGATTTCTGTTGGGATCATTTGAGTCGGTATCCCAAAGAATGCAGCGAATACTTCGTCGACGGCAAAGGTAACCTCGTCCCTGCATTCTTGAAAAATCGCCACGAGTTGGGGTAAAATTCACTATGCGAATGATGGAGTGCATATTGTACCAACCGAACCTAGGTGGTAATGAATGAAACAAATTTCGATAGAATATGCTTTGTTGTCCGCTCAAAGGTCTCTATTAGATGTAGTTACTCCTGAATTAAGGGCTGTCGTTGTTGATGTTTGTCATGAAGACAACCTAATGTATATGTATTTTTATTATGATGGAGAGGTTTCAGAAAAACTCATCGATCTTTGGCAATGTGCTACCGCGGAGGCGAGCGCTCCCTTGGGCCCAGATTGCTTCCTTGATTACGGCGTAGAGAGGCTGGATTACCCCAAAGAAATTCCCCTTCGCGGACGCTATGCATACTTGAGGAAAGGGGAGTTGTTTCAAGGGGTGGGGTTTCCATTTAGAATGGGGGAGGGACAGCCCAGTGAATACCCCATTGCTAATGCCATGTTGGCCGTTCAAAGAGCCATGTTGGGCATTGTCAGTCCAGAGTTGCGGTCGGTGGTTGTGGATGCCCCTAAAGGGGAACATTTTTTATATATCCGGTTCTACTATGAGGGAGAGGTCACTCAAGAACTAATTGCTCTTTGGCAACGCGCTATCGTAGAAGCAAGTAGGGATTTTGGTTCAGAATATCAGCTCGATGGCGCCGTCGAAAGGGTGGACTATCCTCAAGAAATTCCTTTTCGAGGACGATTTGCCTATTTTAGAAAAGAGTAAATGATTGATAAATAAGGCAGGCGCGATTAAACTCGCAGCCAAATCAGTAGAGTTTAAATATGTAGTTTTCACTTCTGCGAGGTGCCTGTGCAAATTGCCGACGAAGAAGTCACAATCATTGTTGAAGAGGATTCAGCTTCCGGTAGTTTGATGGAGTCTAAGACCTCCGTGTTGCACGACCTGTTAAGTGAAAAATTGGAACAGGCTTTTCACAAGCAAACCTCGACTGTCATTCTCCACGACATCATTAAAATTGCCTCAGAACACTCTCCCGTCGACCTGG
>JAZJZV010000180.1:2900-6353 GCA_040389485.1 Chlamydiota bacterium
GACCTGGCCTATGCGGCCTCCCGTTTGCCCCCTCATGCGCGCCCTGTCATTTATGAAAACCTCTCCGATATGCAGGGGAGAATCGCTTTTATGGTGAATACGGACGGGTCTACCAGGACTGCCGTTTTGCGTCACATTTCTGATCAGGATGTTAAAAAACTCATTGAGTCGATGCCTCCGGACGAAGCCGTCGAGGTACTGGAAAATATTTCAGAGCGCAGGTTCCGCAGGATTGTAGAGGTGCTTGACCCAGGAAAGGCTCTTAAGATTCGCGAGATTAAACAGCACCGCCGCAATACAGCGGGCCGCCTCATGACAAATGAATTTTTTGCTTTTGGACTCGATGTCACGATTGCAGAAGTCTCTTCTCATATCCGGAATAACCCCGGAATCGATTTAACGCGTCAAATTTTTGTTCTCAACCCCTCTGGCGAGTTGCTCGGTTTTGTTCCAGCGCGGAACCTCATCGTCAATCCCCCTCAATTGCCTTTGCGCCAGGTGATGAAATCGATCCAACACAAGGTACTTCCCGATACTTCGCGAGAAGAAGTGGTCGATATCGTCGATCGCTATAAAATTGCAGCGCTTCCCGTCGTAGATGAAAACGACCGCCTTTTAGGCGTGATCACCTTTGATGATGTTCTCGATGCGATGGAGGATATCGCTGATGAGACGATTGCGAACATGGCGGGTACCGCGGAGAAGGTGAGCGAGCACGAGCCTCTTCTCAAGCGTTTCTTTTCGCGCGCGCCCTGGCTAGTTGTCACCTTGTGCGCGGGGTTGATTAATGTCGGCGTCATTTCCTCATTCCAGAGCTACTGGGGAGGGGGCTTGACCTTTGTGCTCTTCTTTGTTCCCCTCATCACGGGGATGTCGGGAAATATTGGGATTCAGTGCAGTACGATTCTCGTGAGAAGTATGGCCCTGGGGATGATCTCTTGGGGTAATAAAGGAGAGGCGGCCCTCAAAGAAATCATGGTGGGGCTCACCACGGGAACTGTTTTCGGAGTGCTTTGCGGTTTTGCGGTTTATGCCCTGGATTTTGCGGGCGTTTCAGGAGTGGGGGTCAGCCCTGCCGCCGTTGGCCTGATTGTTGGTACGGGATTGACCGGTGCATGCCTAGCTGGAACAGTGCTAGGCGTTCTATCTCCGCTCTTCTTTGCTAGGATCGGCGTCGACCCGGCAGTGGCATCCGGGCCGATCGTCACCGCCTTTAATGATTTCCTTTCGATGTCCATCTATTTCCTGATTGCGATCGGACTGGGATCCCTGATTTTGTAGATAGCTTAAGGGGCTCCTATCAAGTATTTGTCTGGGTTTTGCAGGGCATCCTTCTGGAGCAACACCTGATGCCATATTAACCTATCCATTTATAAAGTTGTAATTTCGCTATAATGCCCTTCTCTCCACTAAGAGTGGAGAGAAAAGCAAATGGAGCATCCATGAGTTCCTGAGAGTGTCTGCAGGGACTGCCGTCTCATTATTAATCCGAGCCTCAAGCAGGTGACAATCTGTCACTTCCTGGTCAACAGCATCTATTGCGATGCTCCTGTGGTCCCATTTATTTTTAGGTGCGCCTTTGGTTCCATTTATTTTCACTTACTTGACATGTATCACGCATCGCTTCAAGGAACGGAATCGCTTTGTCGGTAGTGGGAAGAGCAGCGATCAGGTGTTCAGCTGCTATACGTGCAGAACGATGATGATCCCACTTTTCATCGATAAAGTTCTTAGCAGCTTCTGGGCTGCAGTATTCTGGTCCATAGCCCGGATGGGGAAGTGGGGCCGCATCCACTTTTCCTCTTCCATACATCAAGACTTCAACGTGGTGCCCATATCCGGCAAGTGATTTAATAATAAATGGATACGTTTTCTCAGTGTGTTTATCTGACATTTTCTGGCAATACTGAGCGAGAGTATTGGCATGTTCCTGGTTAGGAGCGGATACGCGTGTGGAAATGTCTTTGGCTCTTTCTACATGACACCTATATAGGTAGTTGATCGCTGCACAATACGCGCGGGCTTGGTGGGGGCCACCATTATTATAAATCGTGGCCCATCGCCTTTGACCTGGCTTTCCATCTAGGGGACCATCTACACCAGGCATCAAGACACCAATCTGTAGCTCAAATGAGCCTGGTATAGGATAATCTAAGTCTTTAGTGCCTATCATTGCTTGTGCCCAAGCAGTGACTTTATCATATCGATCTGGGTTTATATGGGCTGGATAGCTGGTAGCGCGAGCTGGATAGGGAGAGTAGGTTTGTACTTCTGATGTCATAAATCGAATTCCTTTTGTTAAATTTTCTTTAGTCAGAAATTTTTACATTTCCTTGCAATTATTATACAACTATTAATTGTAATCTAGCAATCCTAAAAATTAATCTATTTCATTCAAGCACGCTCTGTGAGCATGAGAGTAACAATCGTGATACAAGATCATGCGACGTCCTATCTGCTCAGATTTTCGACTCTGGATGCGAGCCAAATGTTTGTTGCAATAACCCCTTGCATTTTTGGCTGAAATTCCATATATTCAGGCGATGGAGGGGAGTCGATGGAATGCGATAAGACCCCTAAAGTGACGAACAAGAGGCTTTCTGATCTTTTGCCAAAAGTTCTTGGCGAAATCGGCGCTTTGCATCGCGATAGGCCCGATTTAATTCTTGCCTCTTGGCCTCACATTATTGGCGAAAAATTAGCCCCAATGACCAAAGCTGTGAGCTTTGAAAATGGGTTGCTGACCGTGAAGGTGAGCAACTCAACGCTGTACAGCCTACTCTCTCAGCACGAGAGGGGAAGGTTGCTCAAGTGCTTACGCGAGAAGTTTCCCTCCGTAGGGATCAAAAATATCCATTTTCGCATCGGCTAATGGCCGGTCGTAACATAGAGTTTAAGGTATGACGACGATGACCAACGAAAAAGAAT
The DNA here is from genome assembly GCA_040389485.1 of Chlamydiota bacterium. Taxonomy (GTDB): domain Bacteria; phylum Chlamydiota; class Chlamydiia; order Chlamydiales; family Rhabdochlamydiaceae; genus JAZJZV01. Next base: position 5,829 of record JAZJZV010000180.1, read on the forward strand.
ATGACGCCAGTTCGATTACGGTTCTAGAAGGGCTTCAGGCCGTACGTGAGCGCCCTGGGATGTATATAGGCGACACGCAAGTCAATGGTTTGCACCAGCTCGTCTACGAAGTGGTCGACAACAGCGTCGATGAAGCTCTGGCTGGGCATTGCAAAGAGATTTCCGTTATTCTGCACAAAGACAACTCGTGTACGGTTTCCGATGACGGTCGAGGTATTCCCGTTGGAAGACATGAGAAGGAATCTCACAAGCAGGGCCGCGATGTGACTGCTCTTGAGGTTGTCATGACTATTCTGCATGCGGGAGGTAAGTTCGACAAAGGAACTTACAAGGTCTCCGGGGGATTACACGGCGTCGGCGTCTCTTGCGTGAATGCGCTTTCGAAGAAGATGATTGTCGAAGTGAGCCAAAACGGCAAGATCCACGAAATGCATTTTGGCAAAGGCAAGCCGACTCAGGCGTTGAAAGTGACTGGAGAGACTCAAAAGCACGGCACTAGGGTGACATTCTATCCTGATGATAGCA
>JAZJZV010000180.1:6363-7190 GCA_040389485.1 Chlamydiota bacterium
GTCATTGTGTTCGACCATGACATCCTCCTCAAGCGATTGAGAGAGCTCGCCTTCTTGAATAAGGGGCTCACGATCCACTTCCGCGATGAACGAGAAGGCGCTCCAGAAGAAGTGACCTTCTGTTACGAAGGGGGAGTGAAGTCATTTGTCGAGTACTTGAACGAACACAAGATCCCGCTCTTTCCCAAACCTATCTACATTCGTGGTACCAAAGAAACCTCAGAAGGGGTGACGGAATTTGAAGTGGCGATGCAATGGAATGACACTTACACAGAAAATCTCCACTCTTACGTCAACAACATCTCAACTCGCCAGGGGGGAACCCACGTCACTGGATTTAGCACGGCACTGACTCGTGTCCTCAACCAGTACATCAAGGGCCACAACCTTCTTAAAAGCGATAAGATGAACGTGCATGGAGACGACATGCGCGAGGGACTCACCGCAGTTCTGTCGCTGAAAGTTCCCAATCCTCAATTTGAAGGACAGACCAAGCAGCGCCTCGGCAATAGCGAAGTGGCTTCACTCGTTCAGCAAATTGTCGGCGAAGAGCTGACGACGTATCTCGAAGAAAATCCCGTTATTTCCCGCATGATCGTCGAGAAGGCGATTTTGGCAGCCCAAGCCAGGGAAGCAGCCCGCAAAGCGCGCGAGCTCACCTTGCGCAAAACGGCGCTCGACAGCGCCCGCCTGCAGCTCACCTACTCGCGCGTCACCGCGCCGGTGTCCCACACCCGGTTGAGATGCGAATAGGGCGCGAAGGCTGTGCGGCGCAGCCGCTCCTCGACGCCGATCCGGCGGAGCACCTGCATCGAGTTCGGCATCAT
>JAZJZV010000180.1:7200-8702 GCA_040389485.1 Chlamydiota bacterium
AGAAAGAGACCCTGCCCTCTGTGAAATCTACATCGTTGAGGGAGATTCTGCGGGAGGAACTGCCAAGACTGGAAGAGACCGCCGTTTCCAAGCGGTTCTGCCGATCCGCGGTAAAATCCTCAACGTCGAAAAAGCCCGTCTTGAAAAAATCCTGCAAAACCAGGAAGTGGGCGCGATGATCGGTGCCTTCGGCTGTGGAGTCGGACAGGGCAATTTCAACCTGGAGAAGCTCCGCTATCACAAAATCATCATCATGACGGATGCCGACGTCGACGGATCGCATATCCGTACTCTGCTTCTCACTTTCTTCTACCGGCATATGCCCGCTCTCATTGAGAACGGCTTCATTTACATTGCGCAGCCGCCCCTCTACCGCGTCATGAGAAAGAAGGTGGGTCGGTACATCCACAGCGAAAAAGAGATGGATGACTACCTGCTCAAATTGGGAATTAGCGATATCCACGTCAGGCTCGTTGGCCACTCCGAGTTGCTCTCCAAAGAGCAGTTCGAACTGATGCTGCATGCGATCCGCGACATCGAAGCTCTCATTGCCTCGATTGAGCGCAAAGGGATTCCCTTCCGCGAGTTCATGGCTGCCAAGAATGATCTGGGTGTTTTCCCCAGATTCCAAATTAAACTCGCCGATGATACCCGTTTTGTCTACTCGGAAGAGGAGTTTGCAGCGATCAAGAACAGCGAAGAGGAAGTACAAAAGCAGAAACACGCAGAAGCGCTTGCTTCGATTCCTACTGAAGAACAGACGGAGGAGATGAAGACCTTCCGCCCCAAATCCATTTCATTCCTCGAGCTGTACGAGCCTACCAAGCTAGAAGAGATCAGAGAGCATTTGGCAAATTACAACCTCTCTCTCGACCGTTACAACTTTGCCGATGGAAAGTTATTTGATATCGTCGATGACGAAGGAAGAGAGACTCCCATCCATACCCTCAAAGAGGGGATCGAATTTTTCCGTGCCAATGGCCGCAAGGGGATTGAGATCCAGCGCTACAAGGGTCTTGGAGAGATGAACTCAGATCAGTTATGGGACACCACCATGGATCCGTCCAAGCGCACATTACTGCTCGTGACCTTGCCGGATGCGATTGCTGCCGATCAGATGATCACGATGCTCATGGGTGAAGACGTTCCGCCTCGGCGCGCGTTTATTGAGCGAAATGCTCTTGCCGTCAACAATTTGGACATTTAAGGAGAGCCTGCTGCCATGTCTTATACGAAAGATGAAATCATTGTCCCACGCAATGTCGAAGATGAAGTGAAGGAGAGCTATCTCCGTTACTCGATGTCGGTGATCATTTCTCGCGCTCTCCCCGATGTGCGCGACGGCCTCAAGCCTTCCCAAAGGCGTATTCTTTACGCAATGCGCCAGCTGGGCTTAAGTCCCGGGGGTAAACACAGAAAGTGCGCTAAGATTTCGGGCGACACTTCGGGCGACTACCACCCACACGGTGAGACGGTCATCTATCCGACGCTCGTCCGCATGG
>JAZJZV010000181.1:0-2385 GCA_040389485.1 Chlamydiota bacterium
CCACGCCAACTACGTCTAGCGTGCCGTATCTTCTGAAAACCATCTGATTTCCAGAATTAAGTGGAATCTGTCTCTTTTGCGCGAATAAGTCATAAATGAAATATGGGCGCGCCAACGTTAGGAGGAGTCTATCGAAATAGGTCCGCACTTCCGGTGGCAATTGGGTTAAACTTGTAACTGCCATATCCTTATCCCAGTGTTAAATCCCCTCGAGGTTACGGGTGGCAAATTTCATAAACTCTTGATCCGACATCGACGCAAAATAGTCCGCCTTACTCAGGGCTGCTTGTCCTCCAGCTTGGGACAATGTCCCGGGCTTTCTGGCATTCTCAACTATTCTTTGAGCGTTCTCGCTCGGCTTAGTCGTTGTCTGAATCCTTTGTTCCTGCATTTGCTGAGCCATCTTCCCCAGTTCATAAGCAAACAATGCTTTGTTGCTTGCGCCCTGGAGACCCTCGGCGAGATGCGGTTTTTGTTTCACTAGAGGTAATGCGTATTTTTCTATTACCTCGACATAGTCGGGATGCATTTGTTGCACTTGAAGCTCTTCGAGCCTTGCCTGATAGTCAGATTCCTTCCGCGACCACTCTTTTCTCAGTTCGGCGACGTTTGGCACGTCGTCGTCCTGCATCCCATCAAACATCCTGTCTGATCGGGGCTGTGGCGCTTTTGAAGCCTGCTGTTGAGCCAAGTTAGCTCGAAGCATGTCAAGTTGGAGCTGGTGCTCCCGCTTTTCTACTTCCCTTTCTGCCTTAATTCGATCGACTTCCTCACGGAGCGCGCGGAAATTTTCCGCCTGTGGATTCACTTCCGGTTTTTCGACTTTTTCTTCGACTTCAACCTTTTCAGGTTGCTCGAGAAGCTCTTTTTGGACCGGATAGTCCTCGGTTCCTTGGTGGTAAGAATTCGTATCTACTGCTTGCTGATCCACGGCGGCTGGATCTCTGCTCTCGCCCGCGTAACTCTGCATGTCTATATCAATTGCCATAAATCCCTTCGGCCTGGCGGCGGCCTTTCAGTTGTTCGCTTTTTCCGTACAACTGGTTTCGCCCATATTTAAGAAACCAATGCGTTTAACTTTTCTCCTTGAGCAGCTACTCTTTCAGACGCATCGGATGCTTTATCTGAAAGTAAACGCTCATCAAGGGGCACATCAGGAGGTGCGGATAGTTCTGGACAAAACCTGAACTCTCCTGTCGCCTGGTTGACGTACCAAACTAAAATTCCCAGCATCGCCGGGGGCCTATCGTAATAAGCCTTCAGTGCCTGTTTGAAAGCTGTGCAGCCGAGTTCATTACTCAGCCCACGATCCTCTTTACACGCGTAAACTACATAAAAAGGTCTTCCATCGCCCTTCGTTGAGTTCGCAAAATTCTCCACCAGTTTCCAAACATCTTGGCCCCAGGCTTCTCTTGCTTCACCCATTTCGACAGCCATGAATTACCCCCTTAATCCCAGTGATAATCTTTAAACTGGCTATGAATCTTCTTTGAATCTGATTTGCAACCAGCGCTACTAGCTTGACCATAAGCGATAGGATCGGCTTCGCCTTTAAAGTCCATGCAACCCATCCCAGGCTTTGCGCCCATTCCAGGTCCTTCATGTCCTTGAGCAGCTAGTTGCGGCTTTTCAACCTCATGCTCGTAATGACCACTTGCTCTTTTCATCTCTTTCCTCTATTTGCTTTTCTTCGGCTTTCCCAGATCGGGAAACTTTTTATGCACCGCAGCTCTAATTCCGGCTGGTTTTGGAGCGTTATGTGCGTACGCAAGAGCCGCCTTGGCTCTCTTACGCGTATTAATTGGGAATGATCCCGATGGAGATCCGCCAGAGGGTCCAGCGAAAGATTTGACACCTTTATATTTCCCAACATTCGACCCGCCGGGCTTCTTCTTCATTTCTGATTCTTTTCCCCGGGGAACTGACGTTTTTTCGCCTATTCGAACTGATTTCATTTCGACTCGCCTCTACGGGTTCTGTATTGCTTGTCGCTTTCTAGCTTGCGTTGGTTGAAATCTCCGGTGTCTGCGGGAGGGGGCTCTGAGGTGTATCCATAGGGCATTTCTTGATGAGCGACTCTCTCATCAATTTGTCTACTGTAGGACTCAGGAACTAGCGAGCCCAATTGATGTACGTCAAAAGTCATATGAATCCCCATACATTGGTGTTAACTTTCAATTTTAAAGTTTACACTATTCTTAAAATTGGGTGTATACTTAAAAATTTAATTATTATGAAGAAGGAACAGGAGAAGATGGAGTCTTTGCTTTTATTTCTGCTTCTTTTGACTCTTGACCCATTTCGATGCCTCTTAGGATCTCTAGTTCCTTGATGGTCGAATCAAGGTCCATGCCTCGCAGCTCTTTGAGTGCTTTTACGAGATTG
>JAZJZV010000182.1:0-1886 GCA_040389485.1 Chlamydiota bacterium
CTGCAGGTCACATCGACAGTAGACACTTCCTTTACAAGTAGCGGCAGCGGCATCAATGGATCCGGCGGCTCGCTCATCAAAAATGGAGCTGCTACAACGTTAAGGCTGATCGGTGCTAACACTTATACGGGCGGCACGACGATCAACGCAGGAACCATCGCCTCATTCGACGATACTAGCTTGGGAGCTGTCACCGGCCAGCTGAATTTCAATGGTGGTACTCTCGAGCTGGATGGACCAACATCGACAACGCGCGTATTTAATTTCATGGCGGGGGGAGGCACTGTCAATGTGGGATCTGTTGTCACTCTCGGCAGTGGCATTACAGGCGCCGGCAATTTCCTGAAGACAGGAGTGGGGAGCATGTACCTCGCTGCCGCAAGCAACCCGGGGTATAGCGGATCTGTCACTATTGACCAGGGGCTGCTTGCTGTCGAAGGCACTCTCATAGTGCCCGTAACTGTAAACAGCAGTGGAACTCTGGGCGGAATCGGAACCGTCGGTAATCTAATCAGCAGCGGCACAGTAAGTCCAGGCAACTCCATCGGCACGCTCCACGTCGCCGGCAATTACACTCAGAACCCCAGCGGTCATCTTTTCATTGAAATCGATTCGCTGGGCAACAGCGATCTTCTCGATATCACGGGAACGGCAGCCCTCGATGGATCTCTCGATGTGCTTCCCCTTCAGGGAGCCTATTTTGCTGGCTCCAATATCGTCTACAGAGTGCTCCACGCTGACGGTGGAAGTTCGGGACAATTTACAGCAGTCAACGTGCTTGACCCAGGTGGAATCTTAAAGCTCAATATTCAATACACTGCGAATGATGTTTTTTTAGGCGTATTGAACAACCGCTTCTTCATTCAACCTACGATTACAGAGCACAACCCCAGAGAGGTTGGCCTCTACCTCGAAAGTCTGCAATACTTTGAAGGCGGTCAGCCTATCCCTGCACAGGAAGATCTGATCAGCGTGATTGAAGCGATCGCACGGCTCAACCCCAATCAGCGCGTCAAAGCTCTTGATCAGTTGCATCCCGCTCAATTTGGAGAGTTTGGACTTTTGAATAGTGACCTGCGCAGCCAGATCGCTTCCATCCTCACTATCCGTCCCACAGCGCAGTGCTGCAACCACATGGTGGAGTTCGTCAACACAGAAAATTCCAGTCTGTGGTTCGAGCCCTTTGGAATGCACATCCATCAAAAGCCGCGCAGCGACCAAAGGGGATTCATCTCCGATACGGGCGGTGCGATGATTGGCGGAGACTACTGCTTTGGCAGTGGAATTGTCTTGGGAGCTGCCATCGGCGGCAATACCACCTACCTGAAGTGGAGCGAGGGAATGGGACATGCACACATTCCCAGCGCGTTCATGAGCATTTACGCCGACTGGAGCAATGCTTGGGCCTTTGTCGAAACCTCGGTTTTAGGAGCCTTTGATTATTTCCATACGGTGCGCCACATCCATTTTACTGGAGAAAACCGCAAAGCCACAAGCAGACACAACGGCTACGACTGGAGCGCGCATCTGGGCGGCGGGGGCGACTTCCACATCGGAGTCGTCGATTTTGAACCGTTCTTTAATCTCGACTACTCCAGTTTGCACCAAAATGGTTTTCGAGAGCACGGCGCAAATAGTCTCAACTTGAAGGTTCAAGACAAAGACTTCGGCATGCTGAGAGCGGAAGAGGGCATTTCTGTAGCAAAAAGCTTCAAAACGAGAAGGGGCTGCTGGTCGCCAAGAATCTGGATGAGCCTTGTTACAAGCGTTCCGCTCTATGGAAAAAACTACCGCTCCTCGTTGCAAGGTCAAGACTCATCTTTTACCGTTTGGACCTACCATAAAACGGTGAATCGCTTCTCTCCAGGACTAGAGCTCATCTGGTC
>JAZJZV010000183.1:0-6921 GCA_040389485.1 Chlamydiota bacterium
ATGCGGGACGCCCCATAGAGGGCGAGCGAAAATCGAAAGATCGCGGAATCGCCATGGTCTCACTCGATCTTTTCTTGATTTTCTCGAAGATAATCGAGCACTTCTTGGAACTGTTCATGCGTTTTATTAAGTGCAAGCATGGCCAAGATGATTTTCACTACGGAGGGGGTATAGATTCCCCTTTCCTCATAGTCTTCTTTAAGAGTGCCTACATGGGCAACAAGGTGGTATAGTTGTTCATCGGTTAGCGAATAATCGCCGTTCCAGATTTCCTTGATCAATCGCATGCTGCGGTCGATCAGTTTTCTATTGGAGGCTCTCACATCGATCATCCGATTGCCGAGTACTTTATTCATGAGCACCATGGAGGCGTTTGAGATGAGATTGAGCGTTTGTTTGGTAACGATCGTCTCTGCTATGCCTAGGGGATCATGCGGAACATTCTCGATGAAAATGCAATTACCGGTAAATCCCTTAAGCGGCTCTTTTTGAAGTTCTGTCAACTGGCTCCTGCAAATGAGAAGGAGGCCTGTTTCTCCGTCTGCATTTTTTAAATGACTCAAAAGGGTTTCTGAAATCGATTGTGTCTCATCGATTTTCGCAACTCCCATTAAAAAATTGCCTCGTCCTGTGGGACGCCGCTCATAGGCATTGATCCCATCTTCTTGGGTAGAGAGAATAAAGCTTTGAACATCTGTCAGGTCTTCGAAGTGAATTTCCCTGCCTAGAAGTGCTCTCCACGCTTTGAGGTTAGTCTCCTCTCCCACTAGATAAGCCCGAAATTCCGCCCTTTTTCGACTGAGTTCATGTTCTCTGCGGATAGGATTTGTGGAAAATGTGGGGGATGTTTCGGTGGCATCAATTAACACTTCGCGGATGCTGTCTTCTGAGGCGAGCAGAGTGACGTATCCTTGGTTTGAGTGATCTCCCAACTCGCGAAAATTAGAACGCGGGTCGGAAAAAATCTCTTTCTGTTTTTCAGCAAACCAACCAATCGATTTTAATTGCTGCTCAACTAGAGCCATCCCTATTTGCAGTTTCTCGACCAACTCTATAGGGAAGTTGTGCGCACGTTCGTCGTTTCCTAGAGCACAATAAGAAGCGCTTGCCAATAGACCTCCAAGACAGGCTTCTGCGAGTGAAGCTGCTTGTAAACGCGTAGATCCTGTAATTGCTTGAGGACCTGTGTCCAGTTGAAGCGGAATAACGGGATTGTGGGTACGATCAAAAAGTTCCTGGGTTCTGCTTGGAATGAATGTGCTATTATAAAAGTAGTAGACTTTGGCCCCCTTCTCTGCTGAATAGTGGCCGCATCCCACGTTGAAAGAAGCAGATCCGCTTGCGGAAATTAAAAAGACAGTATCGCTGGATCCGAGGTGGACATCCTTTAACGCTTCTTCTCCATTCTGGATTGAATCTTCAAAACCTTCTTTCGCTCTGACCATCGCTGAATCACCTCCCGCGATGACTCCGTGGATCAGACTCGCGTGCTGAGGAAACGCCTGGTTGCACTTTGCAGCAATGTCTACGGCAACGCGCCCACTCGACCCAGAACCTACGAGAAAAATTTTCCCTCCTGCAGCCAACTTTTGCGCAATATCTGGAGCGAGCTTTTCAATGGAGGGGATAAATTGCTCATACCCTTCCAAAACTGTATGATCTACTGCCAACAGAAGCCTTAGACCTTCATCTAGATCCCTGTGCATTGTCTGGCTAAGAGTGCTCGTAATGGGATTGATCGTCTCCGTCGACGCGTCTCCGAGGGCAAATTCCCGATGGAATTTCTCATAAGGGAGGAATCCTGCGGGAAGAGCGCTGTCAAATGCAGGGAGAGAATTTTGTCTCAATCGTTCGATCGATGCGGCCATTGTTAACCTCTGTTGGCAAGAGGATAAAACAAATGCCAAAAACGTGCAGCAACAGATTCTTATTTCGATGTGTCAGGAATTTCGAGTTGTTTGCCAGGGCGGAGCTTTTCTGTTTCGAGGTGGTTGACGCGCATGATGTCGTCGACGCGCACTTGGTATTTGCGCGCGATTTTCCAGAGGTTATCGCCCGATTGGATGGTGTGGTAGCGCTTTTTGGCTTTGGCGGGAGAGGCTTCGGGGAGGGCGGCCTGGACGGTGGCGATGACTGGGGGGTGGAAGCGCTGCAGGGCGAGGGCGTGCTCGTAGGGCTCAGGAGGTGTCTCTCCGGAGAAGGCGTAGAGTGTGAGGGCGGCGCGTTTGCAGACGGCGTCTGTACGAGGGGATGTGAGCAGTTCTTTGCAGAAGGTTTCTAGAGCGGGTTTCTTATCGGAGCAGAGGTCGAGGAGGGTGAGGATGTGCGCATCGCTGAGCCGTTTCGCGCAAAATTCGGGATCAGACTCGAGGAGGAGTTTGGCGGCGAGGGGGCTGTTTTGGTTAAGGTAATCGAGGAGGAATGCCTGGCGGCGCTCGGGGGAAAGGTCGAGGGCGATGCGCTGCTGAAGGGTGTATTGGGAAAGGGTTTTCCAATCGCCTTCGGAGAGTAGATCTACGATCTGTTCACTCTGAAGATGGAGTCCTGTTTTTGAGAACAGAAGGGAGACGGCGTGAAATTCAGGTGCGAGATAGAACGCTTCGAAGAGGGTGGGATCGGCTGCGGAGCGTTGGATTTCGTAGAAGAGGCCTTGTGTGGTGAGGGGCCACTTTTCTGTTTTGGCGAAATGAGAGATGGCCAGAAACTGCGCGTCGGTGAGTCCAGGAAACACGGGAACCTCGATGGTTTCTTGGCCGTCTGTGTTGCTGAAGGGGATGGTTCTTTTTTGGGGAGAAATGCCGCCGAGAGCCTTTTCGAGGTTAAAATGATGGAATGCGACGAGGCACGCCAGAGAAATGTCGCGACGGGCGAGACCTTCTTCGGCCAGTTCTTTATGGTCAAGACGTAGGAGGAGCTCTTGAAAGGGGAGAAGCGAGTAGGCGCGTAGAAGCTTAGCGTTAGTCTCCTGGACCAGAGGATTGTCTCGGGAAAGGGGTTTGCCTTCGATCGCGAGAGAATGCTGCTTTTGCTTGAGTGTGAAGTAGACGAAAGTGGCAAGGAATCCAATATTGAGCGCTCCGCTGATGATCAGGGCCTGGGTGAGCCATTTCGTGCGCTGGATCCAAAGGTTTTGAGAGGTCTCGGACTGCATTATTTTCTTTCCCGGGATCGCTTTTTCTGGTATACGTATTCTTTCCTATCTTAAATTTATTTGCTGTTTTATGAAAGTCCCTATCTCTTGGTTAAAGGAATATTTAGATTTGACGCACTCACCGGAGGAGCTGGCAAAGGTGCTGACTCTTGCCGGCATCGAGGTCGATAGCGTCGATGCTACTGGCGCTAAATTTACCGGCGTTGTCGTGGGCAAGGTCATTGCCGTCGAGCCTCATCCGCATGCCGACAGGTTGCGCGTTGCCAAAGTGAGCGATGGCGTTGAGGAATTCCAGGTCGTCTGCGGCGCTCCGAACTGCCGCGCGGGAATCACTACTGCCTTTGCGAAGATTGGCGCAGTGCTCTACGACGAGGAAGGAAAATCGTTCAAAATCAAGAAGGGCAAGCTGCGCGATGTGGAATCGCATGGAATGCTCTGTTCTGGGCAAGAACTGGGAATTGGCGATTCTCATGACGGAATCATGGAGCTGAGCGAGGAATCCGTTGCTGGCGAGGATCTTGCCACGCGTTATTCCGATGTGATCCTGGATGTCTCGCTGACGCCCAATTTGGGCCATTGCATGAGTATCTATGGAATGGCGCGCGATCTGTCTGCCATTCTTCAGCTGCCACTTAAATCGTACAAGCTACCCGTCACTGAGGGAAGCGATCCGATCGAAAAAGAGATTGAAGTGCACGTTGTCGATCAAGCGCAATGTCCGCGTTATGCATGTCGCGTAGTCAAGGGCGTGCAAGTGGGCCCATCTCCTGAATGGCTAAAGAAGAAAATCGAGTCATGCGGCATTCGGAGCATCAATAACGTTGTCGACATCGGCAACCTCGTCATGCTGCAATGCGGCCAGCCTCTTCACATGTTTGACCAGGATCAGATCGCAGAGAAAAAACTCTTCATCGTCTCTGGCACTTCCTACAAAGAAATGACGACATTAGACGATGTGGTGCGAGAGATCCCGCCTGAATCGCTCATGATCTGCGATGCTAAGCAGCCTCTTGCTTTTGCGGGAGTGATGGGTGGCAAATCTTCTGGTGTGAACGAGAACACAAAAAATATCGTCATTGAAGCCGCCTACTTCACTCCTCAGGCGATCCGCAGAACGAGCAAAATGCTCGATCTCAAATCCGACTCCTCCCAGCGCTTTGAAAAAGGGATCGATCCCAATAGTGTTGCGGATGCACTCGATTTAGCTGCAGCGCTTCTTCAATCGGTTGCTGGCGGAACGATCGCAAAAGGAAGAATCGATCTCAAGGCGCATGATTTTATAGAAAAGAAAATCGCCTGCCGCCCTTACCGCGTCAATCAGCTGCTCGGCACTGAACTGAGCAACGGCGAGATCTCTGCATTGCTAAGGCGCCTCCACATGCACGTGGTGGAAGAGAGCGAGCATCAGATTCTCATCTCCGTCCCCACTTACCGAGGCGACATCGCGATTGAGGTGGATCTGATCGAGGAAGTGGCACGGGTATATGGCTACAACAACATTCCACGCAAGCCTCCCCGCCACGTCACGACAACGCTGTTTGACTCTCCGCTTTATCTCATCGAAAAGCAAGTGAGAGAGCTGCTTCTCTCCTCAGGTCTTCAGGAAATGGTCACTTGCGACCTCATCCACCCCGACCAGGCCTCGCTCTCCATCGAGAGCACTTTGGGCAAAGAGGCTCTCATCGCCGTGATGCAAGCGCACTCGATCGACCAATCGGTGCTGCGCGCATCGATGCTTCCTGGACTATTGCAAGTGATCAAGCACAACTGCGATCATAGCCAATTCGACATCCACGGATTTGAGGTGGGTCGTGTGCATTTCAAGTCGGGCGAGCAGTTTGTCGAACCCTCCACTGCAGCGATTATCCTCAGCGGCAAAAGAGCGCCCTACCACTGGGAAAGCAAGCCCCAGGAGGTCGATTTCTACGACCTCAAAGGGATCGTGGAAAACTGGTTTGCCCGCATGGGAGTTTCAGGCGTGTCATTTGAAATCTCGCACTTGCATCACTTTCATCCGGGAAGGCAAGCGCGCATCAAAAAAGGGGATGTGCAACTCGGCATCATGGGAGAAATCCACCCCGAACAGATCCGCATCCTCGACATCCCGCAAAGAGTTTACTTCGCAGAGATCAGTTTAAATGAACTCCTCTCCTGCTGCCCTAAGCAATTCAAAGTGGCCGATCTCCCTCAATTTCCTGGATCGGAAAGAGACTGGACGCTCACATTGGCGGAAGAGACGCCTATTGAAACGATCTTAAATGCCGCACGTGCTGCACGTTCGCGTTTGCTGGAGAAGGTCATACTTTTAGATCTTTACAAAAGCGAGCAAATCGGCAAAGATAGAAAAAATGCCACATTCCGCTTCTTCTATCGGGACTTGGAAAAGACAATTGCCTATGAAACCGTCGAGCATGAGCATGCGCGCATTACACAAGCTGTTAATCAGAAATTAAAAGGTGAACTATGAAATCATACGTCTATGCACTCCTTGGTCTATTGAGCCTCCTTGGAACAAGTTGCTCCGACAAAAGTCAAGAAGACAGCGTCATTTCCGAACGCTACGTCCACAAATATGGATACGCTCTTTCTAAAGCAGAATGGGAAGCGAAAAACCATCCCGGACAAGTCATCACTACTCTCTCGAACGGCGTGACCATCACATCGACCTACGAGAACGGAATGCTCCACGGCCCGATGACCCTCACCTATCCCCACAGCCAAACGGTTGAAACCTACTACCTCTACAACCAGGGTAACAAAGTTAAAGAGATCTCCTACGATCCGATCGGTATGCCCGTCAAAGAATGGATCCAACTCTCCCCCACTAGGTATTCGATTTCAATGTGGTACAACGAGGGATGCCCCATGCTCGTCGAAGAGTTTGCAGGACCTGAGTTGTTAGATGGCCAGTACTTCAGCATGAGCAATGAAGTGGAATCGCGCATCGAAAAAGGAGCAGGCCTACGCATCCTACGCGACCGCAGCGGAGCTCTTGTCTCTAAAGAAATCGTCGAGCAAGGCTACACAGTCAAAAAAGAGACCCATTATCCCAATGGCGCCCCTGAAACCATTGCTTACTACCATCTCAACAACCTCCACGGAGAAAAGCGTTCCTACGCTCAAAACGGCGAGCCTCTTGCCATTGAAGAATGGGTTGGCGGCAAACTCCACGGCATGGCGACTTACTTCAAAAATGGCAACCGCTACCTCGAAGTCTCCTACCTTTATGGCCAGAAAAACGGCATTGAGCGCCACTACATCGATGGCGATATGCTCTCTCAAGAGATCTGTTGGGAAAACGACAAGAAACATGGCGCATCGACTTTCTACGTCGATGGCAAAGCCGAAAAACAGTGGTTCTATGCTGGTGAATCAGTGAGCAAACGCCGCTTCGATGAATACAGCGAGCTCGACCATATGTTCCTGGTTAATAAGCCCTATGCCACCGAAGAACAGCGCTAAACTCCTGGAGCGAGGGGACACCTCCCCTCGCCTCCATCATTTCAATCAAGGCCCAGCCATCGCCGTCATCGTGCGCGCCCGCGCGGGCAAGCTCGAGCAAATCCATTTGGAAAGTGCTGACTCCTATCAGTGTCACTATACCGAAGACCTTCCCCCTCCTATCCTAAAGGCTCTACTGAATTACTTTGAAGCTTATGGAAAAAAAGAGGAGAAGGAACCTTTTGATCTGCGAATCCTCGAGGAGAATGACGCCCTTGAGAACTTGACGCTATTTCGAAGAAGAGTTTTCCGCGCAATGCAGAAGGTTC
>JAZJZV010000183.1:6931-14662 GCA_040389485.1 Chlamydiota bacterium
AGTGCTCGCCTCTGGCGATGTCGCGGCGCGCATTGGACAGCCCAAAGCTGCGCGCGCAGTCGGCACCGCTTGCCGCTGCAATCCCTTCCAGCTCCTGATCCCCTGCCATCGCGTCACCGCGTCACAGGGAAAGCTGGGCGGCTATGCCGCTGGTCTCGATCTCAAAAAGATTCTGCTGGAGTTTGAAGGCATACCTAACGGATTTCAGAACCTTCAGTAACGACGACTTCCTGGGGTTCGGGAGAAACATCGCCTGCTAGCATCTTTTCTGGCCGGCTGGAGGTCCACTCCTCTTCCTCTTCCAACATCACCATCTGATCGTAATCGATTTCCTCATCCTCTTTCGGTGAACAGGAGATGAGCCCAAGCACGATGCAGGGGAGGAAAAAAACCAGACTTCTCATTGCGACCTCTTATTAGACGAAGAAACATCTTCTTTGAGTATAGCAGGAGTTATTCTCAAGTAAACTCAAAAATTGGTTTTGATAGCATGGAATCTATCCTAACTTTTCCGCAGTATACAGTGAGTTTCAGGCATTTACAACATTAACACGACTGAATATCTTTTATTTTAAACAGAAAATCATTGCATTAAAATAATTCATTTGATAACTTATAACAATAAAGTTATTATAAAAGGGTTATTATGGCAGCAGCATCAACAGCTATGGCATCTAGTTCACCAACGCAATCGCTCGACCAGGACACAATTTCTACCTTCCTGGCAACGACTGCCATCGATCCTTCTCACAGAAAATTGGTCGAAACTCTTTTTACAAGCGCTTTTTTCTCTTCAGCAGCAGGAATGGACTCTGAAGCTCTCCATGCTAGGCTCAAGGAAGCCCAGCCCCTTGTCCTTTACCTCGATCTCGATGAAACTCTATTTGGAATGCAGAGCAGAGACTCTGATCCACTCGCTCTAGCGGATAGTCTCACCGATGAGCCTATTGATGAGCTTTTGGAACTTGGACTTGGAAACAGCGATGGTGAAATTGAATTCGAATCAGCTTACCTCGACGCAGAGACGCAAGAAATGTCCGTCAGAGAATACCGGCTCAAAGAAGGGAGTGTTTTCCGCGATGTCGTCCTCATGTGCAAACTCTCAAAAAACGAGGACGGAGAGATGGAGTGCACCACTCAAAACGCTGACTCTGTCCGATTCTTGGCACGCAAGCGTTATCTAAAACTCTTTTTGAAGATCGATCTCATCAATGCCGTTGCGATGCAAAAATTGGGACGTGAAATCATTATCGTCAATGTCCTCACCAATGCGACATACCACGCGCCTGAAATCCGTGCGCTCTTTCTTGCAGCTTACCCGAATTGCCACACGATCCAAAAAGGACTATTCCACAACAGTACGCGCGCCATTGACCCACAAACAGAACTACCTATCAAGAAAGGGATTCAAATGGAACGGGATCACGTTGAACTGTTTAGCAAATTGGGCGTTTCTAAGGAATGGACAGGTTTGTTGGATGACTCCATTGTCAATTGCCGCGATGCCGAGAAATGTGGATTTCAAGCATCCCACATCCCCTCGCAACCAAGAGGGAGAGCGATGTTGCAATCCTATACCAAGGGTGGCGGTGAGAGCTACTTCAGAAAAATCGAGCAAGTGATTGCTAATGCGGCAAAGCAGCATCAAATCGAGGTGCAGGAGCCAGAAATTGGCAAAAGCAGCCAGGAGTCGTTCTTGATGAAAATGTACGACGCACCTTTTCCTGCCTAGCCATTCAAAATATCTCGCACTCAGAATCAATAACTTAGCATTGTCAGACCCGCACTTGGCACGCTTTTGGCATCCTACTATCTATCGCCAAACAAGATGGAGGAACCAATGACAAACGAGCAGATGCTCAAGAGGATCTCGGAACTAGAGTCGATCAACGACCAGCTTCTCGCGGAGCTGCGCTTTCTCGATGGACTACTGCGAGAGGTGGGATTCGAGGACGGCCTGATCACTTTGAAGTTTGCAGCGAAAGAGCTCCTCGAGCAAGACAAAGACGAGATGTACGGCAGCTAGATCAGAAGTTGGAGCAACTCTTCTATGCCAAGAGGCTCAAAATCCGACGAGCCCTCGAGAAGAGCTTGCGAAAGAGTTTTTTTGTGGTTTTTGAGATGCATGATCTTCTCTTCGATGCTCAGAGCTGTGATGTAGCGGCGAGCGATTAAGGTGTTTTGTTTCCCGACACGATGTGCTCGATCGATCGCCTGCTGCTCCACGGCCTCATTCCACCAGGGGTCGTAGAGGAAGACATAGTCGGCGGCGGTGAGGTTCAATCCCACACCGCCCGCTTTTAAACTAATCAGAAAGAGAGATGTCTCTGGATCCTCCTGGAACTGGCTGACGATTTTCTCCCGGTCTTGCGTGCTGCCGTCGAGATAGACGTGTTTCCATCCCCGCTGTTTCACCTCTTTTTCCATCAGTTTAAGCATTTGAGTGAACTGGCTGTAAACAAGTACCTTGCGCCCTTCTTCAACCACTTCCGACAGATCGGAAAAGAGTCTGTCAAACTTGGCGCTCATCTCAAATGAATCCTCGCTGTTCTGCTCGATCAGCCACGGATGCGCGCAGATCTGGCGCAGGCGGAGGATCGCTTCCAAGATCTGCATCCGATGGGAGGAGGCCCCATCGAGCTGCACCTTCTTCAGCAGGCCGTTTTGGGTCTTCTGTAAAAAGCTCTCATAGGCAGCCCTCTGCAGCTCGGTCATCTCGACGTAGACAGTCTGCTCAATTTTGGGAGGCAACTGCAGGGCCACATCCTCTTTCTTGCGGCGCAAAATAAAAGGGCGGATCTTCTTTTTGACCCTGTCCATGTAGCGCGCGTCCATTTGTCCCGCGGCCATCTGCGACTGAAACTCTTTACGGCTCTTTAAAAGATCGGGAAGCAAGAAGTGAAAGAGCGACCACAAATCATCAAAGCGGTTCTCGATGGGGGTTCCCGTAATGATGAGGCGCATTTTGGATTTAAGAGCATAGGCAACTCCAGCGATCTGGCTCTCGGGGTTTTTAATGACTTGCCCCTCATCTAGAACAACGCATTGGTACTCCACCTCGCTTAGCAGCGCGGCATCGATCCGCAGGAGCGCATAGGAGGTCAAGATCCATTGTTTCGACCTCAACTCCTCTGCGTCCCTCGCTCTTTCCTTGCCGGCATGCACATAAACGGAGGAGTTTTCGACAAATTTCTCAAATTCCCGCTTCCAATGGAAAAGCAGCGAGGTGGGAACGACGATGAGACAGGGGGCAAAAAGTGTCATCTGGGAAAAAAATGCCAGCACTTGCACAGTTTTTCCCAGTCCCATTTCGTCGGCGAGTAAACCTCCTAACCCCCCTTCCTCCAAAAATTTAAGCCACTGAAGACCCTCGCTCTGGTAGGTAAAAAGAGTCGCACGGAATTCTTTGCCGGGGGTAGCGGCAACTGAGGGAGCCAAGGTCGTCAGAGCCTGGAGCTTTTCCGCAAGATCTCCTCTTTCCTCCATGAGACCCTGCATGAGACCCATGCGGTGTCTGGGAATCGCTAGGCGATCCGACACCATCTCCTCCTCGCATAAATCCCCCCACTGCTTTTCAAAAGAGGTCCTATCGATGAGCCCAATTGCATCCGCAGAGAGCTCGACAAAGTGCTCCCGCCGATTGAAGGCTCCCATCAGATCTTTTAAATTGGCCTGGTGGTCCTCATAACGCACCTGAGAGCGCAGATAGAGCGTTTGCCCCTGTATCTCGGCTTGGATCTCCTCGCCAGTGCTGCGGCACACTCTTCTTCCATTGCTATCTAGAACCGTCCAACCCACCTCGAGAAGAAACGTCAGACTTTTGGCGACCTTGTCCATCGGACAAAAGTAATGAGAATTGCCCACGATTTTTTTGATGAAGTCAGTTTCGAGAAGATCCCTTTCCCATTCCTTTTCCACCTGCAGATTTCTCCACGCAGAGGACCTAGGGTCGTGCGAGGCCACCTTTCCCAAGCCGCCATAGTCAAACCACAGGTCGGCAAACGCTCCATGCCGATCAGAAAGGACGAGGAAGGGAAGCATCTTCTGAGGGAGGGGATTGATCCGCTCGACACAAGAATCCCCCTCAAAGTCCTCTGTGAAATCTTGAAGCGCGCGCTCATCCAGCACAACGGGCCCTGTCAGAACTTTGCGCATCCACTGGGCTTCGACCTCTTCTTTCATCGGACGGATGATCCCGTGCATGAGCATAAAAGAGGGATTGCCTGGGAAAAACCACTCTGCTGCATGGATAGCGCCGGATGTAGTGCCAAGTCTCCACTTCCCCGAGAGCACATTCGACTCCAGAACAAACACCCACTCAAACGGGGCAAACGGATCGATCAGCACCTTCTTCCCCTGAAAAAAGACGCGTCCGGTAGGCCCGAGCTGCTTGAGCACCGCGAATGCATGGTCCCGTGGAACCAAAAAAGCTCCGCCCACAACGGGGAATTTGGACAGTGCGGGTATTGCATTGCGCAAAAGCCCGCCTTCAATGCGAACGCTCAAATGATTTTTGCCATTTTGATTTTCATGCGCTAAGTGGTATGTTAACGTCGACATAGGACCATATGCAAAATCGATTAAAAATTTGGAGCGACAAGCGCCCATGGGAAGAGGCTGAGGCGGAATGGGACGCGGGTAGCCGTTCCTCAGAAAAAAGCCATCCCCTCAAAGTGCTCAAAACACTACCCAATATTCCCGGGATGACTGAAGAGACGGCGCGCGGGCTTAAACTCAAAGCCGCCAAGTATCTTCTCTCTCACGATCCCAACCGCATTTTTCTGCGCTACTTCTTCAAACACCCTCTGAAGTATACCTACCGGTGGATGAAATCCGCTCTCAAAAAGAAATCTTTTGTCCGCTCAGGCGACTTTTTCTTCTACGGCATCGAAAATAAAGAGCAATTCCTCCAGGCAACACAAGAAGAAAACGCCCTTTTTGTCATCGGCTTTTCCTACTGCCATAAACCCATGGAATGTCCTTCTGGCAGGTTCACCGACGCCTGCATCCACGACCCCGAAAATCCCATCTGCAGGCAGTGCTTCATCGGCAAGAGCGTCAATGCCCTTCCCGAGGGCGTGATTCCCCTCTTCATTCCCACGATCCACTACATCGGCGAAAAAATGTTCGAGCTCGTCGATCTCCACCCCGATAAAAAAATCGTATTTCTCATCACTGCTTGCGAGCTCACCCTTGAAATGTTCAGCGACTGGGGCAATATGATCGACATCCGCGGCATTGGAGTGCGCCTCGACGGCAGAATCTGCAACACCATGCGCGCGTTTGAGCTCTCCGAGCGCGGAATTAAACCAGGCCTTACCGTCGTGCTTCCCGAAACGCAGGAGCAAATCCTCTCCCTCATCCGAGAACTCTGGCGCGATTAGATCAGATGCGCTCTGCGGAACGGCTTAGGGCGCTCACCTTTTTCATAGGGTCTCACGCGCGGCGCGCTACAGCACGACTCTGAGCAGCATCCCTTCATTGTATCTGCACATTCTGGGCAACAGAGAAAGAGCTCATTGCAATCCATGTTCGCGCAGTTGTAATAGAGATCTACGGGCTTTTCACAAAATGAGCAGTGGCTGATGATGTTTTCTTTCCCATCATCTGCAATGGGCACAGAGAGCCTGTCATCGAAGACAAACAGTTTTCCTTCCCACTTGTCGTGACCCTCTTGGAGTCCGTAGTTGATCACTCCGCCATCGAGCTGATAAACCTTCTCAAAACCCTCTTTCCTCATGACTGCCGAATAAAGCTCGCAGCGAATGCCGCCAGTGCAATACATCATCACCTTCGTCTCTTTGGGATCACACTGCTCCCTCAAGCGGCGCGCATATTCGGGAAACTGGCGGAAAGTTTCCAGCGCGGGAAGCTCAGCCCCGTCGAAGTGACCAATCTTCCATTCGTAGTCGTTGCGCACATCCAGAAGCAGCGTCTTGTCGTCCTTCTCTTCCAACATCTGCTTCCACTCCTGCGGCGAAACATGCTCACCCGTCATCGCGATGTCGACCTCTTCATCCATTGCGACGATCTGCTTGCGGTATTTTACAGTGGCTCTGGGGAAAACATGCTCGTGGTAATGATGGATTTTAAAGACCACATCCTTGAAGCGCGGATCGCTCTTCAGCCAATCCATGTACAGAAGGGCGTCGGCAGAAGAAGCGCTCATTTGCCCATTGATCCCCTCGTGAGAGATGTAAACCCGGCACTTAATGTCCTTATTCCCAATGAACTCCAAATGGCGTATTACCTCTCCATGAGGATCTTCAATCGATGTAAAATAATAATATGCCAACACGCAGTAATCGCCCGTGCCCATTCCGATCTCCTTTTTTTGTCTGAAAATAATACCTTTGCGCTACAATCCCTACAAGAGGAAACGCGTATTAAATATTATTTGACTCACTTGTGCGTTTACAAAAATTTAAGGGTGTATTAGCATACGTGTCTATTGATGAAATCCTTGAGCATATTTTTTAGGAGATACAATGGTTCGATACACAGGCCCCAAAAATCGCATCGCACGTCGATTTGGAGCGAACATCTTCGGTAAAGCGCGCAATCCCCTTCTGCACAAGCCAAATCCACCGGGAATGCACGGAGCGAAAAGAAAAAAGAAATCTGACTACGGCGTTCAGTTGGAAGAGCAACAAAAACTCAAAGCAGTTTATGGAATGCTCTCTCACTCTCAGCTCGTGCGTTACTACAAAGAAGCTGTGCGTTCTAAAGGGAACACCCCTGCGATCTTCATCGAGCGTCTTGAGTGCCGCCTCGATAACATCGTCTACAGACTCAAACTCGCGCCCAGCATTTTTGCTGCGCAGCAGCTCGTCAGCCATGGTCACGTCCTCGTGAATGGCAAAAAAGTCGACCGCCGCTCTTTCTTTGTCAGACCCGGCATGACGGTTTCGATCAAATCGAAATCCCATCAAATGCCGATCATCAAGCAAAGCATTGAAAATGGCGCAACGAGCGTCCCTGAGTACCTCACTAGCGAACCCGCTAAGTTCTCTGGCCAACTCCTCGTTTCCCCTGCCTTCGACCAAATCCCTTTCCCCATCCCGCTGAATATCGCGCTCATCTGCGAATTCGTTGCCCACTCCAACTAAGTCCGAGTACGGGTATATTGCAGGATCCAAAAGCAGCTCCACCAGGAGCTGCTTTTTTTATGTCATTTGTTTATTCCAAAACATCATCTACGCTCTTCGTCGCTCGCACTGATCTTTCAGTGCCCCGCCGCCCGCCGCTTGGGCACCTGTTTTTACCGCTCTTGCTGATCATTCCCCCTCAGCTTCGTGGGGGCGTGCCCTCTGAACGCCTTCGTAAAAATCGCCTAAAACCCCAAAGCAACTCACCTATTTTTAACTCGTAAAATATTTTCTTTCTATTCAGATACTATCTTGATTATCAACGCCTTATAGCTACACGAAGACGTCGCAACTAACCTAAAGGCAACCAACAACAATCTTCCGAATGATTTTAATTTCAAATCTTGGTACAATATGAATAAACTATCGGATTAAAGAATATATTTGATCCTTTAAACAAATTTATTTCTGAAAAATCAGAAACTAAAAATTGAACAACAAGGCAATAAAAATTTAAATTATGTCGCTAACCATCTCAGAAAAAACAAGTTACGATTTTAGAGAGAGTACAAGACGAGACTCGTTGCAGAGCGAACTTAGCGGTTCGCACGGATGGAGCCATCGAAAGATCCTCCCTCTCAAC
>JAZJZV010000184.1:0-3147 GCA_040389485.1 Chlamydiota bacterium
CAAAAGGGTCCATATTGCAGTTAATATTGACCCTTTTGCGATCGTCCAACCCCGGGGCTTTGGCGCAGCCGAAATCCGATTCTTGAGTCACGTTCGGTATAGGTGGGAAAATCTTATCCAAACAGTTTGAGTGCGTTTTCGATTGCCTTCAGTCTCAGATAAACCATGTGCGGGAGAGTAGGAAGGCCTGCTCTAGCGAAGTTTTCAGAGAGAAAGCAGCGCTCTGCCCAGTTGAATGAGCCGTCGGGAGTCCAACGCAACTCTTCTGTCAGAATCTTGTAATACTCGAAGTAGACAGCGTTAGCAATTTCCTTGCCAGGAAGCTGTTGAATGGAAGCATAGCTTTCATGTGTGCGAGACTGAAAATCAGGGTCAGAGTGCATGTGTGTCAACCAATACTTCAAGGTGCCCACGATGTCACGCATCTGCATGATACTGACCTGGTTCAGGCTGATTGGCTCCACAGGGTAACTCGAGCTGCTGCTCATTAGTGTTGGGTGCTGCAGGGGCTCGTGGGACGAGCTGCTGCTTGATCCTACGTATTGCTGAGAGTGTGTGCTACTCGAGCCTAGGAGCGGGAGAGCTTGAGAGGGCTTGGCCATCAGGGGATATAGAGCAATTTGATTCAGCGCATGTGTTGACTGGTAGGTTTCAAAGGGACCACGAGAAGAGGTTGTGTAAGGCAGGATAGAGGCGAGATGGATCGCAGCATCATCAATCCTGGAAAATGACGACAAAGATGCGGGAAGTTCATCCGTTCCGTGCGGGTCGAAAATGCTGATACGTACGTCTTCGAGGTCTTCACCAAGAGAGCCTTCAAGAACGGAGATTTGCAGGAGTAGGCACTGTCGAACGTCCATGCTATTACCAGTTGCTATTACAATAGCTAAGTTTGGATCTTCCTGATGCGCTGCATGTATAACGAGGTGGCGAACGATATTCTCAAAGAAAGAGCGCAAGTTAGATTGTGGGATGTTTCCGCTGAGAAAGAGTGGAGCCTCGCCGGTGATATTGGTGGTCGCTCCCTGACTTATGATCCAAGTCATATCAGGAATTGCATCCCTCCATGCAAAAAGTTGAATGCGGTCAGAATCCATGATCAAGCTCCCAATGTAGGGGCTTACGTCCTTATTATTGAGATAGTCAGCATTGATTTTATGTCCTTCCCAGAGAATTTTCCCTAAATCCCATGGAGCTCCCGTGAGAGCTTCGGCGGCAGCGTGTACCGCGATTGCACCACCCACAGAGGAGCAGGCGTATTTGAGCGGAAGGGTGGGATATAGCTGCTGATAAACATCGTCATATAGGTTGGTAGGGCCATACTGCATTTCGACGGGGCTATGCTGAACCTCGGGGGCCGTTTGTTCGAAGATCTGGCTGTCGGGTGTTCCAAGCGCTTCGCCGTAGGTGTATTGCGGAGGGTTAGGAGCGGGCTCTGCAGAGGGTTGTGTGGGGTCTGTTGTTGGCGTAGGAGCAGGAGTTTCAGCGGGAGGCGCCAATTTATCTAGAACGTAATTGTATATCTTTTCTTGTTTATCATAGTCATATTCACGTTTAGCACCAATATCTTCTCTAGTAAGAGGGCAGATTGTAATCGGTGTTCCATCCGGTTTCACGAGAGACTGTGCGTTAAAAGTGTGTTTAGCCGTGCCGCATATGTGAGAGACGGGACGCTCGAATAATTCAAAAGTGACCTCATTGTCGATCAAATCTTCGGGAATATCAGGATGTGCATGCATATGAGCTGCATCGGTCCAAAATAGTTCAGGGAAGGCTCTTTTTGCCAAGTCAATGACATCTTGCATGGCATTAAAAGCGGCGAGCTGTGCGGCCTTTGTTTCTTCTTCAGTCGCTGGCTGTTCAGATTCTGCAAGTTGCTCGAGCTCTTCTTTTAAATAATAGAGAGAGGCGATCGATCCGTTGATGTCGTCCGCAGCAGTTGCAAGTTCAGAGGCCGCATCTGCGTCGAGCTGTTTTTCCTGGGCTAGCCTGAACATATACGCGTGGACAGCAGCTTGGGCTGCGTCAATGGATTGCTGTGCGGAATTGACGTTTGATGCGGACATGAGATCTCCTCTTTTTTACTTTTCTTTATTCATCTATTCTAAGTGTTTTTGAAATAAATATCAATCTTTAAAAGCTTGAATTGTTTGCATTTAAATTATCTATTTTG
The DNA here is from genome assembly GCA_040389485.1 of Chlamydiota bacterium. Taxonomy (GTDB): domain Bacteria; phylum Chlamydiota; class Chlamydiia; order Chlamydiales; family Rhabdochlamydiaceae; genus JAZJZV01. The sequence goes on from JAZJZV010000184.1 coordinate 2,174, forward strand.
AAATTATTTTATTGTTGAAATCTTAATGTAACAAGCGGCTTTGAAGCGCGCTAAAAACGAAGCTGATCTCAACTGCTGTATCGGGCAGGGTTTCCAAAGTTCTCATTATCAAAGGGCAAATCTCAGGGTTGAATCCGGCATCACAAAGGGATGCCTCCGAGACTCCCAGTTTTTCAAATGTAAGGAGAACATTCTCGTCTCCCATAAGAATGGATACAAGGATATTCTTAAGCTCTCTAACATCATTATCCATCAGGGAGGCATCTCGCTCGGTCTTTCCGAAGTCGATGATGTCAAACCGCTTATTTTCAATGTGGTAGGCGATATTGCTCAGGTTGAGGTCGTTATGGAAGAGCCCGAGAGCATGCAGTGTTTTGAGTCCTGTAGAGATTTGGCAGATGGCGTCTAGGCGCTCTCGAATGGAGAGTTTTGTTAAATAATTTTTTAATGTTCCGTCGTATTTGGGCATAACGATCATCTCGGGAATGTAGGGAGCTGCTGAAGGAATAAACCCTTTGGGATGCAGAGAGAGCCCGACCGTATAGTTGGGCCAGGAGAAGGGGATGTTAAATTCTTCCTTGATAGTTAGGGGGCTGTAGTTCAATTTAATGGCCTGCATTTTTCCATCATCACTTTTAAGGCTCCAAACGACGCCTCTGCAGCCTATTCCTAGACACTGAAAAAAAGAATAGATTTTGCACGCATTAAGCCGTGCTTTCTCAATGCGTAGGGTAGATACATTCATCCTCCAGGAAGAGGGCGATGGGGGAAGGGCGTTTGTCTCAGTGCACATAACGATCCTGCTTGAGTCCTGGACAGGTAGTATGCTTTACTAGGAACTATAGTTCAACTATACTGCTACTTGGTATAGAAGGTAGAAAAATGCAAAGGTGCGCTGTATTCAGCTGTATGGGTCTTGGCGATGGGTTGATCACTCTCGTCTTGTCAAATAATCTGCATTTAAACGGCTGCAA